>QCJV01000005.1 GCA_003215795.1 Prochlorococcus sp. AG-409-F19
GGCCAATTCAATGCAAAGGCTTATAGCCATCTCACTTGTACTTCCTAGTACATAAGTGCTTTTAATCTTGTTATTATTTATCTCTTTCATGATCAAGAGGCTAAATTAATTTAATTCAAATTTATCAAAACTATTACTAAAAGCCAAATTAGCAGTGTAATTCTTATTACGTTGTCTTTTAATAAAATCTCTTCAGGAAGCTCAGTGGATTGCCAATTATTAGCTTTAGACCTCCTGTCACTTTCTGTTGGATCACTCAACAATTGATATCGAAAAATCCCAATGATCACCAACGGAATTGTTAATAACATCAAACCAGCATCGTTAACATTATACTGAGAGCCTGTAGCCCATAGAGAGTAAAATATTATAGAGCCTGAGGATGCTATTCCCTCCATCCTTTCCAGCAAGTTTATTGAGTATCTTTTGAGAACCTCTCTAGTTAGAACACCTCTTGAAATTGATAACCTTAACTCCGCTTTTCTTTTTTCTATAGCTAGAAAAATTGATAAAAAACCTACAGTTAATAAAAACCAGTGTGATATATAAATAGAAGAGGCAACCCCTCCAGATATAGCCCTTATAAGAAACCCAGATGATATACAAAGAATATCAAAAACCGGCTCCCTTTTTAGCCTAAGATTATATAACAATTGTATTATTATATAAGCTAATATTAAATATGTGAACTCATTTGAGATTGAATTTGATATTATAATCCCTATAGATAACAGAATAAAATTGAGAAGTCTTGCATTGGAGAGCTTAATTAAGCCAGCCGCAATAGGTCTTTTAGACTTTGCTGGATGTTTTTTATCAAATTCGATATCTATCAAATCATTAAATAAATATATTGCACTAGATATAATACAAAAACAAACTAGTGCTTTAGTAGAGCTTACCCATATTTCTGGCGAAAAATTGAATGCAAATAGTGGTGCAGAATATATTAGTAAATTCTTAGTCCATTGCTTGGGACGGCAGGCGGATAGAGTGTATTTTAAATTACTCATTATTTCATAAATAAATCCACTATATAAAATTATACTATTGTTTCGATTTTAAATTGCGCTCTCGTTAGCAATTAGTCGAAATTTTCCAGATATGAATCTGAGATTTCTAGGCTTATTTCGCTGTGACATTTTCTTAATTCACTTGGCATAGAGGATATATAATCCTCCCAGAATCTTTTTTCTCTCTCGCTAGAGTATCTGAACTTGCACCCTAGTAACTCATTTTCCAATCTAAACTTTTTCTTATCATTTAAAATTTGAACAAGCGTTTCTTCAAGAATTTCTGATTTAATATCAGATATAGAATTAATTCTGATGTTATTGGAGTAATAATTCTTATAAAAATCATAAGGCACTATAGATTTAGGAGAGAATGCTAGAGATATGATCTCTTTTAAATCAAGCTTACCTTTCATTTCTCCCTTTCTAAAATCAGAAGGCAAAGCAATTGAGTTGGAATGACTTGTATGCCAAAATTGCCATAGTGTGTGATGAATATAAAGTGTTTTGACTCCAAAGGACAATGCTGCTGCTCCTACTCCATTGCCATTGTTAATTAATATTGATGAAGGAGATATAATATCTAAAATATCATATTTATTCTTATCCAGAAGATTTATACCGCTATTACAAATAATTGAACTTTCAATTATTTCCTTATGACTAGAATGAAAGTGTAAGAATATTGATTTAGGATTTATTACTTGCGATGAAACTGCTATTAAGTGTTCAATATCTTTATAGTTTGCGTCTCTCCAGGGTTGAGGAGCTACATTACTATCATAATTCCCATAGTGTTCTGTTCTTAGAGAAATTATTATTTTTTTAGTGTTAGTATTATTTATAGAGAGTGCAGACCTGGCAGAATTTCTCCATTTGAAGTCTCTGGATGTTTCTAGATATCTCATATATGTCACCTCTCTAGTTACTAAGCCTCTAGGTAATAGAGGCTGGTAAAATAAATTTATTTTCTGTTTAGTCAGTTCTATAGAAAAATTATATATGTGCTCTAGGATTAGCAATATAATGTCAGGAATAAACTTAAAGCATTGATTAGCAACATACAAAAGTTTTTGATTATTTATGCCAACTCCTTGTTTAATTGATACCAGTGGCTGTAAATTATTTGAACTTTCCATTATAGATGAAAGTATAGCTGGTTCCATAGCAAAATGGCCAAAGTATCTTGGTGTTATCCTTAGGGATATTAGTTTCTTCTTTTTTATGATTTGAAGTTCTCTGGCTGACAGGAAATAAAGTATTAAAATTACACTAAAAGGGAACATCGTTAGCTTGTATAAGCTAATAAAAACATAAAATATCTTCTTTATTGTTTCTTTAATTCCCAAGTTGTCTATGAGTCTTATAAATATTCTTACATTCATTTTTTTATTAGTATGTTCTTTAATGCCTTTCTATACCGTTAATTCTAGCAATTATTACTTATAAAAGCACGGACTTTCCAGGAAGGTCCTGTTAGATTACTTAATAAACCATTTTTCTATGACAAAGAAGTACAAACGCAATTATTATCAGTACCTGTTTGATGCCCCAGTTTTTTATTTGAATGAATAAGAATATAGGCCAAACTACCAGTCAACTATTTATCCAACGGAGGATTTGGGGTGGTTTGTCAGCAAGAAGAAAATTACAGCTATTGCAGCTATTCGTATTAATGATCATATGTGGTGTTGCAGAGCTAGTCTCATTGGCATCTGTAATTCCATTTTTATTGGTTCTCACGGATCCTGCTCGCTTAATTAATATACCAATCTTACGTTCAAGTTTCCTGAAAATCGGTATTGAGAACACCCCTAACCTTTTGGTTTTCGTTACTTCTCTTTTTATATTTGCAGCTTTTTTGTCCATGTTATTTCGTCTTTTAAATCTTTGGATGAATGGCCAAGTTGCAGCTGGTATTGGTAGTGATCTTAGTTCTAGAGTTTATACAAATATTTTGTATAAACCTTATTCATGGCATATAAACAATAATTCTAGCCAGATAATAAATGATACTACTAATAATGTAGCATTTACTATAGCTTATTTAAATTCTTCTTTGCGTATTCTTACGCTTGTGATTGTTGTTTTATTCTTAATTTCAGGGCTTGTTGCAGTTAATTGGAAAATAGCATTACTCTGTTTTGTAACTTTCTCAACAGCATATTTCTTTTTAGCTATTTTTGTCCGTAAAAGATTTTCTTTTAATGGGAGAATATTAGTTAATTCATATAAGGAACAACTTAAAACATTGCAAGAGGGGCTAGGCTCCATTCGAGATGTTATTTTAGGTAATAATCAAAACTATTTTACATCAATATATAAAAAAATTGATAAACCAATTAGATTTCGAGAAGCTCAGAATGATTTTCTTAAAGCATCTCCGAGATTTTCATTGGAGTCTATATCTTTGTTCCTTATAGCTCTTATTGCTTATTATTTGACGAAGGAAGGTGTAGAATCTTCTACAATCATTTCTTTGTTAGGTACTTTTGCTTTAGGTTCCCAACGTTTACTTCCTGCAATGCAAGGAATCTATAATGATTGGGCTAACTTAAGATCTTTTGCTCCTGGTGTTCAATCTGTATTATCTCTTCTATCTATTAGTCAGGATAAGACTAGAAAATTAATACAAAGCCAAAGATCTTTCAAATTTACAAATTCTATTTTACTAAGGGATGTAGATTTTTGTTATTCTAATTCAAGTAATAAGGTTTTAAATAAAATCAATCTAGAAATCAGGAAGGGAGAGAAGATTGGCTTTGTAGGTAAAACAGGATGCGGGAAAAGTACACTGCTAGATTTAATAATGGGACTTTTGCAACCTACTAATGGACATATTAAAGTCGATGGAAGTGAACTCTCTAACTCTAACCCTCTTTTTTTATCGCAATGGCGAGCATCTATCTCAAATGTTCCCCAGCGAATTTACTTAGCTGATTCTTCTATTTTACAGAATATTGCTTTTGGAGTAGATCCAACAAATATTAATAAAGAAAAGGTCTTTATTGCGGCTAAAAAGGCACAAATTTCCTCTTTTATAGAAACACTTCCCAATGGTTATAATACTACAATTGGGGAGAGAGGTGTTAAATTAAGTGGAGGCCAATGTCAACGTTTAGCAATAGCAAGAGCCCTTTATAAAGAGTCTAATGTCCTTATTTTTGACGAGGCAACAAGTGCCCTTGACGATTCAACAGAATCATCGCTCATTGATACTGTTTACTCTTTATCAGAAGGTCTTACTTTATTAATGATTGCACATAGAATTACTACTTTAAAAAGGTGTGATAAGATTTATGAGTTGAGTAATTTTGCTCTTAAGCAGATAGTCTTATAAATTATAATTTGTCAAAATTATCGAATAATATTATCGGTCTATTTATTATAATTCCATTAATTAACTCAAATTAATTACAGCAATATTTTATAGATCAAACTGGAGTTTTAATTAAAGAGATGCATTATATTAAGTCTCCTGAAGATGTTACTTTAGAATTAGGAATAATAGAATTACTCCAGTTATCTGAGATTAGTAAAAGGCCTGTATTTATAGTTGCTAATCACTCTGAAATTTCACAAGAAAAGATTAGACTACCAAAATGTTACTTCTAGGATGATTGATTTAATAGGTAAGAACACCTCTATTAATGCCATTTATGCATACAGCTCACTAGACATCACTAAGTGTAATTGGAGAAAAGCTAATCCAGCATGTTAGAAGAAGCAGCCTATAATTTAGGTGTGCATCTTTCTAAATCGATTATGGCAGCAGATAGGCCATCAGATAAGCAGGCAGGTAGGAATGCCAATATAGAAAGTATTGTTCATGTGAGGACTGGTCAAGGAAATAACGAACGAGAAAATATGATAAAATATTTGAATAAATCTACCCTATCTTTAGATGGAACTACCAGTTCTAGGTTCTTTAAATTGACAATTTCTTGAGTTTTTCTACACAACTGCTTTATAATCTGGAGTAAAAAGTGAATTTTGATGTTGTTATAATTGGTGGAGGGATGGTTGGCTTATCGCTTGCTAATCAGCTTATAGAAAGAAAAATCACTAACAATATCATAGTTCTAGATAAAGAGAAAGAGCTAGGTAAGCATAGCTCAGGGCTTAATAGCGGAGTATTACATGCAGGGTTATATTATGAACCTGATTCACTTAAGGCGAGAGTTTGTGTCTCTGGGGCAACTAGACTAAAAAAATGGATTAAAGAAAGGAATCTTCCTATTAATGAATGTGGTAAAGTTATAGTCCCACAGAGGGAAGAGTTAGATAGTCAATTAGATATTCTTTACAACAGAGGAAAATCAAATGGCGCTAAGGTAGAGATGATAGATGAAAATGAGCTTAATAAGATTGCTCCTGAAGCCTTGTCTTCTTCTGGAAGAGCTTTGTGGAGCCCAAATACTGTTGTTGTTAAATCAAAATTAGTCCTTAATACGCTAGAGAATGAATTAATTCAGAAAAATGTAAAGATTGTCCTTCATCAGAATAATTGGAAAGTTAATATAAGAAAAAGAATGATAACTCTGAATAATGGAGATGAAATAAATTATAGCCATTTAATAAATTGCGCTGGTCTTCAAGCCGATAAGGTAGCTAGGCTTTTTGGTGTAGGACGAAAGTACATCCTTTTCCCATTTAAGGGTTTATATTGGTCGCTTAAAAGAGATAGTAAAATAAGAATTAATACAAATGTTTATCCTGTTCCAGACTTAAATGTACCTTTCCTTGGAGTCCATTTTACACCAACGGCTGATGATAATCCTACAGTTAATATAGGTCCAACAGCTACTCCAGCATTAGGTAGAGAGAATTACAGAGGATTTGAATCGTTAGAATTTTTTAGCTCAATTAGAAATCTTTCTTTATTAGCCAATCAGTATCTATTGAACAAGGGAGGTTTTAGAAAGTATGTCCATGAACAGTATTTATTAACTTTCAAGCCAATCATGATTCAGTCTGCTCAACAACTTATTCCCAGAATACGATATGACGATGTAGAATTGAGTAACAAAGTTGGCATTAGATCCCAACTCTTTAACACTGAGACCCAAAGACTAGAAGATGATTTCTTATGTTTAGAAGGCCCGGATAGTACACATGTGATGAATGCGATATCTCCAGCTTTTACAGCAAGCTTCACTCTAGCAGATTTGATTATTGATAATATTAGATTTAACTTTTAGATTCATGGCTCAAAAACTTAAGGCTATTCTTCTTGCAGCAGGTCTTGGCACAAGATTAAGACCATTAACACTGAAAACACCAAAATGCTTAGTTGAAATTAACGGAAAGCCTCTATTGGCTTATTGGCTTTCAATGCTAGAAGACATAGGATGCGACGAAGTTATAATTAACACTCATTATTTAAAAGATCAGGTTGAAGCTTTTATTAATTCATGGAAATCAGAAAGTATGAATATAAAGCTATCCTATGAGAAAGAATTATTGGGTACAGCTGGAACACTTATTAAAAATATAGATTTTTTTAAAAACTCAACAGGTTTACTTATTCACGCCGATAATTTAACTGATGAAGATCTATCTAAATTCTTAGTCGCACATCAATCTAAGCCAAATTATTGCTTATTGACTATGCTCACATTTAAAACTGACAATCCTGCTCAATGTGGGATTGTTCAGAAGAATGAGCAGAATGTAGTCACCAACTTCTTTGAAAAAAGTAAGGGTTCTCACGGAAACCATGCCAATGGTGCTTTATATGCTTTTGACAAGGACTTTATTGAATATATAAAGAATCTTCCTTCGGGTACAACTGATTTCAGTACCCAGATTATTCCTGAGCTTATGGGCAGGATATTTTCCTGGACTACTGAGAGATGCTATATTGACATTGGCACGCATTCTTCCCTAACAAAGGCCATTGAGCTTTGGAAGTAAATTTAACTCCCAAGAAAGATTCCTATAATAGTTTAGATCAAAGCACCAAAATGCTTAGTAGTAATGGTGTTCCGGATACTTCTGTAGCTTTCGGTTCTTTTGTTGACAACTATATATCAAAATTACAATCATGTTTTACAGATGACCTGAAAGACAATATCAGGCAATTATCAATTCACTTAAAGAGTGCATGGGTAAATGGCCAAAATGTTTTTATTTGTGGAAATGGAGGTAGTGCTGGAAATGCTATCCACATAGCCAATGATTTTCTTTACGGAGCAGGTGCTTGTGGATCTTCTCCTTCTTTACCAGGCTTAAGAGTAGAGGCTCTAACGGCAAACCCAGCAGTTCTAACTTGTTTGGCTAATGACACAGGTTATGAGAATATATTTGCTAATCAGCTGAAGGTTAAAGGTCAAAGAAATGATTTGTTGATTGCATTATCTGGAAGTGGAAAATCACAAAATATTGTCAATGCTCTGAAAATTGCCAAAGACTTAAGTATTAATTCATTTGCTATATTAGCTTTTGACGGAGGTGAGTGTAAGAAATTAGCAGATACCTCTATACATTTTAAGACCTCAGATATGCAATTGGCAGAAGATGCTCAATTAATTGTTGGTCATTTGTGTATGCAATGGTTGTCAGATAACAAACCTGTAAAAATTAATTCTTGACAATGAAAGAAGTAGATTTCATGAGTATTCTTCATAAGAGTACAGAACGAGATTATCTAAAAAGAGTTAATGATCAGGATTATCCAAAACACAAGGCAGCCACTTTAGCAAAAAAATTTGATTACGATTACTGGGATGGTGATAGAAGAATCTGCTTTGGTGGATATCATTATCTTGAGGGCAGGTGGGAGAAAGTAGCTAATAATATGGCTTCTTATTATTCACTTCCTGACAAGCCAAAGATCCTTGATATAGGTTGTGGCAAAGGATACCTTCTATATGACTTCCTAAAAGTTGTTCCAAATGCTGAGATCTATGGAATTGATATCTCACGCTATGCAATAGACAATTCTAAGCCTGAGATTAAAGATAGATTATTTGTAGGTAATGCAGTTGATTTGCCATATGAAGATAATTTTTTTGATTTGGTTATTTCTATCAATACTCTTCATTGTCTTGAATCTTATGATCTCAATAATGCTTTAAGAGAAATGGAGAGAGTTGGTAAGCATCAAAAGTATCTTTGCGTAGAAAGTTATAGGAATGAAATTGAAAAAGCTAATCTATTATACTGGCAGGTTACATGTGAGGCCTTCAATACTCCTAAAGAATGGCTCTGGTGGTTTGCAATGACAGGCTACTCTGGTGACTATTCTTTTATTTACTTTGAATAGAATTTTATGAAATATAGACCTAAAACAGTAAAAGCTGCAATTTTAGTTGAGCAAAATCACCCTTTGGTTGTTGAAGAAATTAATTTACCGAATGAGCTTCTGGTTGGTCAGGTTTTGGTGAAAGTTGAATTAAGTGGGATTTGTGGATCGCAATTAGGAGAAATAAATGGAGTTAAGGGTCCGGATAATTACTTGCCTCATTTAATGGGCCATGAAGGATGTGGCAAAGTCTTAGATATTGGACCAGGTGTTAAGACTGTAGATGTTGGAGATAAAGTTGTGATGCATTGGAGAAAAGGAGCTGGCATTCAATCTGCCCCTCCTATCTATACATTGAACAGTAAAAAGGTTAATGCTGGTTGGGTCACAACATTCAACACGCATGCGATCATCAGTGAGAATCGTTGTACAAGGGTATCAAATTCAATGAGTCCTGAACTGGCGTCTTTATTTGGATGTGCTATCACTACTGGATTTGGTGTGGTTGAAAATAATGCAAAAATTAAGATGGGAGAATCTCTAGTTGTTTTTGGGGCTGGTGGAGTAGGCTTAAATATTATTCAAGCTGCTTCACTATATTCGGCTTTTCCTATAATTGCAGTTGATATAGTTGATAAAAGGCTCGAATTAGCACGAAAATTAGGAGCTGACATTACATTTAATAGTCAAAAATGTGATATTGAACATGAGATTAAAGATTTTTTAAAAGATACCAAGCTTAACGTTTTCATTGATAATACTGGAATTCCCAGAATCATTGAGATGGGTTACCGACTACTGGATTCTGAAGGCCGCCTAGTTCTTGTTGGGGTCCCTAAGAAAGGTTCTAATATAAATATATATAGCTTGCCTTTGCATTTTGGAAAAACTATAACTGGTTCTCATGGTGGTGAATGTAGGCCAGAAATTGATATTCATAGATACTCTAGACTATTTAAAAATAAAAATGCATGCTATAAAGAATTGATTACCGAACGATTTCAGTTGGAAAATATTAATGACGCAATAACTTCGATGAAGGATGGTAAATCTGCGGGCCGTATCTTAATTGAGATGTAAACAATGGCAAAGATCTACTCTTTTGATGAAATTGAAAATATACCAAAAGGTGCGGTTTTAGCTTATGGTCATTTTACTACGATTCATGCTGGTCATATAAGATATTTAAAGTATGCTAAAGAGTTAGGTTCTCACTTAACTGTGGCCCTTTTAAATGACCAGTTAAATCAGACTAAGAATGGAAGATATGCTTTTAATCAATTAGAGAGGGCTGAAGCCCTTAACCTGCTTTCAATTTCTGATTCTATATTATTAATGAAGGATGATGATCTTGAATCTGTAACAGAGAAGTTAAATCCAAAAACCTTGATTCTAGGTAAAGAATTTGAAAATACAAGTGATGAAAATATTGTTAATGCAATAAATATTCAGAAATCGAATAAGAGAGAAGTGCAATTTCATGCTGGTGACATTCATTATGCAAATGCTGATTTATTAATTAACTCAGAAAGTGAACTATCTCTTTCAAGGCGAAAGTTGTTTCGTGAAACATGTAATAGAGAGGGTATAAAATATGAAAAGCTACTAGAGTTTATAGATTCTTGGAACAATACTCATTTATTGGTAATTGGTGATACAATAGTTGATCAATATGCAGCTTGCGAACCAATAGGGTTAAGTGCGGAAGCTCCTGTTGTAGTAGTTAAGGAACTTAAGCAAAGAGATTTCATAGGAGGTGCTGCAATTGTTGCTTCCCATATAAGATCTTTAGGTGCTAAGTGCACTTTCTTGTCTGTAACTGGTAAAGATGATGTTGCGAAAATTGTTTCTAAGGAGTTGGATAAAAGAGATATAAAGTTTCATTTATTGGCTGATGACTCTAGACCAACTACTTTTAAAAAAAGATACTTAGTAGAAAATCAGAAACTATTTAGAGTAAGTAGATTAGAAGATCACAAAATAGATAGTGAAATTGAAAATAAATTGATTAATCTATTACATGAATTGGCCCCATCTACTAATGGCATAGTTATCTCTGATTTTGTTTATGGAGTTTTGACTGAAAAAATAATTGATGAAATCATTTCCCTTTCAAAGCAACATAATTTGATGGTTTTTGGTGATTTACAGTGCAGTAGTCAGGTCGGCGACATAACTAAATTTAAAGGCTTTTCACTTTTGTGTCCTAATGAGCGAGAGTCGCGCCTAGCTCTTAGAGATCATGAATCAGGACTTGAAAAGCTTAGTCAAAAACTAATCTCGATTACCTCAACAGATAGACTTGTAATGAAGCTGGGACCAGATGGTTTTATTGTTTATGACACCACGGCTGGGAAAATTAAAACCCAGTCTTTCCCTGCTTTATCCGTTAACCCATTAGATGTTGCTGGTGCAGGAGACTCTTTGCTTGCGGCTATGGCTACAGGCCTTTCTAGTGGTCAGTCTATGATCAGTAGTGCTGCAATTGCATGCTGTATGGCTTCTATTGCTGTAGAAACGATGGGTAATTCACCCATTTCTAAAACCACTCTATTGTTAAAGCTTACTGATGTCTTCAAGACTTAACCTACAAAATAAAAGATTCCTTGTTATAGGCAGTAATAGTTTCAGTGGATCCCACTTTGTTAATGGATTAATTAATTCATCCTGCAATGTTGTTGGTATTAGTAGGTCTAGTCAACCAAATGTTGAGTTTTTACCTTACTTATGGAGTAAGAGTGAAAATGAGAAAGAGAATCTTTCAGATGGAAATTTATTTAACTTCTATCAATATAATCTAAATACGCAATTGAAAGAAATAATGAATGTTATTGATGACTTTCAGCCTTCATATATCGTTAACTTTGCAGCGCAAGGGATGGTCGCACAAAGTTGGTTAAACCCTACCCATTGGTATAAAACTAATGTCGTTTCACAAGTAGCATTACATGATGAATTAAGGAAAAAGAAATTTATTAAGAAATACGTTCATGTAACAACACCTGAAGTTTATGGAAGCACAGATTTAGGTTGGATAAAAGAAAATTATAATTTTGCTCCAAGTACACCATATGCTGTAAGTAGAGCAGCTTGTGATCTTCATCTACTTAGTTTTTTTAAAGCATATGATTTTCCTGTTGTTTTTACTAGAGCGGCTAATGTGTATGGACCTGGACAGCAGCTTTATAGAATAATACCAAGAACATTATTGAGTGCACTTACTAATCAAAAGATGGAACTTCATGGAGCTGGAATATCAGAGAGATCTTTTATATATATCAAAGATGTAGTTGATGCTACTATTCAAATTGCTATTGATGCTGAGCCTGGAACAACCTGGCATATTTCAACTAAAGAAGCATTATCTATTAGAAATCTTGTTGAAAATATTATCTCCCAAGTTGGTTCTGATTTTGATCAGATTGTTGAAGTAGGGAAAGAACGGCTAGGTAAAGATCAAAATTATCTTTTGGATAGTTCTAAATTGAGACAGAAATTTAATTGGAAAGAAAATTATACTTTGAAAGAAGGTATTTCTCTAACTATGGATTGGGTAAGAAGTAATCTGATATTATTTGAAAAGTTGCCCTGGAGTTATCAGCACAAGCTATGAAGATTTTAGTTACCGGAGGTTGTGGTTATAAAGGCTCTGTGTTAATCCCCCTTCTTTTAAAAGATGGTCATGAGGTTACATCAATAGATACTCAGTGGTTTGGTAATTATTTGCCAAAGCATCAAAATTTCACAAATATAAAAATGGATATCAGGGACATAGATAATATTCCTTTAGAAGGAAAGGAAGTTGTAATTCATTTAGCGAATATTGCAAATGACCCTGCCGTTGAATTAAATCCAACTCTTAGCTGGGAAGTAAATGTTCTTGCAGGTCAGCAATTAATTGAGCAGTCAAAAAGATTAGGTGTCAAACAATTTATTTTTGCAAGTTCAGGAAGTGTATATGGTGTTAAAGAAGAACTTAATGTCACAGAAGATCTTGAATTAGTTCCTATTTCTGTTTATAATAAAACAAAGATGGTAGCGGAAAGAGTATTCCTATCCTATAGAGAGGATATGCAAGTTCATTGCATTAGGCCAGCTACCGTTTGTGGCCTATCCCCTAGAATGAGATTAGATGTAAGCGTAAATATGTTTACTTATCAAGCACTAAAAAATAGTAAAATGACGGTTTTTGGAGGCTTGCAAACTAGACCAAATATTCATATAAAGGATATAGCCAATATATATAGACATTTTATAGCAAATAGGAATATAGAATCAGGCTGCTATAATGCTGGCTTTGAGAATATATCTATTTTGGATATTGCCAAAATGATTCAAAAAAAAGTTTCCTCAGAAATTATTATTTCTGAGTCAAATGACCCTAGATCTTATAGGCAGGATTCAACTAAATTACTTAATACAGGTTTTCAGCCTCAGTATTCAGTCCAGTCTGCAATAGATGAAATCACTGAAGCTTATAGAAATTCAAATCTTCCTGATTCTGATAATTGTTATACAGTTAAATGGATGAAGACTTTGAACTTGTGATAGATTAATTTTAATAGAGGAAATTGCTATGGATATAAAAGACAAAACCAAATTAGACTTAGCTCTAGATAAAGAGATACTGTTCAATATTTATTATGTTATGAGAAGAATCCGTGCTGTAGAAGAAAAGATAGTTGAGGAGTATCCGAAAAAACAAATCAGATGCCCAACTCATCTTTCTATTGGTCAAGAAGGAGTTCCCGCAGCTTTAGCGCAAGTTGTAACAAAGCATGACTATGCAATAAGTACTCATAGAGGCCATGCTCATTATCTTGCAAAGGGGGGTGACTTGGACAAAATGATTGCTGAGTTATATGGCAAAGAATGTGGCTGCTCTAAAGGTAAAGGAGGATCGATGCATCTAATTGATGTCGAGCAAGGCTTTATGGGAACTTCAGCAATTGTTGGTAATAGCATCCCTTTAGGAGTTGGATTGGCTTTGTCTTTAGAACTTAAAGGCTTAAAAAACATTTCCTGTATTTTCTTAGGAGATGGAGCTATCGAAGAAGGATCATTTTATGAATCATTAAACTTTGCTGTTTTACGAAAATTACCAACACTTTTTATTTGTGAGAATAACTTATACTCTGTATATAGTCCTCTAGATGTAAGACAACCTATAGATAGGCAGATTCATACAATAGCTGAGGCTGTTGGAGCAAAAACAGCTTGTTGTGACGGCAATAATGTAATTGATTCATATGAAACTTTAAATACGATTTGTCAGGAGATTCGGTCTGGCTCTGGGCCATGGTTTGTTGAATTTGAAACTTATAGATGGAGAGAACATTGTGGTTATAATTATGATAATGACATTGGTTATAGGACAGAAGAAGAGTATGAAACGTGGAAAAGAAGGGATCCTATAAAAACTTTTGTTGATTATTTAAAAAATAACTACTCTATTGAGGTTGTAAATAAGTTGGAACAGATCGATCAAAATATTTTTAAGGAAGTTGAAGAGGCTTTTGAAAAAGCTAAGAAAGCTTCATACCCTGATCCCAGTCATGCTTATACTTCAATATACTGCCAATAATATTCTTTTGATATGACAAAGATAACCTTTGGCAAAGCTATTAATTCAGCTATTGACCAAGCAATGGCATTAGATAAATCTGTAATTTGTTATGGTTTAGGAGCTACTGATCCAAAGGGCATTTTTGGAACAACACTTGGATTAGAAAAGAAATATGGAAAAAAAAGAGTCTTTGATATGCCTACTTCTGAAAATGCAATGACAGGAGTCGGTATTGGGGCCTCTATGGTAGGAATTAAACCTGTAATGACTCATCAAAGGCTTGATTTCTTTCTACTTGCTCTTGACCAATTAGTTAATGGGGCAGCAAAAATGCATTATATGTTTGGCGGCACAGTAAATATTCCAATTACTATAAGACTTATTCTTGGCAGAGGATGGGGACAGGGACCTACACATTCTCAGAATCTCCAAGCTTGGTTTGCCCATATCCCGGGGTTGAAGGTTGTAATGCCTAGTTCTCCTGAAGATGCAAAGGGATTGTTGATAAGTTCTATTTTTGATCCAAATCCAGTTGTCTTCTTAGAACATCGATGGCTTCATAATACTGTTGGTGAAGTTCCTGATAATGATTTCAGAATAGAAATAGGAACCTCAAAAAAACTAGTAGATGGTAATGATATAACAATTGTATCTATGTCTTACCTGACAATTGAGGCTCAAATTGCAGAGAAATATTTGCGGAAAAATGGAGTATCAGTTGACTTAATTGACTTAAGGTCAATTAAGCCGATTGATATGAAGGCTATAAGTGAATCCTTAAAAAAAACAGGTAAAATATTAGTATTAGATACTGGATTTACGACTTGCTCTGTATCTTCAGATATTATATCTAGAGTTTTAATAAATAACTTTGAATTCCTTACCCATCCACCAGCTCAAATTGCAATGCCTGATGTCCCTGAGCCAACAAGTTTTGGATTAACTAAAAGTTTTTACAAGAGAGCTGCTGATATAGCAAAAAAAGTCTTAGACATGATGGGAATTGACTCACTAGACCCTTTTAATGATTTACCTCCTCCAGCCCCCCATGATGTTCCAGGTGATTGGTTTAAGGGACCTTTTTAGCAATACTTATCAATAAAGGGATGATTCCTTAAATTATGCTTACCAATTATTCTTTAACTGTTTTAGTCCGAGCTCATATAATACCGACACATTAATTAGAGCATTAGGCTCAGTATCTAAACAGACAATATCCAAAGAAATAGAAGTTATAATTTCAGCTGATTGTTCTCCAAAAGCAATATCTAGAGAAAAGGTTTAGGACTTTAATTCTTCTTTTAAGAAATTAAAATTTCATACCCAACAAGTTAATCTTTTAATATTCTTGAACCCTGCTTGCCCATATAATACTGTATAACAGCTTATTATATATTTTTGTAGTAGGATTTTTAAGGCTATGAAAATATCTGTACGAAAGGTTTCTAACTCAATTAGCTGAAAATAGAAATCTAAATGAGATTTATAATTTTGGCCCTGCTAAACCAATAAAAATGCCTAATATTATAGAATATGGAAAACAAACATTAAACTCAATACTATAGAGCTCATATATTGACATCCTATTATTTGAAAAGACAATGTAAAACAACGATTTTTGGATGAATTTGAACAAATTATTTTCTTTTGGATTTGAACCTCGCTACACTATTAAGCAAATAATCGAGGATTTTGCATTTGATTAGGTATTTATTGGTCAGATTTGAAGCAAGCTATTTTTGGCTTATAATGAGAAAGGTCTTGGATCAAAAAATTATTACTAATACAACGTTGGAATTATGTCAATAAATAACTTAGTTGATGACTTCCTTGAGTCATTAGATCCCACTAATGAGGATCTTTTCTCATATCTTGCGAATAAGGGATGGAGCAATGGAGATCCAATATATTACTCAGGTCCTTATTGGGACCAAAAGGAAATATCAGCAGCCATAGGATCTTTGCTAAATGCAAAGTGGCTTTCATCTGGAGAGCAAGTTAATAAATTTGAAGTTGAATTTTCTAGAAAGTTTGAGTTTAAAAGCTCTCTTATGGTCAATTCAGGCTCTTCTGCAAATCTTGTTATGATTGCAGCTTTAAAAGAATATTTTGAGTGGGATGACTATGATGAAATTATTGTTTGTGCATGTGGTTTTCCTACTACAATAAACCCTATATTACAGAATAAATTAAAACCTGTTTTTGTAGACATTGATTTTGACGATCTTAATTGGTCTTTAGATGAATTGGAAAAAAAAATAACAAATAGAACTAAAGCATTATTTTCTTCACCAGTTTTGGGTAATCCATATGATATGGATAAATTATTTGAAATTATTAATCAGTATAAGATTCATTATATAGCAGATAATTGTGATAGTCTTGGTAGTAAATGGAAAGGGGATTACCTGACAAAGAACTCTGTAGCCTCTTCGTGTTCTTTTTATCCTGCCCATCATATAACTACAATTGAAGGAGGCATGGTTTCTTCTAATATTCCGGAGGTTATTAGTCTGGCTAGGAGTTTTGCTTGGTGGGGAAGAGCTTGTTATTGTGTAGGCGCTCAGAATAAATTATCAAATGGTGTTTGTGGTAAAAGGTTTAGTAAATGGTTACAAAATTACGACAGAGAGATAGATCACAAATATGTATTTAGTGTGCAAGGATATAACCTTAAGCCCATAGATATGCTTGGCGCAATAGGCTTAGTTCAACTTAGTAAATACGATCATATACATCGTATTAGAAGACAAAACAAAGATAAACTTAGTGATATATTTGAAAAAATACCTGGATTACGAGTTGTCAAGGAAAAAACTAATGCAGAAACTTCATGGTTTGGGGTCCCCATTGTGTGTGATGATGATGACCCAAAATCTACGCTAAAGTCTCAATTGGTTCAGTTTTTAGAAGAGAATAAACTTCAAACTAGAAATTATTTTGCTGGTAATATCCTTAAACACCCAGCTTATAAAGGGATGGAAGATCCCAATGATTTTCCAAATGCATCTAAAGTTCTTGATAATGTTTTCTTCGTAGGATGTTCACCAGTAATTACAGAAGCAATGATTGATAGAATTGAGGAAATAGTCGATAATTTTGTTATAAACCTAAGTAATTAGAAATAACTGATTTCAACTGTTATTTAAATTTCTTCTTAGCCTATAAAAATCTTTATCTTTTTCAAAAAGTCTTCTTAGGTTTTCTTCAGTTAGTATGTCGTAAACAGAAGAAAAGTTTCTCCCCCCAACTAGTTCTTTTGGGAGAGATATTAATGAATATATATCGTCCAAGACTTTTTCAATTGTGTTGAGCTTCTGGGGGGAGTTCAGCATATTTATAGTTTTCTTATAATTCATTCCAGCATTGGCTTTTGCTTTTAAAGTAGCAGCATGGATTTTTGTTTTAACCCAACCAGGGCCTAATATTGTGCATTTTAAATCTTCTATCTCATAGTCTATTAGTTCTACTGCTTTAATTAAAGCTATTTTACCTAGAGTTTGAGCAGAATATGCCGGCGTTGCATTATTAGTACCACCCCCTGCAAAGAATATTGCATTAGAGGTGAAATTCTTTTTCCTGTAAGGTAAAGCTTTCATTAAAGCAGCTATTTGATTAGTAGAGTTATTAGTTACACCTTCGACCCAATCTTTTGGATCTAAATCTTCAATTCTTCCAACGGGTTCTTGAGTTCCTATGCAAGATATAAATAATTCCCATGTAGAAATCTCAGACAGCCAATTTGTAAATGTAGTTGAGTTGAAATCTTTTATATTTAACTTTATTAAATTTTGCTCTGGAAGGATACTTCTGTTTGGTTTGGTTGTATTATATGTCCCAAAAACATTGTAACCTTTATTTGCTAGAGATTCTACAAGCCTTGCTCCAATATCTGAAGTGGCAGAAAGGACAATTGCGTTCATTAACACTTAATTTCTACCATTCATTGATTTTCCCAGAATCTGCAATTTTATGCAAGTATTGAAAGTTGAATTTTATGTTATATTATAATTAGAAAAATAATAATTCATTGATATATGTCTAAAACACACCCGGGCTTGGATATCGTCAGCAATTTCTATACAAGCGATAAGTCTGAATCAATAAGAAAACTTTTTGATAAAGGTTATATTATAATTAAAAATAATATCTCTTTTGCAAAATGTGAGGAGTTAATTACTAGCTTGAATGGTATTCGAAATAAATATCCTTATCATATAGAAAGTAGCAATACATATGCAGGAGTATTTAGAAGTCCTTTTATATTCTTTAATAGTTATAGGGATCTTATGCTTAATAGTATAATTCATTCTCATTTGAAGGAAATATTTCCTTGTAAATATCAATTACACTTAAATAGATGTGTAGAGAATAAGCCAAATAAAATAGCAGCAACTGTAGAATGGCATAGAGATATCCCTTATATTCATACACCCAATTCATACCCCCTAAGCATTAGTGCTTTAACATTTTTAAGTCCATCTAAAGCTACTCAGATAGAGTTATTGCTAGATTCTCACATAAAGCACTTTTATTCTTTGGGAGATGCTGATGTATTAAGTCTCAATCCAAAACCAGGAGATACAATATTATTTGATTCTAATTTGATACATAGGACCCTCCCGACTGTTTCCAGTGTTTATTATAATTTATATATGTTTAGTAGTCCAATTATTAAACCAGTTGTTGATTACTCATCAGAATCAGTTAAGAAATTAATTTCTAGTATTCCTTATAGGCTCGAAGAAGTTTTTAAGCTTATAGGTTATGAATTCTTAGTTCCAAGGGATGACCTTGAGTATATGAATAATAAACAGAATACATAAATATTATATATACTCATTTACTTCTTTATAACAGGCTTTTCCTCAGATTCTTTTAAACTCAAAGCAGATTTTTTATCGTAGGTGGTGACTTTTCCTTTGACGAAGTTTTCATGCTATATTAAAGATGAGAAATTTCTTATTTAGTTTGGATTTTCAATTAATTAATTCTGAAGAGGATATTTTATCTTCGTTAATATCATTACTTCCCTTAATACCAAGGGATCATAGACCTGATTCGTATATATATAAATATCTTTCGGGATTAGCCTCCTATGCTTCTTCAAGCCTTTTTAGCCCAAAAGGGAAGCAAAAAGCAAGTTTAGGTCTTTTGGGAGAGGTTAAACTTCCATTCTTCTCCATGGGAGCCATCAATTCAACTCACCTTTTTGGATTAGATGAACTTATCCTGTTTAGTTTTTATGCAAATAATGTCTCTAGATACAATAAAGTTGCCGACTTAGGAGCCAATATAGGTTTACATTCAATTGTCTTATCTAAATTAGGATACGCAGTGACCTCATATGAACCAGATGAATTACATGTCAAGAAAATAGAAGAAAATATTCTATTAAATGGCATTGTTAATAATAAGCCATTAATCTTAAACAAGGCTATCTCAAATACTAAAGGCTCTGTAGAATTTGTAAGGGTAAAAGGAAATACAACAGGAAGTCATATCTCAGGAGCAAAAGATTCTCCGTTTGGCGAATTAGATAAGTTTTCAGTTTACACCGACTGTTTTCACGAAATAATATCTAACTTTGATTTTCTAAAAATTGATGTAGAAGGTCATGAAGCTACCATACTTTTGGAAACTAGTTCTGATCATTGGCGTAATACAGATGCAATGGTCGAAGTAGGTACAGAAACTAATGCGGCAATGATCTTTAATCATTTTAATTCAATAAATATTAATTTATTTGCCCAAAAGATAGGTTGGAATAATGTTACAACTATCGAGGATATGCCTACCTCTTATAAAGAAGGCTCTTTATTTATTACTAATAAAGTAAGTGTACCGTGGTAGAAAAAATAAAACTTTCTGATTATGTAGCTGACTTTATAGCAAAGCTTGATGTCAGGACTGTATTTGCGATTTCTGGTGGAGCCTCTCTTCACTTGATACATTCATTAGCAGCTCATAAAGATCTCGAATATGTCTGTACACATCATGAGCAGGCAGCGGCAATGGCAGCAGATGGCTACTCACGATCTACTGGAAATATTGGAGTAGCTATTGCTACTAGTGGTCCGGGGGCAACTAATTTACTAACAGGGATCTGTTGTAGTTATTACGATTCAGTTCCAATATTAGTCTTAACTGGTCAAGTTAGCACCTTTCGAATGGCTGGTCAGACTGGAGTTAGACAGATCGGCTTTCAGGAAACACCAATAACATCAATTGCTAGTGACATAACAAAATATTGTATTACTATAAAGGACCCTAATAAAATTAGATATGAGTTAGAAAAAGCAGTACATATAGCTTTTTCTGATAGACCAGGACCAGTACTTGTTGACATCCCAGATAATTTACAAAGAGAATATATTGATCCAAATTCTTTAGAACCGTTTATTTTCATAGACAAAAGTAAATCTAAACATTACAGCTCTATTAGCCAGGTTGAGGAGAAAATATGGGAATTATTGGATCAATCAAAAAGGCCAGTTGCGGTAGCTGGTTGGGGAGTCCATTTAAGTAAAACAGAGAGTGATTTCTTGTCTTTTGTTAATAAGTTAAAGATTCCAGTTGCATTAACCTGGGGGGGGGCAGACCTTATCCCGCACAATCACGAACTATATATTGGCACTTTTGGTACACATGGGATGCGCCACGCAAATTTTGCGGTTCAAAATGCTGATTTAATATTATCTGTTGGCTCTAGACTCGATACCAAGTCCACAGGGTCGCCAATTAATACTTTCGCAAGAGAAGCTAAAAAAATTATAGTGGACATCGATCATTCAGAATTAGGTAAATTTAGTCAATTTGGTTTGGACATTGACCTATTAGTAGAAGAAGACTTGAGAATTTTCTTTAAGAGGATGAGCTTACGCTTATTAGAAAAAAATCAATGTGATACTAAGGAATGGTTAGAGAAAATTGTATTTTGGAGAAAAAGCTTTACTGCTTCCACCTCTGTTCCTAACAATAAATCTATTGATCCTTATAACCTCTTTAAGTCCATTCCAGAACTTCTAGATACTGATAGTACAGTTTTTATTGATACAGGATGTTCAATAGCTTGGGCTATGCAGTCAATGAACTTAAGAGAAGGACAAAGGATTTATCATGATTTTAATAATACAGCTATGGGTTGGTCTTTACCAGCAGCTATTGGAGGTTATTTTTCAAAACAAAGTAAGCAAATCGTTTGTATTATTGGCGATGGGAGCTTGATGATGACAATACAAGAACTCGCCACCATAATGCATCATAATATTCCTCTAAAGATAATTTTAATTAATAATTCTGGCTATTCCATGATCAAGCAAACACAAGATCAGTGGCTTTCTTCTAATTATATCGCATCTTCTAAAAAAGGAGGCCTATCATTCCCGAACTTTGCTTTAATAGCAGAAGCATATGATATCAAATATTTCATATTAGAAAAATCAGAAGATACTTACAATACTCTTAGCAACTTTTTAAGTTTATCTAGAAGTGCAATGGTAAATATAGTAATTCCTCCAGAAGCACGAGTAAACCCTCAAGTAAAATATGGACGGCCAAATGAAGATATGGAACCTCTTTTACCAAGAGATCAGTTTTTGAAAAATATGATTATTGAGCCTCTTCCAGTTTCAAAAAATATTTAAATGTACAATTTTAAAATATTATTTTCAAGATTGAAAGAATTAATAAAAAGGGTTATAACTCCCAAGTCAAGATTAACCAAAGATATTATTTATTTATTAAATTCTCTACAATCTGAGAAACCTATCATATTTGATGTTGGAGCATTTAAGGGACATTGGATTTCTCCTTATCTAGAAAGATTTCCACATTGTAAAGCTTATTTATTTGAGCCTTATTTAGAATCTTATAAAGCCTTACAGAGAAGATTCTTTAAGCTTGATAATATTTATACATTTCGATTAGCCTTATCCGATAAAAAAGGGACTAGTAATATAAAAATAAATGAAAAGGCATATACAAATTCTTTGCTTGAACTACATGAGTCTGCTAGCCAATCTTGGGAGAATGAGTCTTTAAAATCTATTAGCCTGCAGAGTATTACAACAAATACTATAGATTACTTTGCCGATCAATATAACATTAAGAAGATTAATTTACTAAAGTTAGATGTCCAAGGACTAGAATACCTTGTCCTTAAAGGAGCTTCTAAACTTCTTGCTAAAAGTCAAATAGACATATTACTCTTAGAGGTAATCGTCATACCCACCTACCGAAAACAAAGTAAAGTATCTCATATATTTAATATTCTTGACTCTAATGATTACAAACTTTATGGAATATATGATGTTCATAGATTAACAAAATCAAGAAAAATTCAACAATTTGATGCGGTTTTTTTAAGCAGTAAATTCTATAACTATATATAAATACATAAGGATTATGTTATTTATTAAGTTATTAATAAAAAAGTCATTTTTTATTATATTAGTACCTAAGAGAATTTATTCATTAAAGAATAATAGGTATTTAAGTTTTCAAGAGTCGCAGCTAAATATTCACAGTTATAGTCAGGTTGAATCTCCTACAATAGCTAGAAATATGGGATATTTAATTCAACCCGCTAATGATAATACATTAAAGAGAGCCATAAAATCATTTCTAGCAGAATGTTCAAATACTATGGAAATTGTACCAGATATTAACTTCCTAGCTGATTCTGAGACTCCACAAAAGTTTGGTGCAAGGTATCTTGTTGACTAAATGCCTAGAACTTTATCTACTATTATAATCTATTACCCTGCTAAATCTTTGCAGCTACTAATAGATGAACTTCTTCTACAGGGTTCTCATGTTCTACTTGTTGTTAATGGTAGCAACGAGACTTATAATGCTCTTTCTATAGATCAAGATAAAGTTATAGAAAATTTCAATTCCTCTAACCAAGGTATATCTAAAGCTATAAATATAGCTATTTCCTACTTTATGAGTAAAGATTTTGATTATCTTTTTACCTTTGATCAAGATTCTTTAATCCCTAATAATTATTTAAATTCAATGATTGATTCATATAATTATGGAAAGCTTACTACTCCAGAGCTGGTCTCGTTGGGTTCATCAATAGTTGACATAAAGATTAAGGATATTTCTTCTTTTGAATTCCACTATCAAATTAATCCTTTTGATTTTAAAATAGTTAGTTATGTTATTACTTCCGGTAGCATCTTTAGTAAAGATAGTTTCAATAAGGTAGGCTTTATGAATGAGAAATTATTTATTGACTATGTAGATATTGAATGGTGCGAAAGGGCAATCAACAAAGGATGTAAGGTTATGATTAATACTCAAATACCTTTGTTCCATAAGTTAGGTAGAAAACATATTAATTTTTTTGGCTATAAAAAAAATTATCATGATAACGACATCAGAGTTTATTATATTATAAGAAATTGTATTTACCTAATATTGTCTAAATCAACAAGACTAGGTTGGAAGGTTACAGAGTTAAGAAAGCTATTCCCTAGAATAGTAGCTTACCCTCTTTTAAGTTCATCTAAGCTTAGTACTGTAAAATATATATTTTTAGCAATTAAGGATGCTTTTCTTCAAAAGATGGGGAAAATGAAATATATTAGTCATTAAGAATAGTATTTCCTTTCATTTGCATTATTCTTAGTTAACTCATTTAATATTTGGTTCTACTGAATTTATATTTCTTTAAAATGCTAGATTATATATTCTAATTTATTTTATATATATTTTTAGCAGTTTATTTTGTATGCCTACTATGTAACAATATTGAATTAGCTTGTAGGCTTGTATTTCTAATAGTAATCTTTATAATATATATATGATGATATCATGGGAATTAGAACTTGAGGATTTTTAGCAAGAACTCAATCCTGGTGAGTTCAATCATACTCGCCTGTCTTCGGATTTTCACTATACCGATTGATGACTACCCGGATATTTTTCATATTTATCAAGTATCTGTAGCACGTAGTTTACCCTGGCTGTATAATTTTTTGGATTTAGAACCTTTATTTAGGAAAACTTCATGCTTGGTAGTCAAACCTAATAATATATTGGATAGTTATTTATTTGGCGGGCACTATTCTTGTACAGAATTTCCCATTTCGTTAACTTATTTATTCTATAACAGTTGCTTGACTCTTTTATTTGTTCTTATTATATATTGTCACTTGATTTACTCAAGACGTTTACTACCAAAACATCAGATTATCTTGATAAGATGCTTATTCTTTGTAGTATCAATACCCTCGACCTTCTTTTTCCTTCTAGCAGTTCATACAGATGTACCTTACCATTTCCTCTCATTATCATTCATGATATCTTTTATATATTTGGCATTTACAAATAATTTACGTAATTTACCATTTATTTATCTTCTACCCTTCCTCTTCATAAGTAAATTTTTGCCAGATAACCAAAGTCAGATATCTTTTCTCGTGTTTATTATTTTTTTATTGAGCTGGTTTGCTATTCAGTGGAAACATACTACTCGCATATCTCATTATTTACGAAACCAGTCAGTTTATTTACTACGTTTACAAGGAAAAATTTCTCTTCGAGTTTTTACAATATTTTTATTCACCGTTATTTTCTTTTTAGTAGGTTTCAATTTTAATGAATATATACTCAGCTCCGTGGGTACCTCAGAAGCATTATTATCTAATCTCCCTTTGATAAGTAAAGTTTCTTTGATATATTCAGATTCAGAATTGCTATCTAAATACCCCCTAATCATACGAATATTTGGTACTATTATAGGTTTTGCACTCTTAACCCCCTTTGGTTTTGGTTTCTCAATCTTTACTAATTCCTTATTGATTCTTTCTTTGTTTATAGGATTCTTTAGAGTTTTCTCTTTACGTGATGAGGAGTTCCCTTTAATTATTAAAACCATGATACTTCTGAGCCTTTTCTCTGTTTCAGCAGCGATAGCAATTTTACCCACCTTCTCTTATTATAAATATTGGCTTTTCCTTACTCCCTTATTTTGCCTACTACTTGCATATGTTCCTAGACTTTCACTAGTTTCTATTGGTTTAATGTATATTGAATATCTTTATAGATCTCCTCTTTTCAATCCCCTTTGATTAAAGTTAAGCCCTTTTAATATGAAAACTATATATTTTTCTCTTGTTCTATATAATCAGGATATCAATTATATTAATCCTCTAATAACCTCTATTCTAGATTTTAATAAGTATATTGATAAGACTTATTTTAGAACAGTTCTTTTGGTTCACGATAACTCTACTCAAATGTTGATTAGTGAAGAGTATTTTAATCTTATAGAGTTCGCTTCTTATTATAAATCTGAAAATATTGGTTTTGGTGCCGGCCATAATCATAACATCTTCTCATGTCCTAATATAGATATCAATAATGATATCATTATTGTAATTAATCCTGATATTGAATTTAATCCAGCCTCTCTTCTTGACTTTTTAAGTACTTTCATTAGTCGTGGAAATTCAGTTTGTATAGCTCCATTAATAAAAGATTTATCTGGAAATATTCAATATTCAGCTAAGCACAATCCTACACTTTTTTCTTTATTAGTTGGAAGATTTCATTTTCTCCAAAGATTTTCTATTTTTAAGCAATATATAATCAAACATCAGAATAGAGATAAGAATTATTCTTCTGAAGAAATTTCTTCTCAGTATCTATCAGGTTGTTTTCTATTAATAAAAGCATCATGTTTTTTCGCTGTAAGAGGCTTTGATATGAGGTTTTTTTTACATTTAGAGGATGCTGATTTTGTAAGACGATGCTCTTTTATTGGAGATACATATCATTCACCTCAGATTTCAGTTGTTCACAGATGGGCTCGAGGGTCTCATAAGTCTATTAAACAGATGTTTTTTTTAGTTGTCTCTTTGCTGAAATATTTTATTAAATGGGGTATAGTTTTATATTGAATAATTATGATAATCTTTATGTTAATTCATATCTTTGGTATTACCACAGCAGCAGGTCAAGCTCTCCAAAAGCTTATACACAAAAAAGGCAGAGCTAAAATTTGTTCCTATTCTCGTAACAATTCAGATTCTTTTTATACTGACTTATCAAAACCAGAGGATTTCTCCTATTCGATAAATACCGAGAACTCTATAGTTATATCTTTGGTGCCTATTTGGGTGTTTTCAAATTTTCTCACTAAACTGATACAGGCTTATCCCAATAGCCTTATAGGCCTTAATTCCTTAATTGTAACCTCTTCTTCCTCCGCTTTAACAAAAGCTTATGCTTTTAATCAATTTGACAAGACTCTCTCTAAGAGGCTTATTGAATCTGAAAATATAATTTTAAGTATTGCTAGAAAATACTCGATCCCTTGCACTATTATAAGACCTTCTATGATTTATGGATCAGTTTCTAATTATAATGATCGTAATATAAGCCAGCTACAAAATATAATGAAATATTGTCCTTTTATTCTATTCCCTCATAATTCAGGACTTCGTCAACCCATACATGCATCTCAACTTGCCAATGTCGCTTATAATATTGCCCTAGCTAATTATAAGCAAATAGAGAATCCCCCCTACCCTCCTATGATTTGTGTTGGGGGAGATGATCAGATTTCCTACTATGATTTGCTTAAAAAGATTCAATTATCTTTTCCTAAGAGAAGCCCTATTAGGAACTGTCTAATCATTAGAATTCCTAAGAGATTGTATCTTTTGATTATTTTTCCTATATTACTAGTTTTACCTAAAATAGGAGAAAGTCTACTTAGAGTCTTTTCTGATTTAGCTGGTTTTAAAGAGAGTTTTGTTATTACTAAGGATTTACCTGCTTCATTTCCAGTAAATAATTAAATTGAGCGTATTTATATTACTATTAATAACCTATTTATTGAACTATTTCTTATTAAGAGCGCTGCTTCCATTTCTTAGCAGATATTTTGCTGACCTACCAAACTCTAGAAGTTCTCATTCTATTGCAAAAGCAAGAGGTGGAGGTGTTGTTTTTTTAATTACAACACTATTCATCATAGTATTCAGTAGGTCTTATTATTTGTTGTTTTTTGTCCCCTTAGCAGTTGTTAGTTTTTTAGACGACAGATATTCAATTTCTTCTCTTGTTAGATATCTTATTCAATTTCTCACAGTTTACTTTATTATTTTTTATTTTAACCCTATTTTTAACTCTACGTTGAACCTATTCTCCTTTATTAATTTCCCTTACCTAGTATTTTTCTTGTTATTAGGAACGTCACTTATAAACTTTATAAATTTTATGGATGGTATCGACGGCCTTGTAGCAGGATGCATGATTGTAATCTTTGCATCTTTGTCTACATCACTAGGGTTACCGTTATATCCTTTAATTTCTTCTTTAGCAGCTTTTCTTTATTTTAATTGGAGTCCTTCCAAGGTTTTTATGGGTGATATCGGAAGTACATTTTTAGGAGCTCTTTATTTTGCAGTTTTGATTCAATCTGATTCTACAGCGAATTTTATTTCTATTTTATTAATCTCCTCTCCACTTACCCTAGATGCTATCTTTACCTTATTAGCTCGTTTATTTAATCGTGAGAATATTTTCAGTCCTCATAGAAAGCACTTATATCAGCGCCTTGTTCTAGCAGGAAAAAGTCATTCTTTTACGGCTTCTCTTTATATATTTTCTACAGTAATTTTGAGCATTTCCTATCACTTTCTAGAGTATAAATACTTGATTTTAATCGTTTTATCAATGCTGCTTTTAGGACTTTATTTAAATAAATATATTGCTTCTAGCTTTTATTAATTATTTTATTTAGTAATGATAGATAATTGATTTGCAAATTTTGCTTTCCAGATTCTTTTTAAAATATTTGTAATTATTTGATCCAGGTTGAGGTGGTATATTGACTCCAGGAGAAGAATAGAATTTCTTATGCATCTCTTCTAATTGTGCTTCTCTAATATCTTCTTTGATACTCTTATTAAGTTTCAGGTCACAAGTATTTAATAGAAGCATGAAATTTTTTTGCCTTTGTGAATAGGCGACCTGCGTTTGACTAATTGTTGTATAAAAGGAAACTGAATTTATTATTAGCAGTAGGGAAAATATTAAACCTAAATTTAGGTAATCATGTTTAAAGCTTACTATTCTTTTGTAATCATTAGTTGTTAAATATTTACCATTTAGTGAACATATAATGAGAATCAAGCTAATCGGAAGCAAAGAAGAGCATGTTAGGTACCTAGAAACAGCAGCTTGATGAAAGCCATAATTTGATCTACTTACGCATGTTATAATACCAAAAATTATTGCAAAAATGGCTGGTGAGAATGAGCCATTTTTGATCGCAACTTTTATCATATTTCTATTATTAGTAGCTTTTTTAGATATTAGTTTAATCAGAGTAGTTATAAGTAATGTTGATGATATTATAGGTATTATCCAATCTATTTTACTTTCCTGGTTAAAAGAACTTATAGAGGCTTTGAAGATACTTACAAATAGGATTATGAAGTGGCCTAGTGAGTTTAATATTTGTACGGGTGCTTTATCATTTATAGTATAAATTCCAGTTGAGTAACTTAGCTTGATTATTAACAGCAATCCTATTGATAGAAGACCTCCAACAATTGAGCTCTTCCTAACTCTTCTTATGTAGATTCCTGATATAATAACAACCAGGGAATAGCAAATACCTTGTCCAGAACTAACAATCGCTATTAGCGGGCTAATTAAAAGATACAGCTTTATATACTTTAAATCTATTGAGAGTTCTTTCTTCTTATTTAAACTAGCCAAGCAAAAGGTGTGTATAAGTACCAGAGTAGAAATTAAAAACCAAGGTGTTTGAAATTCCCATATAATGTTTTCCCATTGCCAAGGAGATAACCATAATATCCAGCTTGATAAAGTAGCAATTAGAGCATTTAACTTATTGCTTTCATATATATTTATAGTCTTACTAATACTTATCATACCTAATAGAAGTATTATTGATGATATTAGGATATTATATCCAGCAAAAGGTTTAATTATTTTTACCAAGAGAGTATCTAATATCCTTAGGAATACGATTGGATGGCCATTATGAGGTGTTAAAGCCCAATTGATAAAAGCTTCGCTATCGCTTTTTAATAATGCAAAGCTATCTTCGTATAGCAATGGCTTCCCAGTTGATTTTATACCTATAAAAACTATACTTGCAAATGCAGAGAAACAAAACAGATACAACGTTAATAATATAAACTTAGTAAGCCAATCTTCGCCTTTAATTATTTTAAGCATTTACCAATTTTAGTATTTTTGCAGGAGATTTTCTAGTATATACCAATCATCAAATAGTGAAATTTCCTCAAGTACTCTAATGTATCCCTTACTCGTTAATAGTTGATATATTTGAGACCTGTTGTTTTTATGCCAGTTATGCTCGACAGTAATAATATTGATTTTTCTTTCGTTGAAATTATATGATTTTAGGATTTCCAACTCACTACCTTCAGTATCTATTGACATATAGTCAATAGTTTTTGGAGCTTTGTGAAAGTCCAATAAATCATTAAGAGATATTGTTTCTACAATACTTTTAGTTGATTTGCTTAACCTTATTCTCGAAGCCCAGTCTCCATTATTTGCAAATTCCTTTAGGCCAGATAATCCTGGCTCAGCCGAACCCTCATTATCAACCTCTAGAAAAGTTAAATATTGACCACTTTTAGGATATACGCATCTTTTATCGATTTTACATAACCTATTCCTAGTCAGAGCATCCTGCCAGATTGTTGCAGGTTCAACAAGGATTCCATTCCAGCCTAATTCTTTTTCAAGTAGAAGAGTGTTGCTATTTGTAACCCCATCAGTAGCTCCAAACTCTACAAAAAAGTTTTGATTTTTCGGCTCACTATTTGCAGCAACGAACAAGTCTTGAGCTAATTGTGAGGTTGACTTAGTAAGCAATCTAGATATCTTTTCTTTCTTTTTCTTAGTTAGTTTATTAAACAAATATACATAGTGGGGTAGTTGGCTAACTTGCTCAGCCTTATCTTTTCTTATCAATTCGAAACCGGTAATACCTATAACTGATTGAACAAGTAATTTTATATCTTTGAATTTATTTATAAAATCAATATTAGTGAACATAATACATTCTAAAATTTGTTGTAATGCTTTCTATTCATAAGATTTTTGGGGTTGTTCAGGAAGTCATTTAATATATATTTGACTATTCCAATACTAACAAACTTTAAGATAGAGCGTCTTGAGGATCGACATGAAATTGGGTAGCCATATGTTCTTGATGATCTTTGTTGTTTCCTTAACTTATTTAGGTAACTCTTAGTCCGATCCTTGTTATTTATACCTCCCCCGCCTCTTAAGTATTTTGTCGGATAATAATGGGCTGTTAATGATTTTCTTGATGCCCCAACATTTTTTTGTTGAGATGATCCATGTATTAATGATGGATGCCAAAGGAGAACATCGCCTTTTTCGAGAACAATGGATTTTTTTTTATACTTCCCCGCTTCTTGTAATGACCATTCAACGAACTCGTTGTGATTGAGGCCCACCCATTTATTTGAGCCACTTAGATGAGATTCTGGATAAATATGAAATGATCCTCCACTTCCGTCAATGTCTTCCAGTGCGACCCAAGCCCCAATTAGATGCCCCATAGGATTTGTGTCAAGGTACCAAGTGTCGATGTGGTCAACAGTCCCGGTAGACTTATCAAAAAACATATTTTGCCACATGCAGAAATCATTTTCATCTGAGACTTCTGTTAAGGCATTTAAGATTTCGATTGATTGAAGAATATTTCTACCTGCTTCTGAAAGCTTTCTTGCCCATGCTAAATCTGTGAAATTTTCAAATGAACAACCTAGCAATCCATACTCATCTATGTCAGAGGAAACTCGTCTCCAGTTATGCTCAGATTGAGAATAATAAAGTTTATTTGATTGTTTGAATTCTTCTAGTTCTCTAAGTATACGATCTACTTTGTCTGACTTGATTAGTGATGGGAATACTTTGTACCCTAGTGCTTTATAATCATTCTTAGCAGTTGCTATTCCCACAGTTGAATCTTTTTTTAAAAATTATATCAATCAAGGGAACTATTGTCAACTATATCCCCTCTATTTATGATAAAGCTTATGCCTTGATTCTTTAAAACAAGGAACACTTTAATATTCCTTTGATTTCCACCTGAATTATAATAGTTTGGTATTGTACAATCTTATTGTTAGGTTTATAGCTGCCGACTAATCTAGTATAGATGTTTGCATTTGCTCTTTGAGAAGCTATATTTCTTAGTATGCATATTCTTAGAGTCTTAGTTAAAAATATTTTAAGTCTCCCTCAAATGAGAAGACGATATATTCTAATAGTTATTGACTCTTTAGTTTTTATTTTCAGTATTTCATTTGCTTTTTTTCTAAGTACTTCTAATAGTATTGAAAGCTTATTTTATGATGAATATATTTGGTTGATACCCTCTTTCCTTTTTATAGGTATTCCTTTATATGCTTTTACTGGTCAATATCAAGGCATTACTCGATATGTAGGCAGTTCAGCTATTTATCGACTTGCCTTAAGGAATTTTATTCTATGCATCTTGATAGCTGTTTTTGGTTTTTTCTCGACGGCTAGTTTTCTCCCTCAAAAGACATGGATTTTAACTTGGGTTTTACTTACGGTACTTATCGGTTTAATTAAGTTTGCTTTAAGAGATTTACTTATTCGAATTGGAGGCTCGTCTTTAAATAAAATTCGTAAGGTAGCTATATTTGGCACTGGATCTGAAGCTGCTCAGCTTTTTGCAGCTCTACGAATATCAGATAAATATAGAGTTATTGCATTTTTTGGAGAGGATAATCAACTATGGAGGCGAAGCCTTTATGGAATTCCTATCTATCCTCCATCCAAGCTTCTCCAATTAAGTACACAGTTAGATCAGGTTCTTCTGGCAGACAGGTCATTAAGTAAGGCAAGAAGGAAGGATCTTCTTAATGAATTGCAGGAACTTCGCTTGGCAGTTTTAGAAGTTCCTTCAATTGACGAAATTGCTAGTGGAGCTGCAAGAATTGACTCATTAAAACCTATAGCGATAGAGGATTTATTAGGTCGAAATAGCATTGATCCAATACTAAATCTCTTAGGACCAGGAATTAATAACTCAGTTATTTTTATAACTGGGGCTGGAGGATCTATAGGTTCTGAACTTTGCAGACAAATACTAAAGTTAAATCCAACTAAAATGATTATTCTTGACAATAGTGAATCCAGTCTCTATTTTATTGATAAGGAGCTCCGTAGTCAAAATGATAATCAATCAATTATTAAAACAGTTTTAGGATCCGCATGTGACAAGTATTTAATTTCTCAGATTTTTATAAATGAAGGTGTAAATGTTGTTTTTCATGCTGCGGCATATAAGCATGTTCCTATAGTAGAATTAAATGCAATTCAAGGAATATATAATAATGTTATTTCAACTAAGGTTTTATGTGAAGCAGCATACTTAGCAAATATAAAAAAGCTTATTTTAATTTCTACTGATAAGGCTGTTAGGCCAACCAATGTAATGGGTGCATCAAAACGCCTTGCTGAATTGATTGTGCAAGCATTTTCTCAGAAAGTAATTTCTGAAGAAATATCTGCTGAGTCAAAAACAATTTTTGGAATGGTTCGTTTTGGGAATGTTTTGGATTCTTCAGGTTCCGTAGTCCCACTTTTTAGGGAACAGATTGCTGCTGGAGGGCCAATTACACTAACTGATCCTAAGGTGGTTAGATATTTTATGACTATTCCAGAGGCGGCTCAACTAGTTTTGCAGGCAACTGTTTTGGCAGAAGGTGGGGATGTTTTTTTGTTAGACATGGGAAAACAAATGTTTATAAAAGAATTAGCAGAGCAAATGATTCGTTTAAGTGGTTTAACACTGAAGAATACACTTAATCCAGATGGAGATATAGAAATTATTGTTACTGGACTCAGACCAGGAGAGAAGTTATATGAAGAGCTATTAATTGACGCACAGTCAAAAGCAACAGAACATCCATTGATATTTAGAGGTGTTGAGAAATCAATCCCATATGATTATTTAATTTGTGAAATTAATAAATTAGAGGATTATCTAAGGAAGAGAGATAAATTAAAAGTAATAGAAACTCTTTCCTCTCTAATTCCAGAATGGGATAAAAGTAAATCTTATTTATAATTTCTGAGACCAACTCTTTCTGCATTGTAATTTGATTTTCTCATCATTTCTTCACACCAATATATGTTTTCTATATACCAATTAACTGTTAATTCAAGGCCTTCTTCAAAACTATGTTTAGGCTTCCACCCTAGTTCCTCATTAATCCTTGAGAAATTAATTGAGTATCTCTGATCATGGCCAGGGCGATCCTCCACTAGTGTAATTAGATTCTTTAAAGTATCTTCTTTTTTTAGCTTTCTGTCCATGATATTACAAATAGACTCTAAAACTTCTTTATTAGTCTTTTCAGCATTACCTCCAATACAATAACTCTCTCCAATTCTTCCATTAATAGCTGTCAGTAATATAGCCTCAACATGGTCTTCAACGTAAAGCCAATCTCGTACGTTTAGACCTTTTCCATACAAGGGGATTTTCTTATTATTAAAGGCTTTATAAATTGCTAATGGTATTAACTTCTCTGGAAATTGCCATGGACCATAATTATTACTACAATTTGTAATCACAATTGGCAGCCCATACGTATGATGCCATGCATTGACTAAATGATCACTAGCAGCCTTTGAAGCTGAATATGGGGAACGAGGGTCATATGGCGTTGATTCTGAAAATTGACCTATTGCACCTAATGATCCAAATACTTCATCGGTACTAACGTGATGAAATCTAAAACTCTCTTTTTTATTTGAGGGTAATTTTTGCCAATATTTTAGTGCTGACTGAAGTAAGTTAAAGGTTCCAATTATATTGCTTTTAATAAATAGATCTGGACCATCTATTGATCTATCAACATGACTTTCTGCTGCTAAATGTATAATTAAATCAGGCTCTATATCAAAGATAACTTTTTCAGTTAGAGTTTCGTCAGCTAAATCAAGTTGTATAAAATAGTACTTACTTTCTTTCGATTGCCCTAACTTTTTAATTACTTTGTCAAGGCTTGTTAAATCGCTAACCTTACCGACCTTATCTATATTAAAAATCTCTGCATCTGTAGACTTTAAAAGTTTTCTAATGACGGCACCTCCAATAAAACCGCATCCACCTGTGACCAATATTTTTTTTATATTCTCTGGAATTGAGACTGAGGTGCTCATGAAGTTAAATTAACGAAATTTGATTCAATATATCCTTTAAGGCTACTCTCCAATTTATAGGTTTAAGATTAAGAGATGTAATTGTTTGATTACAGTCTAACAATGAAAATTTAGGCCTTTTGGCAGGAGTCGAGTATTCTTCGGTAGTTATTGGATTTATAAGTGCAGAATTAGATATTAATTTTAACCCTTGACTTATTTCTTTAATCGCAAAAGCTAAGTCATACCAACTCGCTACACCAGCATCAGAGAAATGTAATATTGATGATATATCTTTTGATTCTTTCTTAACTTCGATTAACCTCCAACATGCTTTTGATAATGAAAAAATACTCGTAGGTGATCCTATTTGATCAGATATAATATTTAGTTGTTTTTGGGTTCTAAGGAGATTTAATATAGTTAATGCAAAATTTGAACCATAAGGTCCTATTAACCAGCTAGTCCTTAAAATTGTGCCTTGATTTGAATCGAATAGATAATCTTCAATAGCTTGCTCTCCAATCGCCTTACTTTTACCATATGTATTTATAGGGTCCCTTTTATGATTAGTTTTATATGGATGATTCTGATTACCATTAAAAACATAATCAGTGCTTATTTGAATCATTTCACCACCTAATTCTTTGAGTGATTGTGCGAAAGCTTTTGGAGCAAGAGCATTGATTTTTAGGACTTTATTTTTTTCTGATTCTGCTTTGTCTACAGCAGTATAAGCACCTGCATTGATTAACCAATCTGGTCTTTGTTCAAATATCAGTGATTTGCATCCCTCTATATTCTCTAGATCAAGTTCATTTCTAGTGATTCTTATTAATTCAATGTTTTGATTGTTAATTTGCTTTGGGGCCATGGAAATCAATGCTTTTCCTAATTGACCATTGGCCCCTGTGATAATTATCTTCATAAGAATAAGTCTGATGCTTTTAACTGATTAAGATTTAATGCTTGCTTATCTTTACTTGATAGCTTTGGATTCTTAATGTTTTCTGGCCAATTAATTGAAATAGTTGGGTCATCCCAGCAAATTGAACGTTCAGATTCTTTATTCCATAAATTTGTTACTTTATAAAGAACCTTTGCATGTTTACTAAGTGTTAAGAAACCATGAGCAAATCCACTAGGAATCCATAATTGATGATGATTGTCAGAACTTATAAATGCACCTACCCAGGTCCCATAAGTCGGCGATTGGATTCTAATATCTACTGCTACATCATATATTTCTCCTTCTAAACAACTGATTAGTTTACCTTGCTCAAAAGGAGGAATCTGATAGTGCATTCCCCTTAGAACACCTTTGTAAGAGAACGAAAGGTTATCCTGTAAGAAGATGATACTTTCTCCAAGAAGTTCATTAAATTTATTTGAATTCCAACTTTCATAAAAATAGCCTCTACTGTCTTTAATAGTTTTAGGAATAATTAATGAAGGACCCTTAATATATCTTCCTGAGTTGTTTTTAAGTAATTTGATTTCCATTTTTTATTTTAAAAGATTTAAGATTAACTTTTCCTCTTATAAGGATCTTCAAGAAGTTTAAGTAAATATTTACCATACCCACTTTTGACCGAGCTTTCTGAAATTCTAATTAAATCATTATCACTAATCCAACCATTTCTCCATGCCACTTCTTCTGGACAGCCTACTTTCAGCCCTTGACGCTGTTCTAAGGTGTGAACATATCCAGATGCTTGATATAGAGAGTCAAATGTACCTGTATCAAGCCATGCCATTCCTCTACCTAACAATTCCACATTTAAACATCCCTCAGATAGATACATTTGATTAATACTTGTTATTTCCAATTCTCCTCTATTTGAAGGTTTGACAGCTTTTGCTCTTTCAACAACTGTATTATCATAAAAATATAACCCAGTTATTGCATATCTACTTAGTGGATTTTTAGGCTTCTCTTCAATATTTATTGCTTTAAAATTTTCGTCAAAATCTATAACACCATATCGTTCGGGATCGCTAACGGGATATGCGAACACTGTGCCGCCTTGAATTTGAGCAGAAGCTTTTACAAGTTGAGGGATAAGCCCAAAACCATGAAATAAATTATCTCCTAGAACCATTGCCACTGATTGTTCATTAAGAAACTGAGCTCCTATAAGAAAAGCTTCTGCAAGACCAGCAGGTTTCTCTTGAATTTCATAATAGATTTCCATGCCAAATTGACTTCCATCTCCAAGTAATCTTTTAAATGAAGGATGGTCTTGAGGAGTGGTGATTATTAGAATTTCTTTCAACCCTGCCAACATGAGTGTTGTAAGAGGATAATAGATCATAGGCTTATCATATACTGGAAGTAATTGTTTGCTAATTGCATGAGTAATTGGATATAGCCTAGAACCCGTTCCACCAGCAAGAATTATGCCTTTTCTTTTTTGGGATTCTTTCATATTCCTAGAATTAAACAGAGTCTAATACTATCCATCCAATAATTGGTTTATCTTGAAGTTTATATTCTTCTATAAATTGCTTTAGCTGTTCTCTTTTTGTTGTGCCAATAGACGATAGCAATAGTATTTTTGAGGATGCTTTTAAATTAACTAAATTATTTGAAATAGCTAGATTTCTATTTTTTAAACGCTCTCTTAATAAGTTACAAAAAAACTTTAATTCAGTCGACATTACTTCTTCAAGATTAATTATTGAAATATCTGAATTATTTGGATCAGATAGAGGCCCTTCAATTAGTAAATCTACAGTATTCTGCCATGTATCAATAGAGTCTCTTGATAATGATCTCATCAAGGGGAATGGAAGAGCTCCCTTCAACTCATCAACCTCATAGATTATTCCAGTTTTTTTATCATAAATTAAACCAATAATGCATCCAAAAATTATTCCAAGAAATAGACCAGATAATGCAATTCTTTTTTTGTTTGGTGCTACTTGAGCATCAAGTAGTGTTGGGGTTGATATTAATTCCCATGAATTAGACTGTCTTGCCTTTTCAAGATTAAGGCCACCTAGCTGAACTTCTAAATCTGCGAGAATATATTCCTCTCTTTGTGCTTTCCTTTTTAAACCTCTGTACTCTAAGAGAATTTCGCTGGGTCTCTTTAATGAGTCTTTTAAGCTTTTAATCTTAGACTCAAGATTTAGAATAATTTTAGAACTAGGCTTTAGTAATGCTGACTTTGTAACTAGTTCGGCTTCCAAGCGGGATAATTTTGAAAAATGGTTAGCGTATCTTCTTGTGCTTATTTGATTTCCCGCGCCAGTTGGAATGCTATTACCATTAGATTCTTCTAATGGTTGCTTGAAGGAACTGTAAGTTGTGGTTAAAGGAATCATTCCATCAGGTTCACCAAGACTATTTTCAGTTGCAAATCTCTGAAAATCTTTTAAGGATTGCTCTGATTGAACCTTCATCTTTTCTATTTGTCCTTTCAAATAATCAATACCTTGGTCAATCCCTTTTCTACGATCTCTACTAGAGTAATCTTTATAAGCCTTAGAAATCTTATTTAGAACAGGTAAAATAACTGATTTATCGTGATCTCTATATGCAATATTTAGAACTGACGTACTCTTAAGAAGTTCAATTTGGACTTGGTTTCGTAACCATTTTTTATAGCTTAATCGATCGGTTTTTATACCTCTAATCTCCTTGCCTCTTTTCTCATAATCGTATACAGGCTTTAAAACAGAAGGACTTTTTAAAATCGTTACTTCTGTTTTTAGACCATCTGTATTAGATTTATTTAAAATATCCTGAATGCCTGAACCAACCATGCCAGTATTAGATGATTTGCTATTGACGTCCAGCACAATTTGAAATTGACCCTCATATAGTGGTTTTAAGCTATAGGCGTAAATAATACTTAAGGCTAGTGTTGAGCCAGAAATGATTGATATTAAAGACTTCCTTCGAATTAAGGCGGAAAAGATTTGCCCTAAATCAATGTCATCGATCTGTTCATTATTAGCAAATGAATTAATTGGCTCTGATTTCTTGATAATTTCCACTTTATCCCTCACTTAAATAAATTATAGAATGAATAGCTTGCTGCTATTGGAGTCCCAATTTTTGTTAAGACATCTGTTGTGGTTCCGAGAAGAGAATTTCTAATGTAAATCACGTCTCCACTCCTAAGCAATGGGTTCTTATAGCTTTCAACCCTTGCTCTGGAATTATATGAGAATCTTCTTCTGTCCAAATCACCATCATCATCAAAACGGACGAATTCTACTTTCCCACTTAATAACTCTTTCCCACCGGCTATTGCAATAGCATGATTAAGAGTTGATCCATTTGGAACAGTCACTGCTCCAGGAGAAATGATCTTACCGCTTACATAAACAGTTAGTACCTGAGGAGAAAGATTGCTTTTCTTAGCTTTTAATAGTTGTTCTCTTAAAACAAATTTGCTTTTGCTGACTGTAATTGTATCGCCATCAAAAACGCGTATATTTTGAGATTGATCTCCTTCAGTAAATAGCGAAAGAAAATTAATTTTAGCCTCTATTTTTCCACCACCATTTGTTTTGGTATTTTTCCTAATAACTGATACTTTTGAGAGGTCAGAATATGATGTAACTCCTGATGCTGCCCTTATTGCATCAAAAACAGTTGGTAGAACTTGCTTGACATTTGAGGCGGATATTTCTGGTAACGAACCAAATATTGAAGAGTTGTCTAATTCTATTTGATTTGATTTTTGCCCATTTAATTCAATAGAATTTGGAGCGCCTTGAGAATTACTTAAAGTGTAGAATCCAGGCTTAGGTACAGCACCTGTAACATATACTCTTACAGGCCTATATTGAACTACTCTTGTATATATTATTGGATCATTAACATATTTACTATATTTCTTTTGTAGTTCACCTGTTAGTTCTTTAACTGTATACCCCTCTGCATAGAAGTCTCTTAACTCAGGAAGGAACATATAACCATCTGGTCCAATACTGAATATACCGCTAAACTCTGGAAGTCCTAAGAACTCAAGATATATTGCATCTCCAGGACCTAGAATATAGGATGTCTTGATAATATTAGAAACTTTTGAATAATCCTCTTCTGAGTTTTTAGCAATTAAAGTATTATTTTTTAGATTAACTTTTATCTCTTCTGAATATAATTTAATATTACTTTCTATAACCATAGATGAAATTAAAACGGTTGAAAGTGTAGTTAATGGAAATTTGAGTAGATATTTCAACATGACCTAAGGCAGCGTGATGATTTCTGAATAGAAATTTTCCATATTCTATATTAGTATACATCCACGTCTACGCAGAAAATTTCTTAATTCAGGCATTGTAAATTAAACCGTGTTTTATTAAATACCATAGCTCCTGGCGCTAGAGGTGTTTGGAGCAACAGGCTTTATTGGATTTGCTTTAGTAAAATACTTTTGATTTATGTTTAAGAAGTTGATTGGAATTGATAATCAAAATGATTATTTCAACCCTTCTCTTAAATTAGAAAGGTTGAAGTAGATCATTTGGAATGCTACTTTTTCTTTGATTCCTTTGTCTTTTGGTAAGCTTGACGTTGCGTACTTGCGTTCTTTGCTTTGAAAATTATTTCTATCGGTTCTGAAAGTATTATTAACCTAGATGCGTAAGCTCTCTGTTTAGTCTTCATTAGAAAAAACCTCTTCTTATAAGATCAATCTTCTGCTGGAATGCTAATGCCTTAGAACGATGCATGAAGTATCCTTTGAATAATCTTTTTGTTTTGCACAGAGGTTTGTTTTAGCAGGAGATGTTAAAATACTAATTAGTGGAGATGAGTTAGGAGAGCATACAGAAAGTCTTTTGAATTAATAAAAAAACCTAATAAATCGATTCGGAACTCTTATCCTGATCTTTTAGGATATTTCCATTTGCATTGAAACTCTTTATTGTTTATGGGTATTTGGGGCAATAGGCCTGACACTATTTTTATTTGCAAAGACTTTTCTCTGCGAAGAGCAAATTAAAGCATTAAATTAAGTACTGATAAAAAATAGAATGTACCTATATTTATGATTATTAGAAATCCATATATAGAAAACTTCTTATACAAGGAAAAGTGAGTTCTCCATGAAAATTAAGTAAGAAATAAGGTGTTTCTTCAAATTTATCTCCACAAAATTTACTAAATCTAGGAAATAACAAACCAACAAAATTGTTTAAATATATTTAGATTCATGTCAATACTTTAGGTGAACAAGCAATAATAGATGATAAACCAATGCAATATAGATACGTTTTGGGAAAATATGCTGATGTTAATGCTTTAGTGGAATGGATGTATTGTTCACCTAATGACTTGATGGAAGTTGCTGAGTCTGATTTAGGTATAATGGACAGGGAATTTTATAAGATAAATTTTTTTTCTTAGTAAATAATTCAATTAATCATAATGAAAAGAATTTTAGTAACAGGCGGAGCAGGCTTTATTGGGAGTCACACTTGCTTGACTTTATTAGAGGCAGGCTTCGATCTATTTGTAATAGACTCTTTGATTAATAGCTCTAGAATTGCAATTGATAGAGTTTTAGATATATATAAAGAAGCTTGCCCTGAAAGTAGCAACTCTATTTATTTTTTCAAAGCAGATATCCTAAACCTAGACTCCTTGAATAATATCTTCAGTTCTTCAACGCAAGATGGAAATCCCATTTCAGCTGTAATCCATTTTGCAGGTTTAAAGTCAGTGAAGGAGTCATCTTTAGCTCCTCTGAATTATTGGTCTGCAAATGTTGCTGGCACCATAAATCTTCTAAACTCTATGTTAATAAATAATTGCTTTAACATTATCTTTAGTAGTAGTGCTACGGTTTATGGTAACCCAATTGAAGTCCCAATTACCGAAAAAGAACTGATAAATCCTATTAACCCATATGGAAATTCAAAAGCCACAATAGAACTAATTCTTTCAGATTTGTTTCATAGTTCACCCGATTGCTGGAGAATTGCCAATTTGCGATATTTTAATCCAATTGGAGCTCACCCTTCGGGTAGAATTGGTGAGAATCCAAAAAATATTCCAAATAATATTTTTCCTATTATTACTAAAGTAGCGCTTGGTCTTCTTGATAAACTTGAAATTTATGGTAATGATTGGCCTACTAAAGATGGCACAGGGGTAAGAGATTATATTCATGTTATGGACTTAGCTGAAGGGCATAAAGTAGCAGTTGAATATCTTTTGTCTGAAAAACCACAGCTTTTAAATGTTAACCTTGGTACTGGAAAAGGTGTGAGTGTCTTGGAATTAATTTCTACCTTTGAGCGAGTAAATAATTGTAATGTCCCATATGTTTTCACTACTAGAAGGACTGGTGATATTGCTATTTCACTCGCAGATAATCAACTCGCAAAAGATAAATTAAATTGGGCACCAATTAGAAGTCTAGATCAAATGTGCAGGGATGGATGGAATTGGCAGAAGGCAAATATGAATGGGTATTCTTAATAGAATAAGAATTAAATTATTCAATTTTGGGAATTGTTACGCGATAGATGATTATAATTTTTAGCTTTAACGCTCCGTTCAGGATTCGAACCTGAGACCCACTGCTTAGAAGGCAGTTGCTCTATCCAGCTGAGCTAACGGAGCTCTAGGCTTTTAGATGATTTGATCGCAGAGCGAAGACAAAACCATTTTAACCTCATGGTCAACATTACTAACATTTAGGTTGTTTAGTCCACCGACATCGCAGCCTGCAAACAATTTTTCTTTTATTTCTTTAAACTTATTTTCTTTACAGAATGATTAATTTTGCAGTACTCACCTTCGCACCTGTTTTAGCAATTCTCTTTCTGTTGCTAGACCATCTTTTTTGATATGAGCCTTATGAGTTATAAGAGCTTTATCCAAAATGGATTTGATGCATTGGAGCTTGCATAAGGCTTTTTATCTTCTCATATGGAAATATAGCTGAGGAAATCCCATTATTTTCTTTTGACATAGTAGACTTTTACTTAGCCAGCTATAGCTGATGATAACCTTACTGAAACCATGTTAAGTTAATTTCAGCCAGATCAATAATAAAGATTAGTTTGTTTTTTTTCCTGTTAGTAAATTTGATCGATTTTGATGCCAAGAATTTAGACATGGATTGCGTGTTTTTTTTATCCACAAAATCAAGAGAAAGGTGTCGCTATGAAGTTTGTTCTTTTATTCACAACCTAATTTCCCTTTGTATTTGATCTTGAATTAGCCTCAATTAGATCAGTATTCTTCATATTTACCTATTCAATAGCATTGGCAGAGTAGGTTGATGAAGTGAATAGTTAATTTTTGTGGCTAAAAAACTCACAGAAATTCAAAAAAAAGAAATTTTAGAGGGATTTCTAGAAGGGAAATCTTTTGCTGCACTTTCCAAAATTTGTGGTTTCACTCCATCTACAATTACTAGGGTAGTAAAAGCTTCCTTGTCTGAAGAAGAATATTTGAAATTAAAAGAGGATAGAAAAAGAACGAGAGCTTTTAAAAAACAAAAACCAGAGAATTTGTCTGACTCTAAAAAAGGTTCAATTGAAGCTTCTGATAAGAAGAATCTTTCTTTAAAGACAGAATCTCAAAAGAAGGAATTACTAGAAACGTCTGATTCAATAGTTCCTAGTAATATTAAAAACTCTTCTTATAGCTTTGAAGATAGTAATGAATTGTTTACAGAACTTTCCCCTTTGAATGTAGAACCTTTCCCTGAAGAGCAGAAGGAAGTTGCAATAGTTCCATTAAATGATCAATCCCTCCCAGAGGTTGTATATATGGTTATCGATAAGAAAACTGAACTAGAATCAAAGCCCCTTAGAGAATTTTCTCAATGGAGCTTTCTTTCAGATGAAGAGAAAACCAGATGTGCTATTGCTCTTTACTCCACTCATAGGGAAGCAAAGCGGAATTGTTCTCATAGTCAAAAAGTTTTAAAAGTTCCTAACTCAAAAGTTTTTCTTCTTTCTTCTTCATATCTTATTTCGAAAGGTATAACAAGAATAATAATGGATCAGGCCTTAATCGCAATTTAAAAATAACTGAGCTTTGGCTCAAATTAATCTCTTTTCTATTGTTTAAATAGAATTGTTGTTAGCCCACCGCTTAATGATCCCATAACTATAGACATCCCAATTAAAAAGCCAGCTGGGAATTCTTTGGTTTCATGTGAACCTAAATTAATACTATGTTTTTCACTAAGGTTTTGAGAACCTAGAAACAACATTAAAGCTAATAGCAAACTGTTTAAAAGACTTATACTTGAAACCATTAACTTTCTAACCATTTAATTAACTTCTAGTCATTACCCCCACTTTAAATTTATCCTTCACATCAATCTTGCTATTAACTATTATTGTGATTATTCTCAAAAAATAAAGAATACAGATAATTTCTTGAATAACCTGTTTCTCTAGAAATTGTCTTTGCTGCATCTACTTTGCTTAGACCTTTATCCAAAAGCACTTTCATTGATTTGATTAATTCTTGCTGACTTTTCTCTTGTCTCTCATCTTTACATCCTCCTAAGACAAGGGTAAACTCTCCTTTTGGTTTGTTTACTGAAAAATATTTATATACGCTGCTAACTGTTGATCCAATTTGTTCTTCATGTAATTTTGTAAGTTCCCGTGAGACCTGTAGAGGCCTTTTATCTCCGCATGCATTAGCTAATTCTTTAAGAAGTTTGAGTAATCTATGAGGAGACTCATAAATAACGGTAGTACGTTTTTCTTGGGAAATAATCTTTATAATAGATTCCCTATCTTTTGGTTTAGTGGGAAGAAAGCCTTCAAAACAAAACCTTTTCGTAGGCAGACCGCTAATTATAAGTGCAGTTGTGGCTGCACATGGACCTGGAATACATATAACATCATGGCCAGAAGATTTTGTTGCGGAGACAAGATCTTCTCCTGGATCACTAATACCAGGAAGCCCTGCATCACTTATTAGAGCAATGCTTTTACCTTGCTTAAGCATACTAAGGAATTTAGGAATCTTTTCTTTTGTGTTATGTCTGTGAAAACTTTGAAGTGTGCTTTTGATTTGAAATCTTTTAAGAAATTGGCCACTATATCGAGTATCTTCACATGCAATAACTGATACGTTTGAAAGAAGATGTTTTGCTCTCGGTGAAAAATCTCCAAGATTTCCTATGGGAGTCCCTACTAGATAAAGAACACCTGACTTTGGGTCATGATGCTTTTCTGAAATGTCATTTGTTTTTAACTCCATCATGAGAAAAAATTTGGAACTTCCTAAAACCGTAAATTTAGATAATTTGTTGGAACAACTTCGCAACCTTGGCTGGGGTGCTGCAGATATTTTGATCTCGTATTCAAAAGGAGAAAAGCCTCCATATGGATTTCCACAAGCATTAAGTGTCCAAGACGGTGGCGAGGGACCAGTCTCGTCTGCAGATATGGCAGTAAACAGTTGGTTGCTTGATGGCTTAAATAATAGCTTCCCTTTTGCATCATGGGCGATGATCAGTGAGGAAACAGCGAAAGGAAATCACATTGCTAATCTGCCAGTAAGCAATGAATGGATTTGGATATTAGATCCTCTTGATGGCACGAAAGATTTTTTAAAAGGTACGGGAGAGTATGCTGTGCATTTAGCACTCATTAATCATAATGAGCCTGTTTTGGGAGTTGTTTTAATACCTGAATTAGATGAGTTATGGTTTGGGATAATAGGCTCTGGATCCTGGTGTGAAGATCGAACGGGAAATAAGAAATTTGCTTCTTTTAGTAATCGAAATGAAGTTTCTGAAATGACACTCGTAACTTCTAGAAGTCATAGAGATAATAAGTTGGATAGGCTTTTAGAAGCTATTCCTTTTGCCCAATCAAAAACTGTAGGTAGTGTTGGTTGTAAGGTTGCTGAAATCTTAAGAGGAGAAGCTGACTTTTATATCTCTTTGTCTGGCAAGACAGCCCCTAAGGATTGGGATATTGCCGCTCCTGAGGTGATTCTTAAGGCTGCTGGAGGAAGTTTTACTGATATTAACCATCAAGACCTTTGCTATAACACTGGTGATTTAAGCAAATGGGGGTGTTTAGTTGCTAGTCATGGAAAAAACCATGATTTGCTTTGTGAATTAATTAAAAATGAATTACTAGATATTGACCCTTATTTTATTGTCTGATCAATTTGATTTTGTTTTCAAATTAAAGGGGCCACTGGAGTTGGAGTTGGTTGAGGGTAGTATGGCATCTCTCCATTTTGAGGGACTCCTCTCAATGTGAGATTGATCCTTCCTCTATTATCTATTTCTCTAACTCTTACGGTTACTTCATCTCCTACTTTGACAACGTCTTCAACTTTTTCAACGCGTGCTTCGGATAATTGAGAAATATGAATCATCCCTTCTTTCCCAGGAAGTATCTCAACGAAAGCGCCAATAGGAATAATCCTTGTAATTGCACCAGTGAATACTTCACCTTCATGAACTTTGCGTGTTAACCCTTCTATTATTTTTTGAGCTTCCTCTGCTGCTACACCATCATGGGAAGCAATAGTTACTATGCCTCCATCCTCAATATCTATTTTTGTATTTGTCCTTTCTGTGATGCCTTTGATCGTTCTGCCACCAGGACCAATAACCGTTCCTATTAGCTCTGGATCAATCCTAAAGCTAAGAAGTCTTGGTGCATGAGGAGAAAGAGCCTCTCTAGGTTTGTCAATTGCTTCTAGCATCTTTCCAAGGATATGGACTCGTGCAGGCTTTGCTTGGTTGATTGCCTCTGCAACAGTTTTTATAGGTAAACCAGTTATTTTCATGTCCATTTGCAAGGCAGTTATGCCTTTCTCAGTACCAGCTACTTTGAAGTCCATATCACCTAGAAAATCTTCGATCCCCTGAATGTCAGTAAGAATCTTCACTTCACTTCCTTCTTTTATAAGGCCCATCGCTGCTCCACTCACTGGAGCTTTAAGAGGAACGCCTGCATCAAGAAGTGCAATGGTACTACCGCACACTGAGCCCATTGAGGTTGACCCATTTGAACTAAGTACTTCGCTAACGACTCTTAGAACGTAAGGGAAAGATTCTTTAGGAGGTAGTACAGGGATAATTGCTCTTTCAGCAAGTGCACCATGGCCGACTTCCCGTCGTCCAGGTGTTCTCATTGGTTTAGTCTCGCCTACTGAATATGGGGGGAAGTTGTAATGGTGGATGTATGTTTTGTCTTGACTGGGATTTAAATCATCCATCTCTTGAGCATCACTAGGTGTACCTAGAGTTGCAGTCGAAAGAACTTGAGTTAGTCCCCTTTGGAATAGACCTGATCCATGAACTCTCTTTGGTAAAACTCCGGCCTCTGCGGAGATTTCTCTAACTTCATCAAGTGACCTTCCATCTACTCTTTTCCCTTCTTTTATTATTTGTTCCCTCATTAGTTTTTTTGTAAGGGCTTTAAAGCTTGTTCCTAGTAATTTGGAATTTGTGGTGATTAGCTTTTTGACTTCATTGTCATCTTTAAGAGAATCAATTTTCTCTGCAATAGTTGACTTAATTTCTTCGAGTTTGAGATCTCGCTCTTCTTTGGATAATTTGAATTCTTTAAGTAGAGAGCTAATTGGCTTGGTGCAATTCTTTTCTAGATAAGTCGGGATAGTTACATCAATCTCTTTGTTCTCGGGTTTCACCTGGGTTAGCCCTGATTCTTTAAGAATAGATTCCTGTGCTTTAATCAATTCATTGACTGCTTCGTAACCAAAGTCGATAGCTTCAATTACGTCTTGTTCAGAGAGCTGATTAGATCCTGCTTCAACCATTACAACACCATCAGGTGTTCCTGCTACTACAAGATCTAGGTCTCCACGTTCAATTTCTCTGAAGCTTGGGTTTAAGACAAAATCATCTCCAAGCAAACCAACTCGAACTGCAGCCATCGGCCCATTAAATGGAATGCCAGCTATAAGCGTTGCCATCGATGAGCCTGTTACTGCTAGAACGTCCGCAGGTACTCTTTCATCAAGAGAAAGACAAGTTGCTACAACTTGGATCTCTTCTCTCATCCAGCTAGGGAATAGAGGTCTCAGAGGACGATCGATAAGCCTTGCAATTAAAGTGGCTCTTTCGGGTGGGCGACCTTCACGTCTCATAAAGCTGCCAGGTATTCTCCCAGCTGCATATAGCCTTTCTTCGTAATCGCAACTTAGAGGAAGGAAATCAACCCCTTCTCTGCTTGCTCCTTTTGTTGCTGTAACAAGAACTGAAGTGTCTCCACATTCAATTAATACTGAACCACCTGCTTGTGGTGCATATCTCCCTGTAGTTAGCCGTATTTCCCGACCATCAAAAGAGACCGACGTTGTCTGACCTTGCACGTTTGCTTATGTCTTTTTTATCTTTTTCTATTCTTGCACTTTATTGGCACTTGTTGATTATTAATATTAGCAATTACTTTCTTTTTCTAATTTAACCAGCAGTATCTTTTCACCTAAAACCCTCTATCCAACTGTTCTCTTGTTGGTAGGAAGGTATATTAATTTTAAACAGTAAATTCTTGATTTCCCTATTTACCAACTTGATTTGACAACTCCAGGAAGCTCTCCTTTGTGAGCTCGTTCCCTTAGTTGATTTCTGCAAAGTCCAAAATCACGATAAACACCTCTAGGCTTTCCAGTTGCCCAACAACGATTTCTCATTCTGCTAGGCGCACTATCCCTAGGAAGAGCTTGAATCTTTCTATGGATTTCAAGACGTTCCATAGGATCTTTTGCGGATTTGAATTGATCTAAAAGATTCTTACGTTTAGATGCATAGCGTTCAACAAGTTTCTTACGCTTTACATCACGCGCAATCATAGATTTTTTGGCCATGAACGCCTTGCTTTTTAATATTCTTAAGAGTTTACTCCTTAACCATCAGGGTTTCCTGGATCATTTGCTTAATTGCTGAAATATTTCTAATTGGCTAGTGTCTCGAATTACAAGCAAGATGCTTAAACCAACCAAGAGAATAAATCCTGACTGCATAAACCAAAGTTGAACTTTCTCTGGGATAGGCTTACCTCTAAGTCCTTCGATCATTAGTATCGTGAATTGACCGCCATCAAGAAGAGGAAATGGGAGGGAATTTAGGACTGCAAGATTAATAGATATTAGTGCTGCAAAAAGAATTACTCCAGAGACACCTTGGTCAGATAGCTGTGCTCCAAGCTCGACAATCTTGACAGGTCCACTAAGTTGTTTAGAGGTAGAACCGAAGTTTGTGAAAAGACTCTTATAGCCTTGAATTGTTTTGACTAATAATGTTGAAAACTTAGAATTGGTGTATTGAAATACCTCGTTAAGACTCTCGGCTGCTCTTGTTTTTCCATCAACATTCGGTTGAAGTTGAGCTCCTATTTTCCCTTTCCCCAAATATTCTGAAGGTTTAAGATTGATTAGTTGTTTAGATCCATTAGTACTTCTTTCAATGGAAATTGTTTTCTCAGGTGATTGTTGTACTTGCCTAACTAAAGTTTCAACAGCTTCTTGCCCTGTGCCGAGTTTTATTCCTTCAACGCTAAGAATTTGGTCTCCAGGATTTAGTCCAGAAAGCGCAGCTGCTTGTTGTTGTTGAACATCAATAATGAGAACTCCTGGATTTGGTTGAGGAGGAAGCCCAATAAAAGTTGCCTGAATACATAAAACGAGCCAAGCAATTAATAAGTTGGCAATTACACCAGCAGAAATGACCAGCAATCTTTGTGAGATTGGTCTATTAGATAGAAGGTCTGGGTCATCAGAAGAAATATTTGATTCCTTATCATCATCTGGAAAAGAAACAAACCCGCCAAGTGGTAAAGCTCTTATTGAATAAGTGACTCCTTTAAGTTCTTTTTTTATTAAAGAAGGACCAAACCCAATTGAGAAACCACTTACTCTGATTCCTTGCAATCTTGCCGCAAGAAAATGACCAGCTTCGTGAAAGAAGATTAATGAGGCTAAGACTGAAATTGAGGTAAATAAATTCATTTTTTATGATTGTTCAGCTTTAATAAAAGCTTGACCGAAATATGGAACTAGTGCTTCAGGGATTTTGACACTTCCATCAGATTGCTGGCCATTCTCTAAAATTGCAGCCATGGTTCTTCCAATTGCTAATCCACTAGCGTTTAGTGTATGTACAAGTTGAGTTTTTTTGCCTTTTCTTGTTCTAATTGAAGAGCGCCTTGCTTGAAAATCATCACATATGCTGCAACTTGAAATCTCTCTATATGAATTCGCTCCAGGAAGCCAGACTTCTAAATCATGAGTAGAGGATGCGGAAAAACCAAGGTCCCCTGTGCAAAGCTCCATTACCCTATAAGGCAATTCTAAATATTGTAGGATTGATTCTGCATCAGCAGTTATCTGCTTATAAGCTTCTTTCGAATTAGCAGGATCAACAAACCAATAAAGCTCTACTTTATTAAATTGGTGAAGTCGTATTAGACCTCTAGTATCTTTTCCATAGCTTCCTGCTTCTCTTCGAAAGCATGGGGTATAAGCAACATATTTGATTGGCAGGCTTTCAAAAGGAATAATTTCATTTCTATGGAGCGAGGTTAAAGGTACTTCTGCAGTTGGGGTGAGCCAAAGATTATCTTCAGAACAACGGAAACTTTCTTCTGCAAATTTAGGAAGTTGCCCTGAACCTTCAAGACTTGCAGTGTTTACAAGAACTGGAGGAAGTATTTCTGTATAACCTTTGGCGGTGTGGACATCAAGCATAAAATTAATCAATGACCTTTCAAGCTTTGCTCCATGATTTAGGAGAGTCACAAAACGACTTTTGGCTATTCGTACAGATCTTTCAGTATCAAGAAGGCAGAGTTCTTCTGCAATTTGCCAATGCTCTTTATAGCCTTCTCCTTTTAAAGGGGTTCCCCATGTGCGAATTTGAATATTATCTATCTCACCTTTTCCATCTGGACAGTCAGAATATGGAATATTTGGGTAATGAAGAATTTGATCTTTGATTGATTTTGCTAAGGTCCTTTCTTCTTCTTCTATAAGGGATACTTCTGTCTTGATTTGATTTCCTTTATTTTTTAAAAGCATAACTTCATCTGAACTTGGCTCACATCCAGTTCTGATTTTCACTCCTACTTCTTTACCAATCGAATTGCCCTCTGCTTGTAATTTAGTTCTTTGATTCTCAAGTTCTTTAAGTCTTTTACTATGGTTTCTTAAGGAAGTTAAATCAACTTTCAGGCCACGACGACCCAGACCTTTTTCTATAAAAGATGAGTTTTCTCTAATTTCTCGAGGATCTAGCACTAGCTTTTCTAATTAATCTTAAGGGATGCAGGTCTCGCTCGACCAGAAGATGCCCAGTCTTTTAAGAAATCGAGTTGTTCTTTTGCTGTTTTGGATAATGGTATTAATTGAGTAGAGGCAAGAATTAAGTCTGTTTCTAGTAATTCTCTTTTTTCTGAAAAGGCATGATGCATTGCTTCAATCACAGTTTGTTCAAGCTCCGCGCCTGAGAAACCTTCAGTGCGACTAGCAACTGTCTCAATAGCAAGGTCGAGATTGGGTCTTCTTTGTTTTAAATGAAGCTTAAGAATTTTGAAACGTTCTTGAAGAGTTGGGAGATCAAGCAAAAATATTTCATCAAATCGTCCTTTTCGAAGTAGTTCTCCTGGCATGCGATCAATCCCATTTGCTGTAGCAACAACAAAGACAGCACTTTTTTTCTCTGACATCCAAGTTAGTAAATTAGCTAACACACGTTGACTTGTACCACCATCACTTCTTGCATCTCCCCCAAAACCTTTGTCGATTTCATCTATCCAAAGTACACAGGGAGCCATTGATTCAGCGTATTGAATGGTTTCTCTTGCTTTGGCTTCACTTGCCCCTACAAGACCTGCGAAAAGCCTACCTATATCAAGACGTAAAAGGGGCATTGACCAACTATGTGCTATTGCTTTAGCTGTTAAAGATTTGCCTGTTCCTTGAGGGCCAATTAGAAGTACTCCTCTTGGTAAAGGTAATCCGAACTGTCTTGCTTCATCAGAAAAAGCAGCATGACGTTGATTAAGCCATACCTTCAGAGCATCAAGGCCTCCAATGTCAGAAGGAGAAGCTGTAGTTTCGAAATATTCAAGAACATCGCTACGTGCAACAGCCTGCCGTTTCTCTTCAAGAACTTCCTCAAGATCATGCTTGCTTAATTTCCCTCTTTGAGCGAGAGCTCTAGCGGCAATTTGCCTAACTCTCATCTCACTTAGACCACTACAAGCATGAGTTAGCTCTTCAAGGGTTTCTTTTGTTAGATTTGAATCACTAGCACTTGCAATATTGCTAAGAAGAATTTTTAACTCACTATCTTGAGGCAATGGAAGGTCGAGGATTGTTAGCGAGTCATCTAGGTCGTTTGATGGTGACCAGTTATAAGCACAAAGTACAATTGTATGAGGTGTTTCCCTAAATTCTGAACATAAAATTTTAAGCATTCTTGCTATACCAGCATCTTCTGTAAAACGATGAAAGTCTTTAGCAAAAAGAATTGTTGGTAAGGATGAATCTACTTTTCTAAGCCATTGCAATACTGACATCGGCTGACGTGCCCCGATACCTTCGGAGTTGAGAATCCCTTTTAAACCTTCCACATAGTTCCATGTAGCCAGTCGAATAGATGAAGAACGTTTTGTTGCCTCTATTACTAATTCCTCAACGCGCTCTTCTTCACGGCTCCTAATTAGAATTAATGGAGTTCTTGATTTAACTAATAAATCAAACTGATCATTCCATTTCTTCATAATTAAGTTTGGTTGCTAGGCATATTAATCAATAAAGTTTTAAAGGCATAGATTACTTAATTTTATCAGGAGAAATATTTTATTTTTTACTTTTTGGTTCAAAGGGGAGACGCTCAGTGCTTGAAATTGGTGAAGCTACCAATTCGTTCTTCCCTTGATTCCTGAGTTGATCATCAAGAATTTTTTGAAGGTTCTCTGGAAGCGCTTCCTTCGTTAATAGAAAAGTTTGGAAGGCTTGGAACATATTTGCAATGACCATATACAAAAGTACTCCGGCTGGTAGAGGGAAAAATAGAAACATTCCCGTGATCATTATTGGAGTTATCTTTTGAGCAGTTGCTTGTTGGGGATTTGGAGGCATCCCTTGGCCTGATAAAACTTGGGATATAACAAGAGTTATTCCAAAACCAGCTACAAGTATTGCAATGTCCCAATTAATTGAACCGTTAACATAAAATCCTACTTGGCCTAGAGCTTTTATAAATAGGAAGCCGCTTTTTGCAGCTAGTCCAGGTATTTTACCTTCAATGGTTGCATCTCCTGGATATTTTGCAGTAACTGTCCCATCAGAGGAGACGGTTGCTAGTTCTGCCCCTTTTGTGACTTTCCATGTAGGTGAAAAATTAGAACCATTCTCGTAATTTTTTAGAACATTGTTGTAGTTTTCACCAGATAGGGTTTGAAGCTTTATTTTTACTGAGTCTCCAGCACCAATTTTAGTCCCTCCAGGTAATGCAGCTACTACAGGGAAGTGATCTTTATCAGATATAAAAATTGAATGTCTAGCTGTTTTGAAAGGCTTTGGTTCAACTGCCGCAACTTGCTCAGGTGGGAGAATTTTTAGATTTACTAGGTAGGGTACATCTGCAAAAGGTGAGCCTCTGAGTGTGGCAAAGAGGGCAAAGAGTATTGGCATTTGCACCAAAAGAGGTAAACATCCAGCCAAAGGGCTGCCGAACTCACCCATGAGCTTTCCTAGTTCGTCTTGTTGCTTCTTAGGGTCATTTGCATAGCGTCTCTTTATCTCGGCCTGACGCTTTTGCATCACAGGCTGAGCTATTTTCATCCTTCGAGCACTTCTTATAGAACCAGCACTGAGAGGGAAAAGCGCTACACGTATCACTATTGTCAGTGCAACTATTGCTAATCCATAGCTATGAAATAAACCGTAGAAGAAATCTAGAATCGGTATAAGAAGGTTGTCTGAGAGGAAACCGATCACGATGGCTTAATTGGAAAGGACAGAAGGCTCATGCCAGTACCTATTAAAGATAATAAGTTGCTAAAGGATTTGGTGAATTTAATTGAAGTTCAGAACCCTGGCGATGTAATAGATGAATTTCGTGAACTTGTTTGATTAACTTGATTGTTAATAAATTCCTCAACTTTTCTGAAATTAGGCATTGACCTCATTTCTAGCCTTGACCCATCTTTCATTACTAAAACCATGTCTCCATATGAGCCAAGCCCTCTAGGGATAGATCTGACTTCCTTTATTTGGCTATAGGCTATTTGTGATTTATCTTTCCCGAGCCATCCACCAGTAACAGAAACTCGTTTATTAGTAACCTTGAACCTAAGCCATAAGGCTCTTGCTAAGGCCCCAAAAGTAAAAGGTAGGCCAATTAATGTTATCCCTGCGAGCAAGTTCAAGATTAAATCTTCTTTTGCAGGAGCGCCTTCGAAAAAAATTTGTTCTGAGGTTTTGATCATTAGCAAAAACCAGCCTCTAAAAGTAATTTATCGCACTCTTCTAGTAGAAGCTTTGGCTTTTTATCTAAGCATCTAGGTTTAAAGCTAAGTAACGCCCATTTGTTTATGTGCTTCGATTTCTTAAATAGTCTTATTTTTAGATGGCTATGAACTAGCCGCCTTAGGCGGTTACGGATTACAGCCTTTTTACTAACTTTATTGCTTATTGAAATAGCGCAACGACAAGACTGGTTACAGGGGTGAGTTCTGTCTGGACTTATTAAATTTTGATTGGCTCTTGAAACTCTTAGAGTCATTGAAGGACTGTTATAACGCTTTGAAGATTTGTGAATGTAGTCGAAACATTTATAACCTTTCAATCTCATCTCTTTAGGTAAAACCATTTTAATTCTTTAGATCACTTTCGAGTTAACTAGACGGCTATTCTAGACCTACCTTTTTGTCTACGGCTTCTAATAACATTTCTTCCGGTATGGGTTCTCATTCTGACCCTGAAGCCTGAAACGCGTTTCCTTTTTCTACTTGTTCCTCCAAATGTTCTTTTAGTCATGAGTTGTACCTTCTTTTAAGAAATTTATTTATTGATTATCTAATTTATCAGTTCATTCGACAGCCATGTTCCAAGATCCAACATAACCAGATATTGGGACTGCCCCAGGTGATTGCGCATAGGCATGAAACTGAAACATTCCGGGCCTTCTAGGATTGATTAATTTCATTCTTAATGCATATGTGTTTTTATCGACTGGGATTGGATTGTCGGGGAAAATCTCAATAGATGTTTGATCTTTGCTGACTTCGATAATTGCAGGGATATCTTCTAGGCATTTTGTCCTGGAACTATATCCTCCAATCTTTGCTCGGCATAGCTTAAGTTTTTCTGGTCTTATGTTCGCCTCGAAATAATCTGGAACTTTAATTGTGAGTTTAAGAATCCCAGTCTTTCTCTCTCTTGGCCTTAGGAATAAATAATAGGTTGATCTTTCTTTTTTTTCATTTGAAGTTTGCAGATATTTGAGCTTCACATAATTTGGATCAGCATCCCACATAAAGTCGATACCATTATTTGCTACAACAGGCTTACTGTTAATTAACTCGTTTGTAGCAAAAGAACCAACAATTAAAGATGAACTGAATAAAACTTTGAAGGTAGTCCTTAAAATAGATTGTCTTTTTGACCGCTTAATTTGGGAAGGTCTTTTAAATGGGGAAAGGATCATTGCTAGGAATCTTTAATTTTTCCTCAAAGGTTGGGGAGTAGTTTTCAAGAGGATCTGTCAGGCCTTAACATACTTGCTTGGCCTAAATAAGTGTGTTTTATTACTTGATCATCTGCTAGTTGTACATGTGCAATGATTCTAATGCAATTCGCAAGATCACCTTGTACAAACATTTGCTGGCAGTCAAGTAAAGCAATTTTTTCCCATCCATGCTGTTTCCTTGCTATTGCTGCAGGGAAACAGGCATCTAGATCATTTGTTACGGAAAAGATAACTGAAATGATTTGGGTTGGCTCTAGTTTGTTTCTTTTAACTAATTCAGAGATTAGTTCTTGTACTGCGCTTTCAATAGCTTCTAATGAGTTTTCTAAGCATGTAGTTGCTCCTCGTATTGCTTGAATGTTCATTTGTACTATTTACTAGTTCTTCATTTATGGCCTAAAGAGCCATAGAGGTTGCCCATTAGCAAGAAACTCCATATTTATTATTTCCAATAGGTTTGAAAGTATTTTTCCTCCTGGCAATAGTCCAATTAATTTCTTTTTAGGTCTTCCTAGTGTAATTGGTTGTAGTTTCTCATCGAGATCTGCAAGTTTTGTTGCCAAGATTCTTGCATCATTTTCATCCCCTAGGTCATCTATTAATCCCAGTTCTTTTGCTTGAGCACCCGTAAATACTCTTCCATCGGCAAACTCTTTAACTTTTTCTTCAGTTAGATTCCTACCTTCTGCAACTGCTTTAACAAATTGCTCATAGCTGCTATCTATAAGAGATTGAAGAAGAGCTCTCTCTTCAACTGTTAGAGCCCTATCCGGAGAAAGAATATCTTTGAACAAACCACTCTTAACTGTTTCGAAACGAATGCCAATTCGTTCAAGTAATTTGGAAAGATTATTGCCGCGAAGAATTACACCGATTGAGCCAGTAATAGTTCCAGGATTGGCAATGATCTTATCGGCAGATACTCCAACGTAAACTCCGCCAGATGCGGATACATTGCCAAAGCTTGCTACAACATGACACCCTTTTTGCTTTAACCTATTAATTGCTGCATGGATCTCCTGGCTATCACCTACAGTTCCTCCAGGACTATCAATGCGAAGTAGAAGAGCGGGGAACTCCCTTTTTTCAACTTGTCGCACTGCTTTAAGTACAAGTTTCCTTGTGGAGCCATTAATTGGACCGTCAATAATTATCCGCGCTATCCGTTTTTTGGATTTGCGACGCCAGGGCCAGAGCATTTCTTTAGTACGTGTTCTATTGGATCTTAAAAAGAAGCTCGCGAACTGTGGCCATGTTTGAGAAGTTGAATTGGTTGTTAATGGTTTTACCATTTGCATTATGGGGAACTGCAATGGCAGCGATGGCTCCTTTGGTAAATTCAGGAGGGCCAGAGCTTGTGGCTACTTTAAGGCTTTTACCTGCTGGGATAGCAATATTGCTTGTGGCTTTTTTCATGAATAGACCATTGGGAATTGCAAGAATTGATTTAGGTTGGTTCGCTTTGTTTTGTTTAATTGATGGAAGCTTATTTCAGTTTTGTTTGGCTAGAGGTCTAGTTGAATCTGGAGCAGGCTTGGGTTCTGTTTTTATTGATTCTCAACCTTTAATTGTGGCGCTTTTGGCAAGAACCCTTTTTGGAGATCCAATCAATCCAATTGGTTGGATTGGACTAACCATTGGAATTGGGGGAATAGTTTGTATAGGAGTTTCTCCTGAACTTTTGGGGCACTGGTTCTTAATGCGAACTGAAGCATTTGAACTTGAGTTGTTTGGCCAAGGTCAAGGCTGGATGCTTTTTGCTGCTTTGGCAATGGCTTTAGGCACTGTCTTAATCAGATTTACTTGCAAAGAGAGCGATCCTGTAGCAGTAACTGGTTGGCATATGGTTTTTGGAAGTTTTCCTTTAGCGATTTGGCATTTTTTATATTCAAGTAGACCTCTTTTCCCTGATTGGTCGATAAATGATTGGTGCCTAATGGCGTATTCCACTTTTTTTGGAAGTGCCTTGGCATATGGATTGTTTTTTTGGTTTGCTAGCAGGAAAGAACTTACAAGTTTCAGCACCCTTGCTTTTTTGACACCTGTTTTTGCACTTATTTCTGGAGGAATATGGCTTGGAGAAAGACTTAATTCAATTCAATGGTTTGGAGCTTGTTTTGTTCTTGTATCAGTTTTTTTAGTTAGTCAAAGGTCTCGTCTGTGGGAGCCATTAAATAACTCTAAAAATCAATTAAATAAAGAAATAGAAGGATGAAATCAAAAATATTAAAAATTATTTTAATTAGTACGCCTATAGGGTTTGTTGGAAGTGGAAAAGGCGGAGGAGTTGAGCTGACTTTGGTTTCTCTGATTAAAGGCTTGCTAGAACTGGGAAATGAGGTTACTTTAGTTGCACCAGAAGGCTCTAGGTTGCCTAAATCTTGTAAACGAGCTCAGTTGATAAATATACCAGGAATGACTCAAATTAGCTGGCAACATCAAGATAAAAATTCTCCAATAATAATTCCTATGAATGGAGTTCTGCCAAGACTATTAGATTGTGCATTAAATATTGCCAAAGATTATGATGCAATAATAAACTTAAGTTATGACTGGTTACCTTTATGGGCTACGCCACATTTAGAGGTCGATATTTTTCATTTAATTAGTATGGGTGCTGTCTCGGAGGTAATGCGAAATACGATAAACAACCTTTCTAAGACTCATCATAGAAGACTTGCTTTTCATACATATAGTCAGGCTTCTGATTACGATTTAAAAAAAGAACCTATTATTCTAGGAAATGGTTTTGACTTGAAGGATTATCACTTTAAAAAAGAAACAACAGGACCCTTAGGCTGGGCTGGGAGGGTCGCTCCTGAGAAGGGGCTTGAGGATGCAGCAGAAGTAGCTTCATCAATTGGCGAAACTTTACTTGTATGGGGTGTTGTCGAAGATAAGACCTACGCTAAAAATATAGAATTATCATTCCCTTTTGGAACAATTGAGTGGAGAGGCTTTCTGAAAACTCATGATTTTCAAAATCAACTAGGTACTTGTAGGGCCTTTATTAATACACCAAAATGGAATGAAGCATATGGCAATGTTGTAATGGAAGCAATGGCCTGTGGTGTGCCAGTAGTTGCTTATGACCGGGGCGGACCTGGAGAATTGATTAAGTCAGGTTTAACGGGCTGGCTTGTTCCACCGGATGATGTTGATCAGCTGAAAATAGCCGTATCAAAAATAGATCAAATTGATAGGAATGATTGTAGAAATTGGGCAATTAAGTCTTCTTCTCATATTGAATTTGCTCGTAAAGTTTACTCTTGGATTGTTTCTGCTATCGATAATCTATAAATACTAAATATTAAACCATGCCCTTTAGATCAAGTAACTTCCATAATAAAATAATCTTTCTAAAGGACCTTGCAAAAATAGAATTTTCTTAGTTTTTACTTTTAGCTTGGGGTGATTAGGCATTTAATGAAAATCTGATTTTTAATTTGTCAATGAAGAATGGTGTAATCCAGGAATAAGCGTTGATAGCAAGGTAATAAAAGCTAAATAAATATAATAAGACTCACTAGCTTAGGAGCAAATATTTGAGCTAGGGTTTTAATCAAGGCCTAAGGCAGAAGGTTTAATGCTTAGATTTCTCTTCTTGGTGACCTTGCAATGAGATTTCTTTAATCGCATTTAACAGAGCGTATGTAAGCCTGGACCTGTCTTTCTTTGAACAAATTATATTTGAATGAATAGGAGCGCGAATTTCCACGAGACAGAATCTAAAGAAAACCTTAAGCAAGCTTATCACGTGCCTCTTGATCCAGGTGGTTAGATTGAAATAAAAAGAGTTCTTAATTTCAAGGTTTATGATTGCTTGGTACCTTTACTTTGCCTTAGGGGTAGATTCATGGTGCCTGATAGATCAACTTTTTATTCAGGAGAGTTGCATTAATGTCAAAAACTGATCTTAAAAATTTTATTATTAAGGTAAATGAACTTAATGCTTTATTAGATTCATTGGAAACAGTCCCAAGTAGAAAAGCTAAGTTAGAAGCTTGTGAGAATCATGATCAGGTTGTTTCTCTTGCAAAGGATTGGGGCTTTGAAATTGGTAAAAGGTGGGGTGAATCCTCCCCATAGGCTCTTGAGAATAGGAGAATCTAAATCTACTTTGAATGTATTAAAAGTTATTTAATAAACGATTAGCAAACAGCTTTGTATAGCAATTTCAGATGATTTTCCTTTGTTTAACTTTCTTGACTGTCTGCAGCCTTACTTATTGTTATGTTCCTGGAGGGGTAAAAAAACCCTGAGAATTTAGAAACCAAATCATTATAAATATTGGACCAAGACCAAACACTAGAAGTACTATTTTTTTTAATGCATTAGATGGTTCTTTCTCTTTTATTAGTTTAGTCATTTTATGTTTAAAAAATTGTTCCTTAATTATATTATGCTTTTTTATAAAAAGAATTTTTAACCTTTATCTAAATTTAGTAGATGCTTAGCAAATACAAAGATATTACCATTCACATTTTAAATCATTTTTTACTTTTTCTGTATAAATAAAAAAGCCCCGTCTATCAAGACGGGGCTTTTTTATTTATACAGAAGCTTTTTAAGTAGAACTAGCACTTAAGTTTAGTTTAGCTCCTAAATCCTTAAAGTTGTAGCCCATTGCACGCAAAGCATGCCACAAATGTCCTTGAAGAGCAAAGAATCCAGCAATGTAGTGGAAATTAGCTGTAAAGCAACGTCCAGAATGACCTAGGGGAGCAATCCCATTGCTGTAGTCAATTGAATCAACAAAAGCTGGTGCAATTACAAAGGCCCTATTTAAAGGCTCACCATAAAACTCGACTGGATAAACTGTAGTGTTCTGAGAGCACCAAAATGCTGCAACAATTGCCATCCAACCAATACCAGCAAGGCTAAAAGAGAGAATTGCTTCAGCTGAAAGTAATCCAGCTCCTTTTAACCTGTCATATTCTCCCAAGCGCTTATCTTCCCATTTTGTAGAACCTGCTATTGCATGGAAGCAACCACCTGTAATCTCAATAAATGCAAGGAATGCATGGCCACCCATAACATCTTCTAAGCTATCTACATTTAAAAAATTAACCTGACGTTCCCAAATCATTGATAAATCGAGATTGTAGTTAACCTGTCTAACTGCACCAATAGCTGGATCATAAATTCCATGAATTCTTGCCCATTCAACAAACCATGCACAAGCAAGACCGAATAAAATCAAATGGTGCCCAAGAATAAATGTTTGATTGTCTGGGTTGTCCCATTCCAATTTAAATTTTCTTGCTTGGGGAACTTCGCTTTTTTGCATATCATCTGGAAAATAAATAGCATGCAATAAGCCTCCTGCTCCATAAACCATCGATAGGATCAGGTGGACTATAGCGATAGTTACAACTCCTGCTCCTGTCCAGATCCCTGCTTCATCGAAGCCAATACCTACTGATGCCAAGTGAGGAAGAAATACCAAACCTTGATCACCCATAGGTAAAGAAGGGTCAAAACGAGAAAGTTCAAAAAGGGTGTTTGACCCTGCTCCAAAAGCGATCATCCCCGTATGTGCAACATGTGAGGAAATAAACCGACCAGATCTGTTGGTTACTGAAGCATTTCCTGCCCAGTAGTCATAAGTGACGTCTGGATTCCCGTAAGTCTGCATAAATTTAGACGTTCGAATGTATAGACATGACTAAACCTTACAGGCAGAATCTTTTTGTGCTCATATTTGTTAAATGTTTTTATTAAAAATAATGTTTCTTTTTGTGAGAAATGAAAATGATTTATCCTAATAGGTTGTTTATATTTTTCAGCTCCTATAAAGCAGCTGCTTGGGACAATAAAGCTTTATTAAATTTGTTGAGCTCAACAATAGAGGCTCTAGTTTCATCAATGCAAGTTAGAAAACAAAGCGATCTGTTTAGAAGAACTAGAATCTATCCTGCACCGGTTGAATTTTTTTCTAATGTTCAAAGGTCGTTTTAAGAGAGTGGCATTTTCGTAGGATCACACCACCAATTCTGGATACTAGTGACCTTATTAATTGGATTAAAATAAAAAGGCTCTTGCCACCTTTTATATCGCCTATACAAATAAAAGAAATTGAGAGTGTCAAAGCCGATTTAAATTATTTTAGGAATTATGAGGAGAGGATCTGAATGTTTTTTGAAATCTCTTTAGAGATTCAACAGCACTTTGATCGGACAGAGGAGCAACTAAATGCCCCTGAGGAATCTGAAGCCGTAATATGGATTGCTATTGCAATATTTAGCACTTTTCGAAGTTGCTAAGATTTCTTTAAAATGGATGGGGCAGCTCTCATCCGATGTCACCTGAAAATAAACCTTATTGGACGGATATGCACAAACTTTTGAAATCAGAGCCAATTCAATATCCCATTTATTTTTCTACTTATAAAAAAAATGGTACTTAAATTACTCTTTCCTAATCTTTAGGGACCTTAACATAAAAAATCAATCTGTTATTTAAATAAAAAAACTCATATTGCTGCAATGAGCGAAGCGACAATCATTCCGACAAGCAATGCTATTACTGAAAAACTTCCTATCCAATATCCAAGGATATGATGCTTCTTAGTTGGATATCTTGGATAATATTCTTTTCCATCAATATAAATCATTGATGATCTAGTTAGAAATAATAATATAAAGATCCCCCCTAGATATGGCAAAGAAACAAAGAAAATCCATTTCCAAGACATACCAACATCCCTAATTCTTCTAACAGTTAATGGAAGAGCAATCCAAATACTTCCAAAAAATAATAATAAACCTACTATAGAAATGGTATAAAGAGGTATTGAAATAGCATTAGAAAGACCAGAAGAATCTAGCCCCTTACTAATCCCTATAGCAAAAAGAAAAAATATATAAGATATGATAAAAATAATTGAATTTAAAATTATAAAGCTCCAATACTCTTTTCTTGTTGACTTCCCTTGAAAGTCAAAAGGTCTTTTCCAAGTAGAAATATAAGACTTAATCATCAGAGTTTAAGTTTTCTAAATTTAAGTTTTATTCAATAATGAACTTAACTTAGTAATAAAATCAGGAATAATGAAATTTTATAGCATTTCTTGACAACAGAATTTGGCCAATTTGTAGAAACTTCGTTGATACAACTAGGATTTGTGCACTTATAGCGCCTTCTTTAACATCGCAAATCAGAGAAGTTGACTTCCCTCTTTTTAGACTATGGAAGAGTTGGGAACAGGAAATCTGGTTCCAAGATTTTCAAAACCAATTTCACTGATGATTCGCTTCTTTAAATGGGGACTTTCTCTTTTATAACTAGTACCTCTAATGGTTAATTTATATAGAATTAAGAAAGTTAATTACGAACAAATTTAGCGAATTATCTATTTAATTGATTGTTTATAGCATCTTTAAAACCAAAAAATAATTTGAAAACAGAATTACTTTGTTAAGTCACTCAAAACTAAAATTAAAAGCCATAGATTTAAATGTAGTAAATCCATTGCTGTACTTATGAGACTACTCAGGAATAAAATATATTTTTGATCTCCTCTTTCTTGCCTCTGATTTTAAATCTCTTTTTCGAATCAAGCTACTAGCTCTGAACCTAAGAAAATCTGACGAGAGCAGTCTTTCAAATCACTCTTAGATAAACAGTTATTCTGGAAATGCCAGGTCTATGAAGAGCTTTTGTTAAAGGAAGGAAGCACTGCTAGATTCTCTTGGCCATAGTTCTCAAAAGAGAAACAACCATCGTGACTAAATCTGTTAAACTCATTTGACAAGTTCAATATGAAAATCCCAATTTTCAGCAAAAATTCTACTTTAATATTGTGAAAATAACCAGATTTGGAATTATACTTTGCGCATTTTTAACTTTACTAAATGATCGCCTAAGTGAAACAATACTACTGCCATTTTTGCCAAAGCTCAAAACATACTTTGGCATAAATCCAACTACACTTGGCTTACTTGCAGGCACATATGCGTTTGCGCAGTTTGCAGTTTCACCACTAATAGGTGCACTAAGTGATAAGTATGGAAGAAAGCCCGTAATAACAATATGTGTTTTGGGTTCATTAATAGGTCTAAGTTTGTTTGCTTTCTCTATTTATCTATTAGGTATAAATGTATCTACGGGCAAGGGAGTGACTCCTTTAATAATAGTTTTACTATTCTTGGCAAGAATTATAGATGGAGGTAGTGGAGGGACAGCGGCAAGTGCAGCTGCTGTATTGGCTGATATTTCTACACCAGAGAATAGAGCAAAAACATTTGGGATTATTGGAGCAGCTTTTGGCTTGGGATTTATAATTGGCCCACTTCTTGGAGGAATACTTACTTCTATAAATTTCATATTTCCAGGAATAGCAGCTGTTTTATTTGCGTTATTTAATCTACTTGTAGTAATACGTTTATTACCGGAAACTTATACTCCAGATGCTAATAATGCAAGGATTAAGAAAAGAGAATTAAATCCAATTAGTCAGCTGATAAAACTATTTAAGAATCAATTAGTTAGTCGCCTTTCGATTGCATTTTTTATTTTCTTTATCGCATTTAATGGTTTAACAGCTTTTTTACTTGTTTACCTAGAAGAAATCTTTAATTGGACAGGGAACGAAGTTATCATTTCATTTTTCTTTATTTCAATAACAAAAAACATACTTCCATCTCTCACGCTTGTTTGGGTAGGTTTAATAGCAATAATTGTACAAGGTGGCTTAATTGGAAGATTAGTAAAAGCATTTGGTGAGTGGAAGTTGACAATGGTAGGAATTGGGAGTGTTATATCAGGTTGCATCCTTTTAATTTCTGCTGATAAAGAAAATTCAATTCCTATTGTATTTACATCAGCGACATTCCTTGCATTAGGGACAGGGTTAGTTGTTCCCTCTCTCCGTGCAATTATTTCAAAAAAACTTTCTGCTTCTGGACAGGGAGCTATTCTTGGCAACCTACAGGGGCTGCAAGGCTTAGGTTCCTTCTTGGGTGCTTGGGGAGCGGGAAAAGCCTATGGATCATTAGGACCTAGCAGTCCTTTCTTGATTGGTATGCTTATATTAATAATTGTTGGGATACTTATTTCGGGGAAGAATCCGAATAAGCAGGTTAATAAACTTAACGAATTCATTTAAATTTTTGTATTTTATCGACTTAAAATTTTGACAAATAATTAATTATAAAATTAGAAATTAAATCATTTCTTTTGATTAGGAGCTTTTATGCTTGAAGGACTCATTAAGAAGATCTTCACAATAAAACTTACCCAAAAGAACTTGAAAGGCTAAAAAGCCGAATTCAGTTAATTATTTAGACCGTTATGGACTCCTTTAAAGGTTGTACAGTAAGCTATAGTAGATAAAACAATTCAAAGGGAAATTCATATCGAATGTCCTCTGAAAATAATTTCTCATCAGCTAACTTCCAGCGTAGTGACCCTTCTTATGATCACATAGATTTAAAAAAATTATACGAATCACTTCTAAGAAATAAAAAGATGATTTTTATTTCTTCTTTAGTAGGCTTTACTATTGCAAGCTTCTTTGCTTTGACTAACAAGAGAGTATGGCAAGGTGAGTTCCAAATTGTAGTTGAGCATAATCCCAATCAAACCAACCAGATCAATCCAAATATCGCAAGACTTGCAGGTTTAAATAAAAATAGTAATAGATTAAAAACAGAAGTTGTGATCCTAAAAAGTCCTTCTATATTAACTGGAATATTTAATTTTGTGAATGAGGTTAAGGGCCCTAAGGAGGAACTAACATTTAATCAATGGAAAAAAGATCTTAATATTTTCCTTACTCCAGAAACCTCAATTCTTAACATAGCATATAAGGATACAAACAAGAGTATTATTGTCCCCGTTTTAGATAAAATATCTAAAGCTTATCAGGAATATTCAGGCAAGAATAGAAAAAGAAGTTTAGAACTTGGCCTTAATTACTATGAGGACCAGATAGCTTTATATAAAACAAAAACTATAGACGCAAATAGAAAATTAAAACAATTTGCGTACAATAATGATTTATCATTATTAAAACCTTCGATTGGGTACCAAGATTCTCCAGTTAACAACAAATTAGAAGACATTTATGTAGATCAGAATCCTTATATTGATGTAGAAGCTACTCGTATTTCTGAATCAAATAAAATAAGAGTTATTGATCAGAAGATAAACTATGTAAAAGACTCAAACCTTAATTCTGAACAAATAATTTATCTAGCATCTTCTGTACCAGAAATAAATGATTCAGATATATCAGATCAAATAAAGGAATTGGAAAAAAAATTAGCAGATTTAAGGCTCAACTATAGAGAGAATGATAAAAGTATTCAAGAAAGTCTTAAAACAAAAAAGATGTTAAGTGAGCTTTTAAGAAAACAAACACTTGGATATCTATATGCACAAAAAAAAGATGCACTAGCCATACTAAAGGCTTTTGAACGTCCAGAAGGTGTTATATTAAAATTCAATACTCTTTTGTCTCAGGCTATAAAAGATAAAGCAACGCTTAGTCAGCTAGAAAATCAATATAGAGCTCTATCTCTTGAAAGTGCAAGAAATGAAGACCCATGGGAGCTAATTACAAAACCAGTGTTACTACCTTTTCCAGTAGCACCACAAAGGAAAAAGATAGCTTTGCTTGGGTTTATGATAGGACTATCAAGTGGCACTATTGCTGCTCTTTTAAATGAAAGCAGGAAAAATATTATTTACTCTTTAT
>QCJV01000006.1 GCA_003215795.1 Prochlorococcus sp. AG-409-F19
AATTATCAAAGAAAGAAGTGGAAGTTCAACCTTTCCCCAAGTATTTATCCAGGGAAAGTATATAGGAGGTTATACAGAGTTTCTATCCTATTACTCATCTGGAAAACTTTCGAATTTGCAAACCTATAAATGAAAATTAGTTTATTTCTTGATAATTTCAATAGGTATTGGTCATCTAAACCTCCATGGTGTCAACCCTGGTCTGTTATATTTTCTGGCCTCATTGTAATTTCTCTTGTATATATCTTAATTCCATTTTTTTTAATTAAGCTATTAATTACTCTTCTTATTTCTTTGTGGTGGTATTTATTCCTTATATTAGCACCCTCAATTGATAATGAAAGCAAGGATTTAGAATAATTATTTAATGTCGAGTTTATTTAATATAAGGTCTTTGAATGATAGTGATGTAAGTATGGTTACATATTGGGCCAGAAATGAAGGTTTCTCGCCAGGATTAGGTGATGTTGCTATATATAAAAATACAGATAAGCAAGGATTATGGATAGGCTGTCTTGATGATTTGCCAATAGGTTGTATTGCTGGAGTTAAATATAATTCACTATATGGCTTTATTGGTTTATTTATTGTCGACGAGACATATAGAGGTAATGGTTATGGTGTTAAGCTTTGGAGCCACGTTATTAACAATCTCTTGAACGTTTGTTGCTTAGGAATAGAAGCAGCACCAGAAAGAATTTCTGATTATCAAAAGTGGGGATTTCGATTCTCTTCAAAAACAACTAGATGGGTTATTGAAGTAGATGGCATTGCATCTATAGATCATGTTCATTCTAATTTGAATAATGAATATAGTCTTTTAGAAGGAAATAATATTCCCAGAAATATTATTCAAAATTATGATGCTAATAAAGAATTTACACCTAGACCACATTTTATATCTGATTGGATTTCTCATAAATCTGGAACTGTACTTGCGATTGTAAATAATAAGGGGCTATGTGTTGGCTTCAGCCGCATTAGGCCCTGTCTTTTTAGGAATGGTAATGGTTACAGGATTGGTCCATTAGTTGCTGATACTCCACTTCTTGCCGCTGTACTAATTAAAAGTTTACTAATTAAGTACCCAGGCAGAACCTTAATTGACTCACCTGGTCTTAACCCATATGTAAATGAATTACTTAAGTCTCTAGGATTTAAACCATTATCACATACAGTTAGAATGTATAAAGGTAAACAACCAAGTATATCAATGAATCAGATATATGGATTAGCATGCCTTGAATTAGGATAAATTCCTCATATTCTTAGCATTTATTCAATTACGAAGCAATGTTTTTTCTTTACTAAGTTCATTCTCTAATTGTTTTATAAGCTTAGAAACAAGTTCTTGAAATTCTGGCTGACATCCTTTAAATGCAGCTTTATGACGTATCGATTCATTCCTGGTTCTAAGGTCTGTCAGCATAAGCTGCAAAGAGTCTATTTTTGCATTAGTTTCCATAAGCTCTATGCTTCAAGCTAATTATTACTTATAGTATTAAAGCTCTGAATAGCATTTTTCATTGTCATCGCATTGTTTTCTTCACTACTAGTTATTTCTATAATTTTTCCTATAGCTGTTGTTGTATTTAATGCTTCAATACAGCTTCTCGCAACTAACCTCCTTGGAATTGAGCCTTCTTCTTGAGTATTACTTTGTGTATATAATATTTTTTGCTTTTCTAAACCCTCTTCTGTTTCATTTAAGCCACCAGGCCTAATTATTGTCCAATCTAAACCACTATTAATTACTTTGCTTTCTCCTATACTCTTCCAAATAAGTATTAGTCCAAATAGGTTCAATGGGTGGAAAAACTTACCTGTGCATAGTGAGCTAACAAGAATAATACGTTTAACTCCAACTCTTTTGCAGCTATCTACTTGATTACCAACAGCAATTGCATCAATTTTTGCAGGACCTGTTAAGTCAATGTTAGGTCTCGCACCAGTAGCAATTATTAGAGTATCAATTCCAGTTAGAGCCTTATCAAGTTCACTCTTATTAAACAATGACAATCTTTCTAGTTCGCAGGATTTGAGTGAAGGAGGCAAAATAGAATCTTTTCTTGTAATTAGTTTCACCTCATATCGTTTCTTTTGAGCTTCCTCAGCTATCCTATATCCTGTTTTCCCTGATGCACCAGTGACTGCTATCTTCACTTTTAATCCTCTGATCTAACTACATATTAACGTCTTTCTTCTATTGATGAGAGTTTATAGTTGAATTAATAAATTATGCTTTCTTAGAAATGACTGGTTTTTTTCTTCGCGGGAATAATTCTTTGCAAAGCTCACATCTTCTTCCATCGCAGCTTCTTGCTTGACAGTACTCCCTACCATAGAAAATCATTTGTAAATGCAAAAGATTCCATTTTGTTTTAGGGAAAATAGATTTAAGATTTCTTTCTGTTTCTTTTACATTATTCCCAGATGTTAGTTTCCATCTTTGGGCAAGTCTATGTATGTGAGTATCGACAGGAAAAGTAGGTTTTCCGAAAGCCTGTGCCATCACAACACTAGCTGTCTTATGACCTACCCCTGGTAATGTTTCAAGGGCTTCAATAGTATTAGGTATTGTATTGTTATATTTATTAATTAATATCTCTGATAATTTATAAATATTTCTGGCCTTTGTCTTGGCCAATCCAAGTTGCTTAATATACGTATAGATTTTTTCTTCTCCAAGAGCATACATTTCTTTTGCTGTTGAAGCGTATTTAAAGAGATTAGTAGTTAACTCATTTACTTTTTTGTCTGTTGATTGAGCACTCAGTAATACAGCGACAAGTAAAGTATATTCATTTATGTGATATAAGGGAATAGGTGGATTAGGATACTTTTCAGATAGTCTTATCATTATTAAATTAGCTCTCTGCTTCTTGTTCATCTGTTTTTATCCCTATAAGTTGTGAGTGAATTACACCTTGAAATTACTAATCTCAGTCATCATTATGGAGATCTTACAGGAAATGAGCAAACATTAAATTCAGTTAGCTTATCAGTATATAAAGGAGAACTCTTAGGCTTGCTAGGGCCTTCTGGTTGTGGAAAGACCACCTTACTTCGTCTAATTGCTGGTTTTGAAAAACCCTCTGGAGGATCTATTGTTTTTCAGAATCAAATTATTTCCTCATCGTCTTATATATTGCCTCCTGAGCGCAGAGGGATTGGGATGGTCTTTCAAGACTATGCATTATTCCCTCATCTTAATGCTTGGGACAATGTTTGTTTTGGGCTAAGACCTTCTAAGGGCAAAGCAAGAGCAAATTGGCTCATGGAATTACTTGGCCTAGAGCATTTAAAAAAGAGATTTCCGCATGAACTTTCTGGTGGACAGCGTCAGCGACTTGGCTTAGCAAGAGCTCTCGCTCCAGGAACATCTTTGGTTTTATTGGATGAACCTTTTAGCAGTCTTGATGCAGAAGTTCGACTTCGCTTAAGGAATGAGTTATCTCGAGTGTTGCACACATGTTCTGCCTCAGGGATTTTAGTAACACATGACCCTCAGGAAGCACTTGGAATATGTGACAGAGTTGCGATAATGAAAGAAGGATTAATACACCAGTGCTCTGATCCACTTGAGATACTAACAAGGCCTAAAACACCGTTTATTGGCAATTTTGTTTTACAACACAATTTAATTAAGGTATCGCAAAAAAATGGTTCTTGTTTAACATCCTTCGGAAATATAGTTGTTAAACCACATTTAATTAAGGGGAGTCCTAATATTCTTATGGTTGATGACAATTCAATTGAAATTGTTCCGGACCCATTAGCTAAAGGTATTGTTATTGGTAAGGAATTTAATAATACTTGCTGGATTTTTAGAATAGAGTATGGCGAGGAAATTTTTAGAGTTTCATCTCCATTGGACTCTGCTATAAACATAGGTGATCATTGTGAGTTGAGCTTCGTAAATGGGAAGTATGGCTATTTGTTTCCTGGATGTATTACATGTCTTCTCAAATAAGGATTATTCTTTTATCTAAACTTAACATGAATACATTATCTTCCACATTGGCATTTACCTCCTTTCCAATTAGAACACTTGTGGCGTTTACATTTTTTCTTCTTGTAAGCGAAGACTCTTGACATGCTTTTATAACCAGCTAAGCCCCTTGACATGTGAAACTCCATTTACAATTAAGGATTTTGAATTTCTATTGAGAGCTATTATCATAAAAGAATAAACTTTTTCTTGCTTTTTGCTCTTTACTTTCTATTGTATTATTTGTATAATATGTAACAATTAAAAATTTAATAATAACCCTTACTTTTTGTTCTACATCTACTGTTGATATGACTGACTCAATTCTCAAGAAACTTAATTTAAAGTCGGGGCCTTCTGGCAGAGCAATAGCTCAACCAATGGATCAGTCATTGGTTGAGATGCTTTATCAGCATTTAACACTAGAGAGAAAAGCAAGCGCTCAATATTTTGCGATTTCCATCTGGTTTGCAGAACGAGATCTGAATGGATTTTCGGGTTTTTTCAAACAAGAATCATTTGATGAGCATGAACATGCTAATAATTTTGCTAAATATTTAGTGGCAAGAGGACAGACAGTTGTTCTACAAGATTTGACTGCTCCAAAACAGAGTTGGGATAGTATTGAGGATGTGATTGCTGAAGCTTTCCAGATGGAGGCTGATGTTACAACCTCTATTCACCAAATTTATTCAGTTGCAGAAAGGACTGGTGACACTCGAACTAATGTTTTTTTAGACCCAATAATAGAAGGTCAAACCCAATCAGAGGATAATTTGGCTAATATTTTGTCGAGGGTTAAATTTGCAAATAACCAACCTTCTGCAATATTGATTATTGATGGTGAAGTTCAGCCAAATTAATAGTCTTTATTATATTTTGATTTCAAGAGGTCTACTACACAATTCATAGAATAACATTGCAGAAATACTTGATTGATTGTTATTAATGAATTTATTTGATATGGTTATTAACTGAACTCTTCTTTGCTTAAGATTTAGAATCTCATTTGATAGTCTGTCTCTAAGCAACTTATCTCTTGAAATACTATGAGAGATACAGACGTTTGCATATCTTTGCCGTATGTATTCAATCTCTCTACATAAACTTCCCATTAAGGAATCTGATTGGGTTAACGATTTATTCATTTTATAATGCGGAAAGGGGAGAATCTTCTACAAACTCTGGAGCAAGACTTAGGGTGCTTTCTCCTGATGGAGCAAGGAGTAACTCTGCAGATCTAAGTCTGCTAATTAAACGTGTTGATGTAACTCTGGTTGAACCAATTAACTCACCAATCCTTTCGTGGGTAAGTCTGAAGGGTAATTGACACCAGTCACCACAACGTCTCCCTAGCCTATTTACTAAAAGCGAGAACAAAGCCTGAAGTCTCTGCTCAGCATTTCCTAAATGTCGAATCCTTAATAATTGTAGTGTCCATTCATTTACGGCATCAAAACCAATTTCTTCAGAAGATTCTGCATCACTTCTAAAACAAAGTTGGGTAAGAGCTTCTACACATATACCTTCGCTACATAGTCTGTCTGTTCTTAGTTGATCACCAGATTGCAGGAAGGCTAATGTCATTCCTTCTGTTTCCTCACAGGGACAATAGACTCTTGCTACACCTTCAAGAACTTCTAAGCATGACCTACCGTTTCTAGATGATGGATCAATTAATACTGTTTGCCCAACAGACAATCTGATCTTAGGCAACGGTCCGTCAGGAAGAAAACGGTAATCCATTATTCAAATACAAACTTTGCTATTGAGAATTAATATCAAAATACACCAAAGCAGACGACTTTTGCAACCGATTCTCAATAGCAAGTGGACAGTTGCGAACATCTCCCATTTGTACCTTGTAAATGTGATTTTTTATACATACATTATTTTTAATTTTAAATTTTTCAGCTTTATCGAAAGCAAGTCAAATGAGGTTGATAAAAAAATCTTTGTTTATTATTTAAATCTATTTGATCTATTGCTCTTTAGCTTTTTTTAACCAGTTGTAATTTTGTACCCGCCTTGTTATCAAATGCCTTATCGATTCTCTTGAAGTCAAAGTCAATCCCTCGAATTGCTTGCCATATGAGATGTTAAGGTAGAAATAGCTCAGAAGAAAGCTGCATTTGCAAGCCATTCTCTTGGTGTCTGGATTTCTTGAGGACGGTTCGTGCTTTATCCGTAAAATAAAGTACAAACACAAATACAAGTTTTAGAGCATTCCATAAAAGTCTGTTGGATATACCGATATATGTGTGGCGCTTCTGAACTCAGCCAAAATACCATAAAAATTACCCCTATTAAAGAGTAAGAAATAACTGACTCTGCTGAGAGTATTCCTTTCACTTTGAATTCTGTATAGGCACAATATTCTTTGTAGCAATATACAAAACTCCAAAAAAAATAATTTAAATTAATGAAGGTATGCATAATGGACGACTCATAATGTCTTCAAGCTATTAATAGATAGAAAATTGACTTGGTGATTGCATACAGACCAACTCTAGATTGTTTTTGTCAGTTCTAGTGATTCCTTGAGCGGCATCATAGATTCCATGTATTCGAGCCAATTCAATGAATTAAATGTTCCCCATACAAAAAGATAAGATGATGACCATGGATAAAAGTCAGTCTATTTTCATCTTTCCTTTCATAATTAAATTTTTTATCCTTAAATTTTCAGGATAATTATCAAGGTCTCCTTCATGTCTCATAGAGTGGAAAACCCCTCCACCTCCTGAAACTGCTGAAAAAATTAGATGCAATTCCGCTATTACTTTGGTCAGAATGGCTCGGCAATCGCATCATTTGTGATTCCACCAACTCTTAGCTCAGGAAGATGAGGCAAGCAAATTAGGTGTTGATTACCGATCGGAATTGATGAATCGTAAATAGCGAGTTTATAGAGAGTGAAAACACTAGCCAAGAACATCATCAAGGCTGAATGGGCAGAATGATCCGAAATGAATTCCCAGAACGGCTTGTCTCTCCTTCGTTACACCTGCACCAGTCATAGCAGACCCTTGGGTTTCCGTAGGTCTGCACAAGAGTATTAATTAAAAGATCCGAATAGATTATTTGACTGTTAATGAAGCGACTAAACTCATATTAAATTCCATATGCCAATAGTAGATTCTATACTTAATATTGTATTAATCTTCAATTTCTCATGCCTATAATTATCAAATTCAATATTAAATGCTATGTTTATATTTTTTAGCTAACTACTTAGATCAAATTTTAATTGCTAAAAATCTATTTTTCTTAAAAATGAATCATTTAGATCCTAAGTTTATAGTTAAATCTTTTGAGAAAGTCTTTAATAGAACGCTTCCTAAACGGAAGCATCTATTTATAGTCTTGGGATTGCTAGGTGATTTTGATAGTTTTGAATATGTTCAGTCAATAACAAGATACTTGGAGAAATTAAATAGATATGATATAGATTTATTTATTGTAGGTATAGGCAATAAACTATCAAAAGAAAGATTTTGTAAATATACAAAACTCCCAGATAAGTATCTAAAAGTAATTAGTAACTCAGATTTGCATGATTCTCTAAATGTAGATAGAGGCTTGAAGTTTTCATCATTTCCCATACTAAATTTAATCTTAATGTGTATGGGTTTTGGCTCTCCTGGAACAATCTCGGAGGTTCTTCGAGGATATATTGGAGATATTAAAGGGCATAAAATATTTACTAATAGAGATAATTTGTCAGAACTGTCATTGATTAATTTAAATCCTGAGTTGTTTAATTTTATTAACAAGTCAAACAGTCAAAGACCATTTGAATTAGCGACACTACGACTAATTAATATGCTTGAGGTATTATCAAATTGGGACGTTTATATGATGAATGGAGAGCATCTTACTCAACGATCAGCAACATTCCTAATTGATTCTAATAATAATCTTTTATATTCCTACTATAGTAAAGGCTTGTTGGGATTCGCAGAAAACATGTCAAATCCATTAGAATTCCTAGAACGATTAAAATAGCTTCAAAAATTGAATGAAAAACATGGTATGTAAAAGCTGCGGCTCGAGCAATATTGTTGCTGATAGAGCATTGGCTGGTCGTTTAGTTTGTTCTAAATGTGGAAGTTCTTCTATAAAAACATCTGCAAATCAATTTTTAGATGGATTAGATTTTTTTTTAACGAGTAGGAAAAAAATTCTTTTTATCAGTTTGACTTTTCTTGTTTTATATATGATAGTATCAAATTAAATTATACTTTAGGGAACGCTCTCCAGTATCCATCTTTATTTATAAGGTTCAAATTATAATCATAGAGATTGCTTATATTAGAAGAAGTCATTACCTTTGATGGTTTGCCATCGCAAATTATTTCTCCTTTTTTTAGTAGTATTATCCTACATACCTCGGGAATGATAGTTTCTATATTGTTTGTTGTATAGAATATTGTTAGGTCTTCTTTTGATAACTCTCTAAGATAATCTAATAATGAATAGCTTGACTTCAAGTCTAGATTAGTTGTTGGTTCATCTAATATAAGAATCTTAGGTTGGTTGATTATAGATCTGGCGATTAAAACCTTTCTTTTTTGGCCATCTGACAACTCACAATAATACTTACTAGGGAAGTCTATATTGAGCTTATTCATGACTTTAACTAAACTAATACTATGCTTTGAAGATATCTTGGCTTTATTTATCACACCAAAAGTTCCTTGAAGTCCAGACATTATTATGTCGGTTACTTTCATATTACTTTTTATCCTATGATCTATGTCTGTAGATACAAATCCTATCTTTGACCTAAGTTCCCATATATTCATATTCCTTGAATTGAATAATTTAAGATAAGAGTTTTTTTGATGAATAGGATACTTTGATTTTGTGATTGTTTTTATGATAGTAGACTTTCCTGATCCGTTAGGACCTATTAGTACTGTATGTTGACCTGTTTCCATTGATAAGTTGATATTAGGAATGATATTTTCTTTTTTATAATTTATCCTTATATTTTTTAGCTCAAGCCATTTAAAACTTGTCACAACATACCACTCCACATTGAATATAATTGCCAACTAGATAATATAAAAATAAACAAATATACCCAATTTAACCAGACAGGTCTAGAGTTGTCACTCATTACAAAATCAAAAGAATTAGTCCTACAGGAATAAGAATACGTAAAGCAACATTGATTAAAATACTTTTATTGTTCTGTCTTTCAAGTTTTGGGTTGGCTGGTGGATATAGCATGGATCTATCTTCGTGCACGGTGTTTGTATCTGAGTCCTTAGGATGCAATTCCCATGGATGGTCTTTTATATCTGAGCTTTTAAACCAATCCCAGTAATATTGAACCATTTTATCTTCACCAAGCAACTTTACATTATCTTTTTCAATGTAACCCATCTGATTATTATATGTTTGTGTCCTTAGAATCATATAGTCTTCAGAAAAAACCTTGTAGAATACTCTATGCTGCAATTGCTTAAATAATAGTAAATCAGTTAGTAATTTGTTTTTCATGAATTTTCTATAATGCCTTACTATCACCCTTGCCTTATTTTTGGATAGAGGTATGTGATCTAAAACTTGAATATATCTTGCTTCTTCTGGTTGTCCTTTATATATAACAATCCTGCCAGGAGGTAAAAATTTTATCCTTATAAACTCCCCTTTGGACTTATCTTTGTATTTGTATTTGCTTTCTATTTGATTCTCTTCTCTTGTTATTTCTTGATTGAAGCTTGTTATAACGTCTCTAGTTACTTCATTATCTGGAATTGTGTCTCCATGAACCCAAAACAAATGAAGTATATCAAGATGATTCTCAATGACTCTTGCCCAGTCACACTTGAAGTCTACTACAACTTCTTCATACTTGTAGGATGAAATATCAAAACCATAGTTATTTAGTAACCTATTATTTATATTATCTGTGATTTCGAATTCACTTAAATTTGTTTTAGCTTTGCCATCATAGTAAATATATATGTAACCCCCTATTTCCTTGCATACATATTGATAAAGATGAATCTTGGAAGCGTAATTATCGTAGTTTGAATCTACTATATGGTTACAGGTTATTCTACTTAGATTTGTACATTCACCTCTTGAGGAGAACCTTGCACCATGATATGGACAGACTAATTCGCCATCTATAACTTCTCCGCCAATAAATGAAGCACCTCTATGTGGACAAAGATCTTTAACACATCTTAGGTTGGCTTCTTTGTCTTTATATATAACTAGTGGCTCATTGTAAATTGTAAAAGAATAAGGCTGATTATTTTTAATATCTTTTGAACTGCATATTGCGTACCAACCGAGAAGGCCATTCTTTAGTTGATTGGTTGGCTTCTGTGATTGATTAGTTAATGTCTTTTTATTATTTATTTGGGATATAGCACTAGCTGATGAGCTTTCACCACCCAAGCTAATCTTATTAAATTGTTCAATTTCATCTTCGTTCATGACTTTATTGACATTAAAAGAGCAAGATTTTTCTTTTAAGTCATTTTTGATACTAGCTTATACAGCCCTCAAAGTACGTTTGAGGGGCTTATTTCAAAGGACTGTAACTTCACTCAACAATGGAGGCTCTGGCAATACTTTGCTTATGTAGGTTTTTTCAAATTGTATTTGGACAACAAATGGGTCTTTTGATCTTGAGTTCTTTATGAAGCTTGCTTGCTTTGTATATATTCTGTGGCTTCATCAAGGTTATTGCAGAACTTGCAGGATCCTAGGTAGCAGCCTAAGTAGCGTTGAAAGTATCTTTTTCCACCAGTGAGTGGATAAGTGTGCACCGTTCCACCCTGTGGAGTGCTGTGAACTAGCTCTGGTAAGGCGGGCATTCGTTGATTGGTTTTCCTAAAAATGCGTTTTTTGGACAAACAACGCAATGGGTATTTTTTACTAACTAGCTCTACTCCTTTCTGAATAGTTTTCGTTCTTGTATTGCGCATCCTACTTTTTAGTAAGCTTCCATAGATTTTAGATTGGATATAAAGAAAGTAGCACCAACTTAGCTTTTATATTTATCTTCTCTTGTTTTTAGATTATTTTTATTTATATTTTATTGTTGATTATTTAATAGAATTGCTTCACTGATGGAGACGTGGCTCTTTCCTTATAGGCTGGCTTTATTTCTAAAATATTTTGAATGAAATGAAGAAATAATTATATATAGATATTTCATCTGATTTTAATCAAAATAATTAGATTTTTAGATTATTATCTAATTATTTAGGCTTTTTTGCTCTATTGCCAGTTAGCTTCTCTTTAGTCAGCTTAGCCTAAAGATTTGGCTTTTATGATTTTTTATTGGCTTGATAGCACTTATCACCAGAAATACAAAAAATGATTGCGATAGATAACAGTTTCACTAAGCGATGTAAAGTTTTTGGCCCACTCTGGCAACTTCTGTATATCTTGGATCGGTATTCTATTACATACTTACTCGTGCAGACCTACGGAGACCCCAACGTTTCCTATGCATGGTATGCGGCAAACGCTGGAGCTGTTACTAACAAATCTGGCAGATTCATCTCATCGCATATTGCGCATACGGGCCTCATTTGCTTCGGAGCCGGTGCAAACACCCTTTTTGAATTAGCTCGTTACAACCCTGATGTGCCAATGGGCACTCAAGGACTAGTTGTTCTTCCTCATCTTGCAGGACTTGGCTTAGGTGGCATATCTAATGGTGTTTTTACTGACACTTATCAGTTGCTTGTAGTTGGCATTCTTCATCTGATCCTTTCAGGTGTATATGCTGGCGGCGGAATGCTTCACGCCTTTAGATACGAGGAAAAACTAGAAAGTTATCCTTCAACATCAAGAGCAAATAAGTTTAAGTTTGATTGGAATGATCCAGACAGACTTACCTTTATTCTTGGTCACCATTTACTTTTCCTTGCAGGCGGCAACATTCAGTTCGTTGAGTGGGCTAAGTGGCATGGAATTTATGACCCTGCAGCTGGAGCTGTACGTCAGGTTGAATACAACCTTGACCTGGGCATGATTTGGAACCACCAGTTTGATTTCCTTTCTATTTCTAGCTTGGAAGACATTATGGGTGGGCATGCTTTCTTAGCATTCTTTATGGCTGCTGGTGGCATTTTCCATATCCTTACTAAGAACTATGGTGAGTACAATTCATTTAAAGGAGCTGACATCCTTTCTGCTGAGTTCGTACTTTCTACTTCATTAGCAGGAGCTGCTTACACGGCATTTGTAGCTGCTTTATGGTGTGCATCAAACACAACCATATATCCAGTAGATCTTTATGGTGGAATTCTTGAGTTTAAGCTAGGAGTAGCACCATACTGGGTTGATACAGATACATCTCTTGCAGCAGATGCTCACACGGGCCGAGCTTGGTTGACCAATGTACACTTCTTCATTGGATTCTTCTATCTACAAGGCCATTTCTTCCATGGTTTAAGAGCCCTTGGATTTGATTTCAAGAGCATTGGCAGATTATTTGACAATCTAGAGTCATCAGAAACTACACTTAACTAGTTAGCTTCTAATAAAGCTCTTTGCTTTAATTAAAAAAAGAAGCCCCTATGGGGCTTCTTTTTTTGTTTATATCAAATTTTAAAACTGGGCTTTCTGTATCGATCCCAAAATCAATTAACTCGTCCTTTGTTTATTCTGAATTATCTTCAAAATAACTTCTGAATGTTTTTTTTATAAAGAAGTTCATATTATCCAGTATATTTAATTAGAGAAAATTATTTTAATGTCACTTAAGGATCAACTAGGGACAAAAGTTTTTAGCAAAGAAGGTACAGACCAGAGTAGAAAAGGAGAGGTGCTGCCGATGAAACCAGAGAATATTTTGCCAATTAAGCAATTGTTGATTGCAGGATTAAGTGCTGTAATTTGTGTGATTCCTATAGTTATTAATATTATTAATCAAGCTAAGCAATGATTCTATTTAGCAGGTATAAACCTATAATAAATTTTTAAAAATTAAATTTGTGTTAATTAAAAAAAAATAGTTTATATAAGTTACTTGGAATTACTGTTCTTAAGTGAATTATATTATAGCTTCTAATTCTTATAATGTAAGCTTTTAAATATTTAAATTCATTAGTTAAAATTTTAGAATTCCTATTGGTTTTTTTATAATTGATTGAAACTTTTGAATTGGGGAATATTGATTCAAGCCATAACTCCAATACCTCAACTTATCTTTTTGGAAATCCTTTCTTTCTTATAGTGAATAATCGGCATTTAAAAAATCCTTTCATAGAAAGGCTTTTTTAATTGGTGGCGGGGGGGAGATTTGAACTCCCGACCTTCGGGTTATGAGCCCGACGAGCTACCAGACTGCTCTACCCCGCGATGTATTCATTAGCATACATGTGAAGGTGCCCAAAAATGTTCTAAATATTCATTTTTCCTGAAATCTCAACTCACCTTTAACTTCAAGCTGAACCCATGGATTGATCATCAAAACTTTCTCTTCACGTTCCTGGAGCCTTACTGGAGTAATACATTCTAGTTGTTTTAATAAATGTAAGTAGTGCTCAAGAACATTTGAGAATTACAATTAATATCCTGATAGTATATTAGTAATTTCAAAGCTTATAAATGAAATATTCAAAGAAATCTAAATACAATTACTTTATTAAATCCCTTTTAAGAATTTATGGGGCATTTGCTTCTTTACCATTAACTTTGTTGTCAAAGAATAAAGTGAGTCCTCCTAAAAACGTTTATCATTGTAAATGGATTCAATATCTATCAGACAATTATAATTTTAAGAATAAAAAGATTTTGGAAATAGGTTCCAGAAACTTTACAGGTGCTAATTTAAAAAAATACTTTAATAAAGCTGAATATATTGGATTTGATATTTATGAAGGAGAGAATGTTGATGTCGTAGGTGATGCTCATAAATTAAGCAAATACTTTAAGGATGAAGAATTTGATTTAATCTTTTCTACTGCAGTATTTGAACACTTTATGATGCCATGGATTGTTGCAGAGCAAATAGGAAAAATTCTTAAGTTGGGAGGAACAGTTTTTATTGAAACTCATTTTTCCTTTTCAAGTCATGAAAGACCTTGGAATTTCTTCCAATTCTCAGATTTAGGGTTAAAAATATTATTTAATGAATATTTAGGCTTCAAGCATCTGGAGAGTGGTATGAGTAACCCTATTCAAGGCTTCTATAATTACAGATCAATTCCAAAATTGAGATTTCTTCCCGTAAATGAACTTTACTGCCATAGTGAGATTCTTTGTCAAAAAGTAAATAATATAAAAAATTACTCTTGGGATGGAGATACCTTTGAAAAGTTGTCTAAAAAATCTATGTATCCATTTAAGGAAAATTAGAAATATTGAAATGTGTAGAATTCTTCAAAGAAAATTAATACTCAGCTTGGGAGATAGAGGAACAATAATGAGTAGAAACGCTATTACGCTAAAGAATGAAATTGAGACGTGGGTAAAAATCAGTTGCTTGGGCTAAATCAATTTGATATAACCTATACACAAAATGGGATAGATATCTAACTACTTTTTTAGTGTCATAGAACTATGCTCTTCTATTGTTCCTGACTTACTAATAATTTTGCTTGATTGATAAAACGGCAATCAATATGAAAGTGAAATGAAAGCCATCATTGCTAAATGAGTTTATTGCTTGAAATCTGAGCTGGCTAGAAAGTTGGTGGCGGGGGGGAGATTTGAACTCCCGACCTTCGGGTTATGAGCCCGACGAGCTACCAGACTGCTCTACCCCGCGATGTATTTATTAGCATACATGTGAAGGTGCCCAAAAATGTTCTAAATATTCATTTTTCCTGAAATCTCAACTCACCTTCAACTTCAAGCTGAACCCCTGGATTGATCATCAAGACTTTCTCTTCAAGTTCCTGAAGACTTACTGGAGTCATCCATTCTAGTTGCTTTAATAAATGTAAGGCTGCTGCATGCTTAGCTCGTTTTGAGCCATCTTCAACCTTTATAGCAATTCCCATGCTTTCTCCTATTCTACTTAGGCATTGAACCCCTTCTGATCCTCCCTTGCAGATTAGTTGACCATGAGCTCGTTTTATTACCTCCGTATCAAAGCGCCCTTCTCCTCCTATTAATTCTGGTTGCCTCATCATTGCTCTACTTATTTGTTCTAGCTCACTGTGCTTAGAACCGCTTAGATGAGCATACAGAAAAGCTATCTTAGAGAGACTTAGGGATAGCGTAGGAGAACCACAGTCATCCCTTGCTGCTATTAGGCCATCTGGAGAAAGGTTTAGCAGTTCTGATATCCTTCGATTAATTTCTATTTGCAATGGATGTGAACCCTCAAGATAGTTTTCTAATGGCCAATTCATTTTTTTGCAGGTTGCCAAGAATGCTGCATGTTTCCCTGAACAATTGTGCTCCAGTTGACTTGTTTTTCCATAAGGGATAGGGCATTGCAGTTGATGAACATCTATTTCTGAATTCCACAAAAGTTTAAATGTTTCTCGAGCATGAAATGTAGCCCCTGAATGTGAACTGCATGCTATTGCTAAGACTCTTTCGTCAAATTTTACTTTTTCATAAGCCCCACTACTGATAAAAGGTATAGCCTGAAAGGGCTTAAGAGCAGACCTTATGAATGTTTGATACTCATGATTACCAGCTTGCATTAAAACTCTCCCTTTCTTATCACATATAACTGCATGAACATTGTGCACCGACTCGATATATGAACCACGTTTAAGAAACACTCTTAGCATTGGAGTATTCAATTCATTGTCTTTACTAAGCTCTTTTCTAAAATTCATTATTTAAGACTCGCAAATAATATAAATAAAGAGATTGAGATAGTTAATAGTATTAATAAAAATATAGTAATATTTTTGATTAATGAAAGAATTGGTGCGACTTCTTGAGTTGCTATTAAATTGTCTCTAATCTGCCACGTTTCAGGTTTTTTCCAGACCTGACCATCATGCCAATCACTTTCCTCATAGAAAATGTAATGGGATCTTAATCTAGTAAAGATATAGTTCCAACCTAAGAATTGCCTTATAAGAATAGCTAGCGGAACTGATAAACTTGATATAAAGGAAATCGCCATGATCTTAACTACATCTCCTTTTATTGAATAGCTACCGTTACTAATAATTAGAAATATAGGCAAGGTCAAAAACCAATATAGGATAAGTTTTTGTAAGAAAATTAATATTCCTTTTTTAGGCCATGAAAAAAAAAATGAAGAACTAAGTTCAATAAATTCTTGTAAAGGAATTTGTTCGTTAGGTACTGGAGATTTTAGCGTACTTTCCATTATTATTATAAGAGATCAATTTCATTCGAATAGTTATAAGTCTTACCATGGCTCCAAAAAGATTCTAATTCATAAAAACTTCTTTCTTTTGGCTGGAATACATTTATTATTATATCTCCATAATCTAATAGAGCCCACTTGCCTTCATTTACCCCTTCTTTCCTTAGTGGAAGTATATTTGCTTTTTCAGATACTTTATCTTCAACAGCTTTGATGATTGATCTTACTTGAACACCTGATAAACCTTCTCCAATCATTATCCAATCTGCAATGCTTGAGACCATATCAATTCGAATTAATTTTATGTTTCTAGCTTTAAGATCATCTGCTGCTTTAGCTGCTATTTCAATTAAATCTTGACTATCCATATACATTCTCACTTGTTATTGATTGTCTTGACCCTTGTTGATCAGCCATCTCTGCTCTTGCCTTCTCTGCACTTTTACGAAGAGCTTCTAACCTATCTTCAAAAAAACTTCTCTTTTTCTTTTTTCTTGTCTTTTCTATCAATTCTTTAAGTGCTCCACCAAGACTTTTGTAAGCATTGGGAACACTGTAACCAAATCTGCAAGCTAAATCTATTGCCCTTTCATCGGCAGAAATAGCATCTTGAAGTCTTTTTTCAGAATTATTTTTTAAATAAAGCCTATAACCTGCGAATCCAGATAGGCCTAAGGCCATTAAGAGCAACAGACCATCTTGCACCCAGAGTTCTCCAATTGCACCTCCAAGGCCTATTGCAAGAGCTGCCATCTCCCATCCATCTCTGGGAATTGTATCGTTTTGAATCCTGCCTACTTCGTGCCAGAAGAGTAAGTTTCTATGATCAAGAGCTAAGTTTTCCCATTGATCAATATCAATTTGGATTTCCACTTCGTCCCTACCAATCTCCTCTAGGTCTATTAATGGGGGATCGATGGCAGCAGCAGCTTCAACAAAAACCCAGCTTTGGTTTTCTGGTGGCAATAGGCCTTTTAGCCTCTGTAGCTCACTCATGATTTCGGCTTTTCAATTTAACCAATTTAGCTATTATTTGAATGTTAGTAGCGACTTGGTTAACTGAACCTTATCAGTTGCGATAGAAGCGAATTGAAACTCAGAGCAAATTCTTAAAACCAATGCCACGACGTAAGGACCTACGTCGCATATTAATTCTAGGATCTGGCCCGATTGTTATTGGTCAGGCCTGTGAATTTGACTATTCAGGAACCCAGGCTTGTAAAGCTTTAAAGAATGAAGGGTTTGAGGTCATTTTAATTAATTCAAATCCAGCATCAATAATGACTGATCCTGAGATTGCAGACAGGACCTACATAGAACCACTGACGACTGAAGTCATTGCAAAAATAATCAAGCTTGAGAAGCCAGATGCATTGTTACCCACTATGGGAGGGCAAACTGCTCTTAATGCAGCTGTAAAACTTGCTGAAGATGGAATACTTGCGAAATATTCAATAGATTTAATTGGAGCAGATTTAGAATCTATTAAAAAGGCAGAAGATAGGCAGCTCTTTAAGCAATGTATGGAGAGGATAGGAGTTAAAGTCTGCCCATCAGGTATAGCTAATAATCTTGAAGAAGCAATAAATGTTGGATCCAAAATAGTTTCCTTCCCGAGAATTATCAGACCAGCTTTTACGTTAGGAGGGAGTGGTGGGGGAATTGCCTATAATCAAGAGGAATTCCTATTGTTTTGTAAATCAGGTTTAGAAGCTAGTCCCGTATCTCAGATACTTATAGAGAAATCATTACTTGGATGGAAGGAGTTTGAACTTGAAGTAATGAGAGATAATGTTGACAATGTAGTGATAATTTGCAGTATTGAAAATCTAGATCCAATGGGTGTTCATACAGGTGATTCTATTACAGTTGCCCCTGCACAAACATTAACTGATCGTGAATATCAACGGTTAAGAGATCAATCTATAAAAATTATTAGAGAAATAGGAGTGGAAACTGGTGGAAGCAATGTTCAATTTGCAGTTAATCCTCTAGATGGAGAAGTAGTTGTTATTGAAATGAACCCTAGAGTAAGTAGATCTTCAGCTCTAGCCAGCAAGGCTACTGGTTTCCCTATTGCAAAGATTGCAGCATTACTTTCCATTGGATATACATTAGATGAGATTAATAATGACATTACTGGGAAGACACCTTGCTGCTTTGAACCAACTATTGATTATGTAGTTACGAAAATACCAAGATTTGCATTTGAAAAATTTACTGGTACTCCAGCTGTACTTAGTACATCTATGAAATCTGTCGGTGAAGTAATGTCAATTGGAAGATGTTTTGAGGAGTCGTTTCAAAAAGCTTTGAGATCTCTTGAAATTGGTCTCTCAGGATGGTCGTATGATTGTAAAAACTTACTTTTAGATCTAACTGAAGTAGAGATTGATCGTCTATTAAGAGAACCATCACCAGATAGAATGATGGCGATTAAACTTGCAATGTACTTGGGTAAAAGTGATGATCATATTAATAGACTTTCAAACATAGATTTTTGGTTTCTTTCTAAGTTGCGTAATATCTTTAATGCTGAGACAGATTTGTTAATTGGAAAGAAAATTACTCATTTGAATAAACAAGATTTATTTGAACTTAAACAACTAGGCTTCTCTGATGAACAAATAGCTACTCATCTTGGTATAGATCAATTAGCTATAAGATCCTTAAGGAAGAAATATAATATACTACCTGTATATAAAACAGTAGACACTTGTGCAGCAGAGTTTGAATCAACAACTCCATATCATTATTCCACTTACGAATCTAATTTTAGGTTTATACTTAGTGATGGCAGTATAAAAGATAAAGAGCCAGCAAATGAGATTTTAATAAACAAGAACAAAAAGGTATTAATTTTAGGAGGTGGACCTAATCGTATAGGTCAAGGAATTGAATTTGATTATTGTTGTTGTCATGCTTCTTATCAATTACAGAAGGAAGGTTATAACACTATAATGTTAAATAGTAATCCAGAAACAGTCTCAACAGATTACGATACTAGTGATTCATTGTATTTTGAACCCCTTACTCTTGAAGATGTTTTAAATATATTAGAATTTGAACGTCCTGACGGAATTATTATTCAATTTGGTGGTCAAACTCCATTGAAGTTAGCCATGCCAATCTTTAATTGGTTAAAGTCTGAAGAAGGATTAAAAACAGGGACTAAAGTTTTAGGAACTTCTCCTATTTCAATCGATAATGCAGAAGATAGAGAGCAATTTGAAGTAATTTTAGCAAGTTTGAAAATCCGCCAACCATTAAATGGATTAGCAAGATCCTTGAATGAAGCTAGGCAAGTAGCAAATAAAATAGGTTTCCCTTTAGTAGTACGTCCTTCGTATGTTCTAGGAGGAAGGGCTATGGAAATTGTTTATGACACTAATGAACTTCAGACATATATGACAAAGGCATTCAAAGTTGAACCAGATCATCCTGTTTTAATAGACCAATATCTTGAAAATGCAATAGAAGTAGATGTAGACGCTCTGTCAGATTCAGAAGGCAAAGTTGTTATTGCAGGTCTGATGGAACATGTTGAGCCTGCGGGTATTCACTCAGGCGACTCTGCATGTTGTCTTCCAGCAATATCACTGTCTCAATTATCAATAGATACAATCACTAAATGGACGAAATCCCTAGCTAAGGCTCTTAATGTTACTGGTTTAATTAATCTTCAGTTTGCTGTCCAAAGGGACAATCATGCTAACGAGACAGTTTTTATTATTGAAGCAAATCCGCGAGCTTCAAGGACAGTTCCATTTGTCTCCAAAGCCACTGGCTTCCCTATCGCTCGACTAGCTTCAAGCCTACTCATTGGTAAAAACCTTGCAAATGTTTGTTTTGAGAAAGAGCCTATTCCACCTCTTCAAGCAATAAAAGAAGCAGTAATGCCCTTTAGGAGATTCCCAGGATCTGACAGTGTACTTGGTCCTGAGATGCGCTCTACTGGGGAGGTTATGTCTACTGCAAAAACCTTTGGAATGGCATATGCGAAATCAGAACTTGCGGCAGGGGAGGCTCTCCCCATAGAGGGTATTGTGTTTCTTTCTACTCATGATCGAGATAAGAACTCCCTTTTGCCGATAGCGAAAGGTTTGTTTGACCTTGGTTTTAAGCTTATAGCAACTTCTGGTACGGCTAAAGTAATCGCTAATTCAGGAATTGAGGTTGAATCTGTTCTTAAAGTTCATGAAGGTAGACCTAATATTGAAGACTTAATTCGTTCAGGTAAAATTCAACTAATTATTAATACACCTATAGGTAGGCAAGCAATCTACGATGATAAGTATTTAAGAAGAGCAGCCTTAGACTATTCAGTCCCAACGCTTACTACTTTGGCAGGAGCAAGGGCAGCAGTGGAAGCGATAAATGCCTTGCAGCATGAGTCAATATCTGTTAATGCTTTACAGGATATACACAAAACTCTATATTAGTTTTTATATTTTCTAAATTTATTTAGTTGATAGGAGTAATATTTTGAAGCTTTATTTTTAGTTCTTTTGCTAAAGATTGCCTCCCAACGGCTAATACCTTTAAAGTATCTTCGTGAAGTCTTAGTTGACTATCTGCGACCTGAAGTCCTTTAACTATTTCTTTTAATTCGTCAGGCAAGCTTTTAATATTATATTTTTTGTTGTCAAAGGTAAGTATTGGATCAGGATGATTGTTGCTATAATCCGACATGTAGGAATTTTTATTGAACTTTTTTATCTTATACCCTTGACACTAGGAAATATATAAAGTGTTAGTGTTTTTTACTCTTTCAAGTCTCTGATAAATTGTTTCTCACAAAGCTCTCTATATTTACCGGTCTTTTTCATAAGTTCATCATGTTTACCTGTTTCACTAATACGCCCATTTTCCAGTAAAATGATTTTATCAGCCTCTTGAGTTGTTGATAATCTATGAGCAATAATCAATACTGTCCTGTTTAGCATTGCCTGATTTAATCCCATTTGTACCGATCTTTCAGCTTCTGCATCTAGAGCACTAGTAGCTTCGTCTAAGAGTAATATTGATGGGTTTCTAAGAACAGCCCTTGCTATTGAGATTCTTTGTAATTGGCCACCAGATAAATTTGAGCCTCTTTCTTCAATATGAGTATTGTAACCATTAGGCATTTTTATGATAAATGAGTGTGCATTAGCTATTTTGGCTGCCTTGACAACCTGATCAAAACTTGCAGTTCTTCCAAATTTTATGCTATCAAGAATTGAACCAGAAAGAATATTAACTTTCTGAGGAACAATAGCCATTTTATTTCTTACTTGGCTTGTAATAGTTTCTTCTAAGTTGCTTCCATTGATTAATATTTTGCCACTTTGAGGTGAAATAAACTTTAAAAGTAATGAGAATATTGTACTTTTCCCGGCTCCTGAAGGGCCAACAAGTGCTACCTTTTCTCCTGGCCTAATTTTAATATTAATGTCATGTAATACCTCTTCATTGGCTTGATAAGAGAAACATATTTTTTCGAAGATAATCCCAGAAGAGTTTTCTTTTGCTACAAGTGGTAATAGTTTTTCATCAGATTCTCTTGGTTGCTTCTCTATTTCCTTTAATCTTCTAAGAGAAGCTTGCCCCTGTTGTAGTTCATTGAAATTAGTGGTTAAATGACTTATGGGATCAATTAACATTAATAGTGCAGCAAAGAAACTACTGAAATCAGCTGCATTTATAGCTCCGACATTAATCCTTAATGCTCCTATTGCAAGTACTATTAGTATCCCAAACGCTTCTATAAAACCTACTACAGGATGCTGGAGAGCTACTTGTTTTATTGCCTTATATTTAGCCTGTCGATGAGAATCTACTTGTTTATTGAATTTTTCCTGAAGCCAATTTTCTGCACCATATGCTCTAATAAGTGGAAGTACTTGTATCGATTCTGATAGTAGACTAGCAAGTTTACTAATTCTGGCTTGACTTTTCTCTTCAGTTAACAATACACTTTCTCCAAGTTTGCCAACCAAAAGAGTGATAATAGGTGCAATTAAAAGAGTTGATAAGGATAATTTAATATCAATATAAAACATGTAAAAAATAACAGCAATTAGCTGAAAAATGCATGGAGTTGTGTCTTGGATGGTTTTATAAATGACTTCGCCAACACGATCAGCATCTTCTGTCAACCTATAGGTAATGTCTCCTGAAGAGAGTTTTTCTAATGATTGAATTTGGATAGATTGTATTTTTCTAAAAAGATCTTGTCTTATTCTTTGACTTATTTTTAATGAAGGTATTGCTAATATTGTATCTTGGATATATTGAGCGATCTTTTGTACGAAGAATATCGTTAAAGCTATCAAAATTATTCTTAGGACTTGTTCTAAATTACCTTCCCCTATGGCTGGTACTAATCTTCCAGCAAGCCATGCTAATATTGGCCAGCATGTCACATATAACAGCATAAATAAGCCGCCTGTAATTAATTCTCGTGAATATGGAATTAAATCTTTAACTAATGATTTGGAACTAAACTTAGTATTAAGAATCATTTGATTGTATGGAGGGGGTTTAATGAAATTGGATCAATTTCTAAAATGGCAAGGTGTAGTAAACACTGGTGGTGAGGCTAAGCAACTAATTCTCGCTGGGGATGTCACTGTAAATGGAATGAAAGAGACTAGAAGAGGAAGAAAGCTAATTCATGGTGATCTGGTCTGCTTAGCAAAGAAAGAGTACATCTTTTCAAATAATCAACCTTGAGGCCGTAAGTTAGACAATAGCGATTCACCCAGAAACACAGAGTGAGGAAAACTGTTATTGCTGGAAACTGGAAGATGCATATGACATGTGCATCAGCTAGAGAATTCATGGAGACTTTTCTCCCTTTATTTAAAGAGCTTCCGTCAGATCGAAAAGTTATTATTGCTCCACCATTTACAGCTATTTCTAGCTTAGCAACGATCATAGAGGCTACTGATATAAACCTCTCAAGTCAAAATGTCCACTGGGAGGATTCAGGTGCTTTTACTGCTGAAATATCACCTTCTATGCTTTTAGAGCATAATGTCCGCTATGCAATTGTTGGGCATAGTGAGCCAAGAAAATATTTCAGTGAGAGTGATGAACAGATTAACCTCAGGGCTAGATCTGCTCAAGCTAATGGCTTGATTCCGATTGTTTGCGTCGGCGAGAGCTTAGAGCAAAGAGAAAGAGGAGAAGCTGAAAGGGTTATCAGAAGACAAGTTGAGCAGGGTTTGGAACAGACTGACCTATCAAAGCTTGTAATCGCTTATGAACCAATTTGGGCTATAGGTACAGGTAAAACATGCGAAGCAAATGAGGCTAATCGCATTTGTGGATTAATTCGTAAATGGGCTGGTTTTAATGATCTTCTTATTCAATATGGTGGTTCTGTAAAACCAGGAAATATCGACGAGATAATGTCAATGAGCGATATAGATGGAGTATTAGTTGGTGGAGCTTCGCTTGATCCTAAGAATTTTGCGAGAATAGCAAATTATCAATCAAAGTAATTTTCCTTTGTCTTTTAGATTGACAGATAAAACAAAAATCATGGGAGTAATTAACATTACTCCCGATTCTTTTAGTGATGGAGGAATGTATCTTGATGTTGAAAATGCATTAAGAAAGGCTTCTGATTGTATTGATTCAGGAGCAGATATAATTGATATAGGAGGTCAAAGTACTAGACCAGGTGCAGATATATTGCCTCCTGATCAAGAACTTAAACGGATAGTCCCAGCTCTCAAATTAATTCGCAAAGAGTTTCCTAACCAGATAATATCTGTTGACACTTTTTACTCTGAGGTTGCAAAGGAGGCTCTGGACTTTGGGGCAAATTGGATCAATGATATTAGTGGTGGCAGGCTAGATTCTAAGATGTTCAATTTGTTAGCTGAAACTAAAGTACCTTTTGTGATTACACATAGTAGAGGAAATAGTAAAACTATGAAAGATTTTTGCAATTATAAAAATGTTGCACAAGAAGTTCTATCAGAGCTTCTTGTACAAGTAGAGAAGGCTATTCTAGCTGGTGTGTCTACAGATCAAATAATTATTGATCCTGGGCTTGGATTTGCTAAAAATACATCTCAAAATTTATCAATACTTACGAATTTAGAAATATTTATAAATACAACTTACCCAGTACTTGTTGGTCCATCAAGAAAAAGATTTATAGGAGATATTCTTGATGAGTCTGACCCTCTCAAGAGGTTGTTTGGTACTTCAGCTGTTGTATGTAAATGTGTACAATCAAAAGTTAACTTTATTAGAGTACATGACATACATGAGATGAAACAAGTGATACAAATGGCAAGTATCTTATGGCCTTAATTGAAATTATTTAGGTTATTACATAAATAAAACTAATTAATTGTTGTCAACACCTTCAATTTTGTCTTCTACTTCTTGATATAGCTCTTTAAGCTGTTCAATGTTTTCTTCAGAAGTATCCCAATAACCTCTCCCATTAACTTCAAGGAGAGTGCCAACGATTCTACGAAAACTATGTGGATTTAAATCCATTAATCTTTTCCTCATTTCAGGGTCATTTATAAATGTCTCATTTGATTCTTCGTAAACGAAATTATCTACCTGTCCACTGGTAGCACTCCAACCTAAAGTGTAGTTAAGTCGGTTGGAAACTTCTCTTACGCCTTCATATCCAGAGTTAAGCATTCCCTCATACCATTTTGGATTGAGTAGTTTTGTTCTCGAATCAAGTCTAATAGTTTCACTTAACGATCTAACCTGGGCATTTGCGGTAGTCGTATCTGCTATGTAGCTATTTGGTTTTTTGCCGTCATCTCTTAATTTCGTAATTAGGTTCGTTGGATCAGAATCAAAATAATGACTTACATCCGTAAGAGAGATTTCTGATGAGTCGAGATTCTGGAAAGTTACATCTGCTGTTTTCATTACAGATTCAAATACTTCCCTGTTTTGATTCATCTCTCCAGGGTTATCTGCATTAAAAGCAAATGTCTTTCTTGAAAGATACATTTCTTGAAGTTCATCTTCTTCTTCCCAAGTTGAGTTCTCAACAGCAAGATTTACATTTGAACTATAACTTCCACTAGAGTTAGAGAAGACCCTGGAAGAAGCCTCCCGAATGGATATTCCTTCTTTCTCAGCCTGTTCTAACGAATGTTTTCTTACAAAATTCTGTTCGATTGGCTCATCAGCTTCAGCAGCCATCTTTACGGCTTGATCAATTAATGCCATTTGGTTAATAAATAAATCTCTAAAAACACCTGAACAATTAACGACTACATCTATTCTTGGTCTTCCAAGCTCTTCTAAAGATAATAGTTCTAATTTATTTACTCTTCCAACTGAATCTGGTTTTGGCTTTACTCCAACAAACCATAAGATTTGAGCAAGGGATTCACCATAGGTTTTTATATTATCTGTACCCCAGAGTACACATGCAATAGTCTCTGGCCAGTTACCTTGCTCCTCTTTTTGCTTTTCTATCAATTTATCAACAACACCTTTTGCAGAGGCAACAGCCGCAACTGTTGGTATTGATTGAGGGTCTAATGCATGTATATTTTTCCCACTGGGTAATACGGCTGGATTCCTTATTGGGTCTCCACCTGGGCCTGGAAGCACGTAATCTCCGTCTAAAGCTTTAAGGAGACTATCCATTTCCTTATCAGCACATATTTGAGTTAGGCAGAAACGAAGGTAATCAAATAATTTATCAAGTTCCTTTACATCTACATTGTTGAATTTATTTTTTATACATTTATTTAGCCAAGGTGAAGGAAACTTGAATCCAAATGTTTTAAGAAAATCTAAGATTAAAGTAATAAAGTTTTTCCTAAGAGTAACTCTTCCATCAGAACCGGTTAAGGAAATAACAAGAGCCTTAACAGCATCTCGAGAAGTTTCTGTTATTCTTTTATTTAATTCAACATAGAAGAGATCTCCTTTATTATTACCTTTGTAAACATCTTCAATATTCTTATCTATTGATTCAGCTAGTAATCCAGGCAAAGATCTGATTCCTTCCTGTTCTCTTTCTAGTGATGCAATGCTAACTAAGCTGGCTATTGCTTCTTCTGCTGTTGGGGGCATTCCTATAGTGTGCAGACCACATGGAAGCAATCTGCTTTCAATTTCCATAAGTTGGCCATATATTGAACCAACAATTAAGTCCCTTTCTGCAAGATCTAAACTTGAAGCATCAGTTTCTGGAAGCTTTACATCTTTATCTAAATTGCATTTCTTTGAGGTCTCTATTATTGCATTAACTATTTGTATACCTCTCCCACTTTCTCTTAATTGTTGATAAGAACCAACTAATTCACTAAGTTCCTTCAACCCTTTATAAAGACCTGCGTTCTCAGCAGGTGGTGTTAAGTAACTAATAGTAGATGCATATCCTCTCCTTTTTGCAATAGTTGCTTCTGATGGATTATTTGCTGCATAGTAATAAAGGTTTGGTAATCCACCAATTAGTGAGTCTGGATAACATGTCTCACTCATTCCCATTTGTTTGCCAGGCATGAATTCTAATGATCCATGAGTTCCAAAATGGAGAACAGCATCGGCTCCCCATACTTTTTCAAGATAAGTGTAATAGGCTGCAAAACCATGGTGGGGACTAGCACTCTTTGAATAGAGCAATCTCATTGGATCGCCTTCGTATCCAAATGTTGGTTGAACCCCAACGAAAACATTTCCAAAATGACAACCATAAATCAATAAATTCTGTCCATCACTATTTAAATTTCCTGGAGGTTTGCCCCAGTTCTCCTCTAATCTTGAGGAATATGGGGTAAGTGTTTCATACTCTTTTACACTCATTTTGTGGGCAATTGATAGCTCAGGAGATCCTTCTAGCGCTTCTGGATCGTGGATTAATTTGTGCATTAATGCTTTTGCATCCTTAGGTAAACCTTGAATGTCATAGCCTTTCAATTTCATTTCTTGGAGGACACGATGTATCGAACCAAAAACATTCAAATATGCTGCTGTACCAACATTTCCTTTGTCTGGTGGGAAACTGAAAACGGTAATAGCTAGTTTCTTTTCTTCTCTTGCTTTAATTCTTAAAGATGACCATTTAATAGCTCTTTGAGCAATTGCATCAACTCTGTCTTGAAGTGTATGTGCTTTACCAGTTGCATCGTCTCTCCCAGACAAAACTATTGGTTCAATTGCTCCGTCTAATTCTGGAATTGCTATTTGAAGAGCAACTTGTACAGGATGGAGACCTAAATCACTACCTTCCCATTCTTGGGTTGTTTGAAAAACTAATGGCAATGCAACCATATACGGTCTATTAAGTTTCTTGAGGGATTCGATGGCTTTTGGATGATCCTGCCTTGCTGGTCCCCCAACTAAAGCAAAGCCAGTGAGTGAGACTATTCCATCAACTAATGGATTGTTGTTATCAAGAGGATCATAGAAAAACTCTTCTACTGGCTTAGAAAAGTCAAGGCCACCGCAGAAAATAGGTATAACTGTAGCCCCTCTAAATTCAAGCTCCTGAATAACTGCGACGTAGTGTGCATCGTCACCAGTGACGATGTGACTTCTTTGAAGAACAAGACCTATTACTGGTCCTTTGTTAGTTTTTTGACTTAGGTCATTCCTATTTTTACTCCAGTTAAGATAATCTTTAATGTCCTCAAACATTTGGGGAGCTATAGGGTGCCAAATTCCTAAATCAGGAAAGACCTCTGGTTCTTTTACATTTAAGTTAATATCTTTATCAAGAAGATCTTTATCTATTGCATATTTATCTGCTAATAATAAAAAGAAATTCCTTAAATTTTCTGGCGTACCTCCAACCCAGTATTGAAAACCAAGAATAAAATTCCTAGCATCTTGAGCTTTCTCAACAGGTAAGTATTTAAGTATTGAGGGAAGTGTATTTAATAGCTTTAACATCGAATCTTGGAAACCAGCACCTCCAGACTCCTTCCTCTTTTTCATAAAATCACCGATCAGACTTTTGCTTTGACCAAGCTGAGCCATCGTAAAAGAGCCAAGCTTATTGAGTCTCATTACTTCTGGCATCGAAGGAAAAACAACAACTGCTTTTAATCTTTCTCGATGTGGTTTAACTGCTTCAACGACTTTTTGAGCCAAGTCTTCTATGAATATAAGTGAACCAATAAAAACATCTGCCTCAGAAATATCTGATTTGAAATCTGAAAAGTTTGTTGAATCTCTTAATTCTTCGATGAGGTAACCATTTAAATCAATACCAATTGGACCATTTAGATCGTTTAATGATTTGGCCGCTTCTGCTAAAGCATTTTGGTATTGGGGTTCTAATACTAGATAAACTAGTTTCATGACAAACTTATGATCTTGGCCTTCTACAGGGGATACTCTGCGATTGGAAGAGCGAACCTGTGTAAACATCTCTTTTTGCTTAGGTATTTCGACCAAGCCTACTTTTATAAGTGTCTTTACTGTGGCTTTTAGCTAATGGCTGTTACATCTAAATCTTTTTATTTCTTATGATTTAACCAACGTCTTTTTTTTAATGAATTCAAGTACTAATCAAAAAATACCAGTTTTAGTTGCCGGTGCTTTGGGCAAAATGGGTTCTCAGGTGGTTAAAGCTGTTTATGAATCATCAGATTTTGAGTTGGTAAGTGCTATTGATAACTCACCTCAGAAAGAAGGCCTTGATATAGGAATTGAATTAGGCATTGGTGAATTGAATATTTCAGTAACATCGGATTTTGAAGGGAGCCTATGTTCTATAAGCCAATCTTTTAGGGATTCTGGACCGAATTGTGGAGCTGTTTTGGTTGATTTCACGCACCCTGAAGTGGTTTATGATCATACAAGAGCCTCGATTGCTTATGGCATCCACCCTGTCATTGGCACAACAGGGATTACACCTTTACAATTAAAGGAATTAGCTGATTTTGCAGATAAGGCGTCCGTTGGCACAGCCGTAATACCAAATTTTTCAGTAGGAATGGTCCTATTACAACAGGCAGCAGCAGCAGCAGCCAATTTTTATGATCATGTTGAATTAACTGAGTCTCACCATAATCAGAAGGCAGATGCACCAAGCGGAACTTGTATTAAAACAGCAGAATTAATTGAAGAGCTTGGCAAGAGTTTTAACCCTCAACACGTACAAGAGCATGAGTCACTTTCTTCCTGTAGAGGAGGAGTAAGAGAAAGTGGGGTAAGAATCCATTCTATTCGACTACCAGGCATCGTGGCTCAACAACAAGTTATGTTTGGATCCCCAGGTGAAACCTATTTATTGAGTCATAACACTATTGATAGATCTGCTTATATGCCTGGAGTTTTGCTTACAATAAATAGAGTAAGAAAATTGAACTCACTTGTTTATGGCTTGGAAAAATTTTTATAGAGAAAATAGAATTAATTAATAGATATGTTGATTCCATTACGGCAAAATGAATTGGATAAATTGATACCGTCTGTTGCTACAAGTAATCAATTTACTTCAGCTTTAGGAAATCCTAGGAAAATACTCCAAAGAATATTAATATCATCAATAGGAGGTGTGATAACTCTTTTAATTAGTCAAAGCCAAGTAACTAGTCAGTTTTACTCTATGTGGCTTATACTTGGCGTAGTATTTTTGCTTTATCTTTTATGGGGACCTATATTAGAGGCAAGTAGAAGAAATGCAAAACTCAAAAAATATTCTTTTGCAGCAATTTTTGAGGCAGAGATAATTGATTTATATACTCAAGAGAGAGTAGAGGATAGACAAGAACAAGCTAATAAAATGGGCCAACTTCAACTAATAGAAAATAGAAGAAGATGGTTGGTTCTCGAAATAGGAGATGAAGATGGTTATTTAACAAAAATTGAGTTTCCACTTGAAAATAAACATCAAGCAATATCCGCAGGGACTTTGGTTAGAGGACTTGTTTTTAGTAATAATAAGGATTTTTTAAATATATTGAATATCAGTGATGTATGGTTACCCCGGAAACGTTTATGGGTAGGAGAATATCCATTTTTGCTAAAACCAGCTTTTGAAGAATTATGTTATTTAAGAATGAATAGATAGCTGATGATTTTATTGACATGCAAATTTCATTAAATTTATTAAATAAATGATTAAGAACCTAAATGCTAAAGTAATAGGAGCTGGGCCATCTGGCTCACTTCTTGCAATAGCTTTAGCCAGTTTTGATGTCAAGGTTTATTTATTTGATATTTCTAATAAGGAAAAATTATTATCTAGAGATCGCACTTATGCAATAACTCACTCTTCAAGAAGATTATTTGAGAGACTGGGAGTTTGGAGCGAACTAAAAAATAAAGCCATTCCGTTTAATGAACTATCTGTATGTGACTCTGTTATAAAGAAAAGTATACTTCTTTCTACTAAAGACCTACGCCAATTTAATCGTAGAACAAATGCTGTTGGTTGGACTTTAGATCATTATGTCTTAATGGACGTCTTGCTTAAGAAAATAGAAAATATCAATCTTATTGATATGAAATTGAATTCAACAATAATAAATGAAAATTTAACTTTTGATTATTATTTTGCTGCTGATGGGATCTCTTCCTATTCTAGAAAGAAATGGAATATAGGAACTTATACATATAGATATAGGCAGAAATGCATTACATTCAAGGCCCTTTTAAAAGTTAAGCATAAGAATAGAGCTTATGAAATCTTTAGACAGGAAGGACCTATGGCAATTCTACCAATGGGAAAAGACCTTTATCAGCTAATAATAAGCTCACCTTCTTCTATTTGTGAAAAGATTCTTAAATTACCAAATCATTTATTTCTCGATAGAATTTCAAGTCTTCTTCCAGATGGTTTGGAAATAGATTCTTTGTATAATAAACCAGAAGTTTTTCCACTATCTCTTAGCATCTCTAAAAAGTTAACTATAGATAATAAGTTCCTAGTAGGTGAGTCTGCTCATTCAATACATCCGGTAGGTGGGCAAGGATTAAATCTTTCTATTAGAGATATAAATTCAATAAGTGAGTTCTTAAGTGATAGTAAAAATAGAAATTATATTGGCTTATTCTCATCACAATCTAAGGCTAATTTTATTTTATCTAGATATCTCGATATAATCTTCACATCATTCTTAACTCATTTATTGATTATTGTTTTTTCTAACACCATGCTGATCTTTAAACTTCCTAGAAAGTTAGCCTTTATTATGTTGAGTAGGTTAAAACATCTCAGAAGATTACTCCTTACATTGTTTACAGATGGAATTTTCTTTTAGCAAAGATAAATGCGTTATATGTGATATTTTATCGATATAATGACCAATTCTTCATCTAATCAAATTTCCCCATCTAAGAAATTATTAGTCTTCTTGAAAGAGGAATTATCTTTAAATGATCAGGCGATTTCATTGGCAATTAAACATAGTAATTTAGAATCAGCTCCTATAGCGATTGTTTTATGGAATTTTGGTCTAATTACAGTTGATCAATATCAGCAATTATTAGATTGGATTATTGAAAATGAGTATATTTGATTGATCTTAGCTATAATTAGCTTGTATTTACTTATATAATCTGTTTGGTGACTTGCCACCTTGGTTTCTCTGTACACTCATTCTTGTTTTAAGTGTCCCTTTTTACACGATCAACCATTGAAACTTTCAAGCCAATTTTATCTAAGGATTTTTGCAATAAAATAAGGTGATGGTAAAAAAACAATCTTCTTTTGACTCAAACTCTTCAAGAAAATTACTGAATATTATAGTTCCCTGTCCTCTTTTTGGAATGCAGTCTACGAAATGGAGGCGTGCAATAGAGAAAATTGATCTGCTTTTCTTAACCCTTGAAGCGCTTGATGTCAGTAGTTCTCAGTCATTTGGTTATATTGCAAAAGACCTAGAGATAAGTCATGTCTTCCCAAATTATGTAGCCATCTGGAAGTCCAGGTGTCATAACCCTTTAAGGAGATCATCACGTAACACAGTATTATCTAATGAATCTTTTGAGGGGTTGGTAAGAATACTTTCATCAATGTCAAACCAATTTTATCCAAAAATCAGAGAACTATTAACTTCTAAAAGTTCCACTCAATATAGATATGAAAAATGGAATAAATTTTGCGTGAGGTTGGATGAATTAATAACTGAGAGAATGAATGTTAGAAGAGGTTTAGTGAAAAAATATCTAATTAATGCCTCAGTCAATGATAATTTTCAAAGACAGTTGCTACTCATATTGGCTTTATCTTCTGGACCAGGAGGTCTAAAGCGTCTTTCCACATCAGTTTTTGAACCCTTATTATAAAAACTCACGTTATGAAAACAAGCAGATCTTACAAAGAAGGGATAGCAATATTAGAAGTTCAAGGGATACCTGATAGTTCATTAGGTCACAACCCTGAAACTATTGGAATTCTTCTTTCATGGAAACTTACTTTAATTGGATTAACTGTATTAGAAGGAAAAAAGGAGCATCTAGTAGACCTTTTATACGTAATACTTTCTTATTCAAGGTGTTGTATCTCTGGGCTTACTCATTCTATTTCTGATCAGTCTAATTCAATTAGGATTTCTGCAGTTAAAGAAGGTCATGAGCTTATGCTTAGGAGTAGCAAGATGGATATTGAACCCCTATCTATAGTTTTAGATGATGCTGAATTATTAGATTTAACGAGGTGTCTAGATATGATATTGCTTGACAGTTGCGTAGCGATAGGTTGGATTCTTCCTATCTCTAGTCCTTTTTTAAGTAACAAATTCTCCATTAAACCTATTCATATCAGAAAGCTTATCAATCCATTAGTTGGCATTAGTTGCTTTTGTTTAACTGCTTTTACTTTTTTAAATTTACCTGTTCCTCAAACCGGACCTCAAACGGTAGAAGGCTTAATCGACAAGAACTCATATTCAAGTGATATTAATAAGTAAATCTTGACTAAAACAATTTCCAGGTCAAAATTAAGAAAAGAAATTAAGATATTGAATGATGGGTGCAAATAATTTAAAAAGAGGAACTAGCTCAAAAAGGTCTTATATTTTTAAAGGCAAAGCTACTAAAAGCAAAAGCAGGCAATTTTGGGAGGCCATTGCAATGCTCATAATAGGATGTAACTTATTAGGATTCCTAAATACTTTACCTAGAAATTTTATAATATCTCGCTTATCGAAATCGACATTATTACAACTATCCTCTGCTTTTATCAATATTGCCAATTCATTGGCAAGCATAGGATCAGCACTTGTTGTTATATTGCTTTTAATTGTTAGCCTTTTCTTGATTATTGGCGGAATACTTAGATTAGTAATATTAATAAGTAGGAAGAGATCAACAGGTTTAAATAAGAACCACAATTAAAAACTTTAGTTTTGCCGATTATAAACAATAGAATACATAACATCTATGGAAAAAAGCTACTCTAAGAATATTTATATTATAAGTGCCATGTTTTCTTTAGTTCGCTTGATTCATTTATACCTTCTTAACTCACCCTTATTGATTCTAGTTGGGGCTATATTAATTTTCTTTTACTATATGACCGTAAATTAAAAATGATTCCTTTGAGAATTAATTTCAAATATCAACCTCACGCTTACTCTTTTATATTTCTGATATACCTATACTTTTAATTATTGGCTTTATTATTTTATTAACAAGGATTCCTCAGTTAGAAGTTAGTTTTTTGTTGTTCCTGCTATTAACACCGCAGTAATTATTATCTCTACTATAGTAGGTATGTTCCAAAATTAGTAGATTTAATTAGCTCCTCCCGATAGGTTGTGATTTGTTTAAGAGTTTATAGTTTTAAGCAATAATGTGATATAAATATACTTTATTATATACTCTTACTTAATGTATTCAATAATCAAGTTTAGCTCAGAAGACTGCGGTACTTGCCATAGAATGAGTCATTATGATGCTAGCGTCTCTAAGGAATTAAACCTTGAATTTATTGATGTACCAATGCAGGATACTAATACTTATCGGAAATATCGTAAAATATTGCTTACTCAATATCCTAATAAGGAGGGTATGGGTTGGCCCACTTACTTGATAGTTAGAGATCCAAATGATAACTTTCGAATTTTGGGAGAAGTTAAAGGTGGTATGTCTAAGGGAGACTTTCGTATGAAACTGACTGAATTATTGAAAAATCATTAGGGTCTATTAAGTTTCAATAATGACTTAAGAATGTAATTTTGTGAGTGGTTTAATTTTCCTCCTTTTTTGGATATAGCTTTGAAAGCTTATCTTTCCTAGCTTCTTCTTTGTTTTTTAGATAAATATATTCGCTTCTTCTTCTTACTATTATTCCTGGTAGATACCATAGGACTCCAAAAAATATCAGCATAAAAATGGGGTTTTTCCATGTCATATAAGCTATTTGATCTAACATTGTTTTTTACTACTGCTTTCATATTATTGCATATTTAGCTAGGTATGGTTTCATAGAAACTCTATAGTATTGCCTTCATTAATTTTAGTGGTCTGGATTTTGTTACTTTACTTTTATTGATACTGCGATATTTCTAGTTAGAAGCTATAAGTACAAGAAAGGTTGTACTCATGCCTATGGCGCCTATTGCGGCCATGGCTGCCAATAGGGAAATATTCATAATGAAGCTTAATTACTTAATAACGCTAGACCCTCCACTTGCCCATACCAGGTAATTTAATAATAGTTAATTATTTCTTAAGATTTGCAGTCAAGGTGTGGAATTTCGGAGAGTAAGAAATGTGCAATATAAAGTCTCATCAATGGTTTTTATATCTGAAGAAATGGATTATTAAAGCTATTGAACTAAAAGGAAGATAAAAAAGGGTAAATGGTATGTTTGCTTGGTATTTTATTGGGCATCTGTTTTTATAAGTACATAAATAGTTTTATTTCCTATGATGTCAGGAACAGTTATGCTGCATCCTTTATCTCGTTTTAAATTACACTTAGGAGTTGCTTTCTGAGTCTTCCATGTACAAGGAACTTTTGATACTGTGGCTGATTGAATTTTCCAACCTTTATCCAAATACTCATTGATATTGCTTTTGTTACATACTATCGACACCTCAATAGTTTCAGTCAACTCAACTTGGCCATCCTTATTAAAATTACTTGAATCATTTGTAGTTGAAGGGCTGACTATACAAGCAGATAATAATATTGAGGTGCAGAAATAAAATGAATTTGTTATATAGCTAATTTTCATTACTTTATGTAGTTGAATTTATTAGGTAATTATTTGTAGTTATTATTTCTTTGTTCTTTTATTCTTTGAATCTATTATTGATAACAAACTCTCCATGTCATTCATTAGTTCTTTTATATTATTAGCTTCTGGAAGTTTTAATTCCTCAGTAACAGCTAGATGAATAGTCCTAAGTTCTGCTCTTAATTTTTTAAGGTGCACCTTAACTTCTTCTTTTTTTTCTTTTGCTGTTGGCATCTTTTACCTTCTTCTATTTAGAAATTCCATTCTATTATATATCTTTTCATGCTTCAATGATTTATAAGTAGCTTTTATTCATCTTTAATGCACATAAATGACTTCTGAATTAATCTTTTATTACTAAATTTTTATTATTAGATGATTTTCAATATTTTGGATAAAGCCTACAAGAAAATATGGGTTCCTATCTTTGGCAGAGTCCTGTATCGTTTTGTTGATTTAATTGAACGTAAGTCTCCGAAAGAAAAGCCCACCTTCAAAATAATAGAAAACACTAGCCTAGAAGATACTGATCAGTCGAAGATTAAGTAACTTCCTCCGTTGCAATAATTGATTGAGATTATTTTTTTGCTTAATGACAATCCTACCTTATCTATGTCTGTTTCAGATAGGGAATCAAATGTTTCTATAACACACTGATTGCTGTTACTAGCATATTTTACAATGGGATAAGTATATACAAATGCAGCCAAGGCAATAGCAGATAAATAATATCTCTTCTTATTATTCTCGTAGTGAATGGAAGATCTATTCTTTAATTTCAGTATTTTTCTAAGGAGATTTTCTGGCAATCCTATCTGTACAAAAAGAAGTTCTACCCACCAAGGTAGCTTTGAGTTAGAGTTTTTCAAATCGCTAGAATTTTTTTTGGCCTTTAGTCCTTCTGGATTTGTCATCTCCTTGATAACTTCGTATGGATTTGCCATTCAAGAAATGGTTCTTGTAAATATATCTTAAAATGAAACAGAAATTACGTTTTCAGTGAATGATTTAATGTTTATAACACATCTTATAATTGATTACTTTTGATTTATCTTCCATCTGACATTATACTATACTTACTTAACTTGTTAAGATACCTAAAATGCCCAAGAAACGAAGAAAGTTGTCTAAGGAGCATGAAAAGAGTATATCTGTTGCTCAAAAAGAGATTGAGTTAATTCTTGCAAAGATAAATGATATTTATGATGATGATATTAGAGAAGAATATGCTATATCCTTCGCACCTGTTAAGCTGACATTAGACAGAATTCGTTCGGATTACGATATTGTTGGTTTTAATGAAGACTCAGTTAAGATGTATTCAGATTATTTATCATTATTAGCTACGTTTAAGCAGGAGTATGAGATTTAGTCTTTGGTTAATACTGTTTTAGTTAATTAATTGTACATAATTTATTTTTCCTTATAAGGTATTATTTTTATGGGGATAGGACCTCTTATGACTGTTTCTTTATCCTTCTTTTTGCTAATTTTCTTTTTTGAGAAATCCTTTATACATCTCTGGTAATTCGATGTCCTTTTACAAATTAATTTTATATCTCTAAGGCTCATTGGATATACAGGATTTGAAAGACAAATAAATAGAATCGACCAAGTTAAAGGCCTTAGACGGATATGCATAATATGCTAAGAGTCACTAGCTAATGTATCTTTATATTAATTGTGAAATGCTAGGATATGTACTTCAACATTAAAAATTTAGTTATGGTAATATTTACCTTAAAATAATTTAATTAAGTATCCACATAATTTAATGAGGTATCTATATTAGCTGACTAGGTATTGACATTATTTCAGTATTTCTTAAAGTCTTTTAATAAGTAAAGTGATTTAACTAATCGCTAACAGTATTTTTTTTAATTTTTTCTCTAAGTTCATCGCGGTTGCATTTTGTCGTTATATATACTTCTTGGGCACTTCTGCCGTTTCTAGCAATTAATTTATAACCCCCAATTACCTCTCTTGTGATAGTCAACTTTAGTTTTTCTTTGTGACTCCTTACTCTTGAGATGACACCAGGCGATATTGTCTCTATTCCCTTTTCTTTAGCAAGTCTTTTTAATAGTTTTATAAGTCCTTTAACATATGTGCTATGAGTGTGAACTAGCCTTCCCATTTAACCCTGATTTTATCAATTATAATAAGACTCCTTTTTGATTTTATGCATAACTCAGCACTCTTCATGTATAATTTAATTATCACTTCAGTTGATTTATGCTTTTTACCTTTGCGTGGGCATCACTAGCTGCCATATTTACTTTCTCCATAGCAATGGTTGTTTGGGGTCGCAATGGCGATGGATCAATTGACATCTAATATCTCTTCTTATAGCTTGAGCTTAAACCCTTCATCCTATATAACTTTCATTCTTTTGTTTTTGTTAGTGTTCATAACAATATCTATCGCTTATTTAACGTTCATTGAATTCAAAGACAAACGTAGGGCAAACCAAGAGGAGTAATTTTCTAGTATTATTTCTTTCTCTTTGATTCCTCAACCGTTTGTTTTATAAGATCCATAGCTTCTTGAATTCTTTTTATATTGTTTTTATATAAATTTATATCCTTATTTGCTCTAACTTCGCAAAAACCTAACCTAGTAAGCAACTTAATCATTAATTTATTTGTTTCTTCAGAGTCAGTTTCAGTACCTTTCTTTAGCTTTGTTAATTCATATACTCCTATTGAGTGTAGTCTTGAGTAATAGTTGTTTTTACTAAAGATATCTTTCAATAGTATTCCCTCAACACTATTGCTAGGATCTTTATCAAGTTCATCTATTACATCATTAATTGATTTTTTTTGTGAAATAGTTAATATCGCATTTGAGTATCTTTCTAATAGGCTGTATTCCATATCACAGGCGCCACAGATGGAGCTTAGGATTTTTACTTTATGACTTGCTGGTTCATATCCATTTGTAAATACATCAAAGGATTTGAAAAGTCCATACGCAAATAATCCATCTATCTTAAAGTTAGATTGGTTGCTGAGTAGATTTAACTCAACAAGATATTCATCTATTACTTTGCGGTAAATAGATGGAATAACAAAAGGAAAATCTTTGTGGAACAGACCTTTGCTAGCAGAAACGGTTTTGCGTTCACTCAAACCTTTTTTGATTAAACTCGAATATGAGATTAGCTATTCGAATATAGCAGTTAGTATCGTGGTAACCGATCACTTTTAGAATGATTCCTATAGTTGTTGAAGAAACTGGTCGTGGCGAAAGAGCCTTTGACATTTATTCAAGACTTTTGCGAGAAAGGATTGTTTTTCTTGGAGAGCCTGTAACTAATGAGTCCGCTAATCGAATAGTTGCTCAACTTCTTTTTTTAGAAGCCGAAGACCCTGATAAGGACATTTTTCTTTATATCAATTCCCCAGGAGGCTCTGTCTACGATGGCTTTGGTATTTTTGATACTATGCAGCATGTGAAACCTGATGTACATACTGTCTGCGTTGGTCTGGCTGCAAGTATGGGTGCATTTTTGCTATGTGCAGGTGCTAAAGGAAAAAGAAGTAGTTTAGAACATTCTCGAATTATGATTCATCAACCTCTTGGAGGAGCTAGAGGTCAAGCTACTGATATAAGAATACAAGCTGATGAAATTCTTTTTCTAAAGGGTCGAATCAATAATGAACTTGCCAATCGAACTGGTCAGTCAATTGACAAAATTTCTGAGGATACTGACAGGGACTTTTATATGTCTCCTTCAGAAGCAATTAATTATGGAATTATAGATAATATTCTTAACAAGAAGCCTGTTTCAATTGTCTAGTGAATTATTTTGAAAATATACTCTCTGTTCTGTATTTTTTAGGAATATCAGTATATTTCTCTAAAACCTTAATTAATTCTTCACCAGTAATAGTCTCTTTTTCAATAAGTAGATCAACAAGACAATCTATAGCCTCTCTATTCTCAGATACTATTTTATATGTTGCTTCATAACACTCTTTTACTATTTTTCTAACTTGTTCATCGATTTGTTGAGATATAGAGTCAGATATATCAGATCTTGTCATGAGGTCTCTGCCAATAAATACTTCTTGTGAATCATTTTCAAGTGAAATTGGGCCAAGTCTACTCATACCAAATCTAGTAACCATTTGACGAGCCATCGATGCTACTTGCTGTATATCTCCACCGGCCCCTGTGGTTACTTCACCTCTACCAAAAACTACATCTTCTGCTGCCCTACCTCCTAAAGCACCCATTATTCTTGCTTTTAATTGAGCTCTACTTACTAACATTTGATCCTCGTCAGGTGAGAACCAAGTTAATCCTTTTGCTTGACCTCTTGGAATTAAAGTAACCTTTTGAACTGGGTCATGATCCTTTAATAGCGAGCCTATTAAAGCATGGCCAATTTCGTGGTAAGCAATTAATTTTTTACTTCTACCATCAGTTAAAGGCTGTCCTTCCATACCAGCAATTATCCTATCTACTGCATCATCTATTTCAGATAACCCTATAGACTCTTTCCTTCTTCTTGCTGTTAAAATTGCAGCTTCATTAAGTAGATTCGCAAGATCAGCTCCTGTGAAACCAGGGGTTCTTCTAGCAATATTTTCTAATGATAGGGTTTTGTCAACTTTTTTATTTTTTGAATGAACTTTTAGTATTGACAATCTTCCTTTGATATCTGGTGCATCTACAGAAACTTGTCTGTCAAACCTTCCTGGCCTTAACAAGGCCGAATCAAGAACGTCCGGTCTATTTGTTGCAGCAATAATAATAATTCCACTATTACCTTCGAAGCCATCCATTTCAGTCAATAGTTGATTAAGCGTTTGTTCTCTTTCGTCATTTCCACCTCCTATCCCTGCTCCTCTTTGTCTGCCTACGGCATCAATCTCATCAATAAATATGAGGCAAGGACTATTTTCTTTTGCTCTTTTAAATAAATCTCTAACTCTGCTAGCTCCTACACCCACGAACATCTCTACAAATTCAGATCCTGACAATGAGAAGAAAGGGACACCTGCTTCTCCTGCAATAGCTTTAGCTAGAAGCGTTTTACCAGTTCCTGGAGGCCCTACTAAAAGTACGCCTTTTGGTATTTCTGCTCCAACAGAAGTAAACCTTTCAGGTTGCTTTAGGAATGTCACTACTTCTTCTAAGTCTTGCTTTGCTTCTTCAACTCCTGCTACATCATCAAACATGACACCTGTTTCTGCTTCCATTGCGAACCTTGCTTTTGTTTTGCCAAATTGCATAGCTTGGCCAGGTCCACCGGGCATAGAGTTGGATCTTCTTGCTAAAAAAACTAAACCTAATATAAGAAAAGCTGGGAAGATTAGGTTTCCTAAGAAACCAATACTCTGAGGGGTTTGTCTCTCAGGATGAACATCGAAACTTATACCTTCAGTTTTCAGTTTGGTTACTAATTCGGGAGTTAAACCAGGAAGGTCAACCCTTATTTTTTGTATTCGATTATCAAGGTCAGGATCAACTGCCTCAACAATTGCGTTTCTTCCTCCACTAAAAATATCTACTGAGGTAACTCGGCCTGAGTCGATGTAATCAATAAAACGTCCATAGCTCATTCTGGAAACAGCTGCATTTGGGCTTGTTAAAGAAGCCTTGCTTGACTGAGATGTGTTGCTACTAGATGCCGTTAGTATTTGCCAACCTATGAGTAGGATGATTACACATGGGATTAGCCACAATGCTATTGATCTGAATTTTGGATTCATGTAATCTTCTAAATCGAATGTATTCTAAGAGAAATTTTGGCTGAACTGTTGGAAAACCAGAAAAAATTTTTTTGACAGAGTTGTTTTTGTTCTTAGAGCTTTTTCTTTTGATTGGTGGAATTAGAGACTTCGTAGAGCAACAATGGGATCTAATTTTGCTGCTCTTTTAGCTGGTAAAACTCCAAAGATTAATCCAATAGATCCTGATAAGGATACTGTGAAAATAATCACTTTGGTTTCAATATTTGCTGGAAGAGTTGTTGTTAGATTTATGGTTTTAACAGTTCCTAGTCCAATAACAGTGCCTAATATGCCTCCTAAAATTGCTAAGATTAAAGATTCAATTAAAAATTGAAGCAAAATATCTGTATCTCTAGCTCCAATTGCTTTTCTTAGGCCAATTTCCTCTGTCCTTTCACTTACAGAAACTAACATTATATTCATTATTCCAATGCCGCCAACAAGAAGCGAAATTCCTCCTATTGCAGCAAGCATCAATGTTAAGCCTCCTGTTATTGTTGTGACTATTGAAAGAGCATCCTTTTGAGACCTAACTGCAAAATCATCATCTTTAATAATTTTGTGCCGCTGCCTTAATAAATTTGTGACTTGAAACTTTGCGGCATTAATTGCTTTAGAATTCTTAGCTTTTACACTTATAAAGCTAAGGCTAATTCCGTAGTTAGGGTCTTTACCAGTTACCTTGTTAACCATTGCATTTAAAGGTATATAGATGTTCTTATCTTGGTTGCTTCCAAAAACAGCGCCCTTTGCTTCCATTATCCCAATAATTTGGAAAGATTGATCTTTTATTCTTATATTTTGGCCAAGAGCATTTTCATTTGGGAATAGATCATTATTTAGTTCATGGCCTATAATTGCAACATTCTTAGCAGTGCTTTGATCCTTAGTTGTTATAAATCTACCTTTAGCAATATCAAAACTTCTAACTGGAAGAAAATCAGGAGTAACTCCTAGAACAGTAGAACTAAAGCTCTTCGATTTATATTGTATGATCTCACTGGATGATATTTGTGGTGCTACTTGTTCAATAGTTGGAACTTGTTCCTTAATAGCTATTGCATCCTTTAATGTAAGATTTCTCGGGAATGATACTCCTCTCCTTCTTGTATCATTATTACCTGGAACTATAAATAATACATTAGCTCCTAAATTGCTTAATTGGTTGGTTGCTAATTTTTGTGCTCCTTTCCCTACGCCAAGCAAGGTAATTACAGATGCATTTCCAATAACTATCCCTAGCATAGTTAGTGAACTCCTTAACTTGTTTGATGTCAAAGTTTTTATTGACATCACGATTAATTCTTTTAGAGAAACTTTTCCAGCCATTAAATTATGTTCACCTATCTAACGGAATTTGACGGAATTCCTTTGAATATTATTCCCTTATCTAAATCTAATGTTACGATTTCACCGTTTCGAAACTTGTCACATGCAGCATTGACACCACTCATTATTGGGGTGGACATATTATTATTTTCCCTAATCTTAGATATACTATTACCCTCTTCTATTATTGCGTATATATGAGCATCTGTTAAGGAATTATAAATAACTTCCTCTGAGACTACTAAGATCTCTCCAGATTTGACTTCTGACATATCAATAGTTTTTTTAATTACTCTTATTTTTCCACTAACCTTTCCTGATGAAGTTGAAATACCACTTGCAACAACATCTGTAACTATGCCAACTTTTATGAGGTCCGTTGAGCCACTGATCCCATTTAATGTACCTGCTGTCTCTACAACTAAATCTCCAGGTTTTAAAATTCCTTTTTCCATTGCTAATTTCATAGCAAGGCTAAATGTTTTACTGGTGCTTTCTTCAGTATCTATTAGCAAGGCTGATACTCCCCATACTAATTGAAGACGTCTTGCAACGCCTGCTTCACTTGTTATTGCAATTATTGGTGTTGCTGGTCTGAATTTACTTACGTTGTGCGCAGTGGCGCCACTTTTGGTAAGTGGAAGAATTGCTGCGGCGTTTAGTTGTCTTGCAATTGTACTTACCGCAGCACTTATCGCATTGGGGATAGTACTAGGAAGATGACTTTCTAGAGCCCTTTGTGGATAGTCTCTTTCAATCCGTCTCGCTATTTTCGCCATAGTTTCAACTGCTTCTATTGGATAGTCTCCAACTGCTGTTTCATTAGAAAGCATTACTGCATCAGTTCCATCAAGTATTGCGTTTGCAACATCGCTTACTTCTGCTCTAGTTGGCCTTGGGCTGGATGCCATAGAATCCAGCATTTGTGTTGCAGTAATTATTGGTATTCCAAGAGAATTTGCCTTCTTTATAAGTTGTTTTTGTAGCAATGGCACTTCTTCAGCATCCATTTCTACTCCAAGGTCTCCTCTTGCGACCATGACACCATCGCAGAGCACAAGTATTGAATCTATTTGATCTATTGCTTCAAATTTCTCTATCTTGGCTATTACAGGAGTAGTTTGACCATGCTTCCTGATTAACTCTTTAATCTCTTGCATGTCTTCGGGGTTTCTAACAAAGCTAAGTGCAACCCAATCAACTCCTTGAGAAAGGCCAAACTCAAGATCAACTTTATCTTTATGGGTTAATGCATTAATGGATAATTGAACATCAGGAAAATTTACTCCTTTGTTATTAGAAAGAATTCCTCCAACCGTAACTTTGCAGATTAAGGATTTTTCTTTAAAGTCAACTTTTTCAACTAACATTTCAACTCTTCCATCATCTAGAAGAATTCTTTTTCCTACATCTACTTCACTTATAAGGTTTTTATAAGTAACAGTAGCAATTTTGTTATTGCATTCAACGTTTTCTGAGGTCAGTTCAAAGGTATCTCCTTTTCGTAAATTAATGGGCCCTTCTTTAAATCTTCCTAATCGTATTTTGGGACCTTGAAGATCCTGGAGAATCCCAACATTTACGTTTAAACTTTTAGCTACATTTCTTATTGCTTTAATTCGTTGAGAATGCTCTTCATGGTCACCATGAGAAAAATTCAATCTAAAAGTAGAGGCTCCTGCTCTAATTAGATCAGCTATGGTTTCAGGGCTTTCTGTCGCAGGACCAATAGTGGCTACGATCTTAGTCCTTCGTTTTAGATCGATAGTTGCCATTAGAATGTTCCCTCGCCTTCAGAAAAATACCATCTTGTGACCATTAAGTTACCTCTTAGTCTTTCATTCTTTCTTATCATGGACCTTAATCAGTACCAAGACAAATCAAGAGCAACAGCTCGTTATCCTAATTTGGGAAATAATGTAATTTATCCAACTCTAGGACTAGCAGGAGAAGCTGGAGAGGTTGCAGACAAGGTCAAGAAGGTAATTAGAGATAAAGAGGGTGTTTTTGGTGATGTGGAAAAACAAGAAATTAAATTGGAATTAGGAGATGTCCTTTGGTATATAGCTCAATTATCTACTGAGTTGGACTTTGACTTAGATGAGGTGGCTCAGTTAAACCTGAATAAATTATCAAGTAGATCTAAGCGAGGGAAGCTTTCTGGAAGCGGCGATAATAGATAAATTAGAAAAATTAATCGGTATTATTGCTTAGGCAATATTATTTATGATACTTGCATTCAAAAATGCAAAATGTAGGTTTGATAAAGCAGATTGAGCAAAGTTCAATACTACAAAGGCTAGTATTGGTGAAATATCTAGACCACCTATTGCTGGTATTATCCCCCGAAACAAATTTAAGTAAGGGTCTGTAATTGCACTGATATTGCTCAGTACTGGATTAGTCCAGTCTAGATTTGGGAACCAAGTCAATAGTACTCTTAAAATAAGAATATAAGAGTAAATAAAAAGAGTTTGACTTAGGACAGCAAAAATATTTGAGAAAACAGCTTGCATCTTCTTAAAGATAAAAATCTATTTAAGCAGCTTTGTTCTCATCTGTCGTATCTATATCAGGAATTACAGTGAATGTTTGATGAAACTTTTCTGAAAGAGTTATCCAGAATGACCTGCCATCACGCTGTCGTTTCCTTTCTACAAAGTTCATATTTACAAGCTCCTTGATATGCTCATATGCTCCAGACCCTCTTAGATCAACCAAATCTGATTGTAAGATTCGTTTTTTAAGGGCTATGGTGGCAAGGGTCCTTAAACTTGCTCCGGAAATATCTACAGGTAATAAATTTTGAACAAGCTCGCCTAAGCCTTTTGTTAGTTGAAGACTATATTTGCCGTCTTTTTCAAAAATCTCAAGTGAGGTGTCTCTTTGAGAATAGCCAGCCATAAGAGCTAGTAAGGCTTCTCCAATAAGCTCCTTTGGTTGATTTAAAACTTCTGAAATTTCTGAAATTGATATTGGCTTTCCTTTTAGGTAAAGAACTGCTTCTATTTGGGCAGGCAATGAAATGTCTAGCTTATTTGATATTCCTTTATTAAGAGCAAGTTCAGTGATGACAAGTAAGGCAAGTCCTAAATCTAAAATACCGTGGATTATTAAGTCTGTACACCTAAGAAAAGCTTATATGCAGGGTTTTTTGTTTCTTCCCAACTTTTATAACCAATTTCAGCTAGAAAATTTTCCCAATCTTTAAGCTGGCTTTTTTTAACAAGAACCCCTAAAACTATTCTTCCAATATCTGCTCCATGATTTCGATAGTGAAAAATACTTATACTCCAATCCGGTTTCATTGCTTCTAAGAATTTCATTAGAGCACCAGGTCTTTCAGGAAATTCAAATCGATAGAGAAGTTCTATGTAAGCATTGCTAAGGCTTGTTTCCTCAGGCAATCTCCCTCCAACCATATGCCTTAAATGGACTTTTGAGAATTCATCATTACTTAGATCTATGTAGTTAAGACTAGCTTTCTTGATATTATCAAGAAAGTATTCACAATCTTGTTTGTTATTTACTTCAACACCCATAAAGATTTGTGCTGTTTTTTTGTTTGACATTCGATAACTAAATTCTGTTAGATTTCTATTACCAATTAGTGTGCACAGATTCTTAAGACTTCCAGGCCTTTCATCAATTTCAACTGCAATCATAGCTTCTTTTCTTTCTCCAAGGACTGCTCTCTCAGCAACAAATCTAAGTCTTTCAAAATTCATATTAGCGCCACAGGTTATAGCTATAATCTTTTTATTTTCTAATCCTTTATTTAATAAATCAGATTTAGCTCCAGCTATTGCCAAGGCTCCAGCCGGTTCAAGAATTGCCCTTGTATCTTCAAAAAAGTCTTTAATTGCTGCACAAATTTCATCCGTATTAACTGTGATCATTGAGTCAACATATCTTTTTGCTAATTCAAAAGTAATTTCGCCTACTTGCTTAACAGCTACACCATCAGCAAATAGACCAACCTCAGACAGTTCTATTCTTCTATTGGCTTCTAAGGATTTTTTCATTGCTGAGGCATCTATAGGCTCAACACCAATTATTTTTACTTCAGGCCAAAGATTTTTTATATAAGCTGCTACTCCTGCTATTAGGCCACCACCACCAACCGCAATATAGATTGCATATGGGGGATCATCCATTTGACGTAGGATTTCTATTCCAATAGTTCCTTGTCCTGCTATTACCTCTGGGTCATCAAATGGGTGGATAAAAACCAATTCATCTTGTTTACTTAATCTTCTAGCTTCAAGATATGCTTCATCATAATTTTCACCATATAAGATTATTTCAGCATTCAACGAGCGCACAGACGCTATTTTCATTGGTGGGGTAGTTATTGGCATAACAATTACAGCCCTGCATTTCAAATACGCAGCGCTTAATGCCACGCCCTGAGCGTGGTTCCCTGCACTGGAGGCAATTACTCCTTTCTTTAATTCTTTTTTTGTTAGGCGAGACATACGGTTGAATGCCCCTCGTAATTTGAATGAAAATACGGGCTGCAAATCTTCTCGTTTGAAAAAAATTCTATTTTTTGTTCTCTTGCTAAGTTTTTTTGCTTCCTCTAAAGGAGTTTCTACAGCAACGTCATAAACCCTTGCTCTTAGAATTTTCTGTAAATAGTCCTCCATATGCTTGATTTAAGCTGTTTTTGTGTTAAATGTTTTCCAATTCATTTTGAATTAGGTAAAATTTGAAAGAAATGCATTAAGACACCGTAGATTGTTATAAATAACTAATACGGTTATGCGTCTGAGCGAAGTTAGTCATCCTAATCAATTACATGGTTTGACAACAGCTCAACTTGAAGATATTGCTTGCCAAATCAGAGAAAGGCATCTTCAGGTTGTTTCTACAAGTGGTGGTCATTTAGGTCCAGGTCTTGGTGTTGTTGAATTGACGCTTGCTCTCTATCAAACATTAGATCTTGATGTAGATAAAGTAGTATGGGATGTTGGTCATCAGGCATATCCTCACAAATTAATTACAGGAAGATATTCTAATTTTGATTCATTGCGACAGCAAAGTGGTGTTGCAGGATATTTAAAACGCTCAGAGAGTCATTTTGACCATTTTGGCGCAGGTCATGCAAGTACCTCAATTTCGTCTGCTCTTGGTATGGCCTTAGCTAGAGATCGTCAAGGCAAGGATTATAAGTGTGTTGCTGTTATAGGAGACGGTGCTCTTACAGGAGGAATGGCGTTAGAGGCAATTAATCATGCTGGTCACCTTCCTAATACTCCTTTACTTGTTGTTTTGAATGATAATGACATGTCTATATCTCCTCCTGTTGGAGCACTTTCAACTCATTTGAACAGGATGCGCCATAGTGCACCAATCCAATTCCTTTCAGATAGTGTTCAAGAAGGTGTTAAGAATATTCCTTTTCTTGGGAAAGAAATGCCCCAAGAAATTAAATCAATAAAAGATAGTGTTAAAAGACTTGCAGTACCAAAAGTTGGAGCTGTTTTTGAGGAACTAGGTTTTACTTATATGGGTCCTATAGACGGTCATGATATAGCTCAAATGATGAAAACATTTCAAGCTGCTCATCGTATTGGTGGCCCTGTGCTTGTTCATGTATCAACTACTAAAGGTAAGGGATATCCATATGCTGAAGCTGATCAAGTTGGTTATCATGCTCAATCAGCATTTGACTTAACCACTGGTAAATCTATACCTTCTAAAACTCCTAAACCACCAAGTTACAGTAAGGTTTTTGGGCAAACATTAGTAAAAATCTGTGAACAAGATAGCAAAGTTGTTGGAATCACAGCAGCTATGGCTACAGGAACAGGACTTGATTTGCTTCAGAAAGCTATTCCTGAGCAATATGTTGATGTTGGTATAGCAGAGCAACATGCAGTAACTCTTGCTGCAGGAATGGCTTGTGAAGGTTTAAAGCCTGTATGTGCTATTTACAGTACTTTTCTTCAAAGAGCCTATGATCAACTAATACATGATGTAGGTATACAAAATTTACCAGTTACCTTTGTACTTGATAGAGCTGGAATAGTTGGAGCTGATGGACCGACGCATCAAGGTCAATATGACATTAGTTATTTAAGATCAGTTCCAAACTTTACGGTTATGGCTCCAAAGGATGAAGCAGAACTTCAAAGAATGTTAGTTACTTGCTTGCATCACACTGGACCATGTGCTTTGCGTATTCCTAGAGGTCCAGGAGAAGGAGTCACATTAATGGAAGAAGGTTGGGAACCACTCAAGATTGGACGCGGTGAAGTTCTCAGTGAAGGCGAGGATCTATTGATTCTTTCTTATGGCTCTATGGTTTCCGCAGCCATAAAAACAGCCGTCCTACTTAAGCAAGCGAATATATCAGCGACAGTTGTTAATGCAAGATTCTTAAGACCTCTCGATCAAGCTTTGATTCACCCCTTGGCGAGGCGTATTGGTAAAGTCGTGACGATGGAAGAAGGAACTTTATTAGGTGGGTTTGGTTCAGCAATTGTAGAATCTTTTTCTGATCAGGATCTATTAGTTCCTACATTAAGGATTGGAATCCCTGATAAATTAGTTGATCATGCAAGCCCACAACAAAGTAAAGAAAAATTAGGCTTAACACCAGAGCAAATGAGCGAAACAATAAAGAAAAGATTTGGTTGGGATGGAGCAGATTCATTATATATAAGCAATTCAAACTCTAAGACAATATAATTATTTTGTAGTTGCTAATTTAATTAACTTTGAATGAAAATGTATAATATAAGGAGTAAATATATTATATTCAATGAAAAATAAGTGTATATAGTTAAGAGTTAACTCTAACTTTATACACTTAAATATATACCTTTAGTTAGAACCAAAGGGAATATTGGATAATTTACCTTGAGGGATTGATTACCTTAAAGGATACCTCTAGATGCTAAACCAAGAATTGAGCCAATTCCGAGAATATGACCTAGGCAGTTAGCTGCGACAACTGAAGCATGACTCATGCCGCCAAAAAATTGGGCATTAGGTAATTCGAAGCCTTCATTAGGTTTTGCAATATTGGCCCTAGCTATGGCATAAGCAAGAACGTTGCATAGGATCATTACTACCGCACACTTAGGTGACCAATGAAATGAATCAGGAACTGTGGTAGCCAATAGCGTTGTAATCATTAACACATAAGAAGCAACCATATTATTCTCCTTGATAAAGCACATTTAGCCACAAAGATTCGCGACCTCGTAAAAGTTATTCACCTGATTTAAGGATCAGAGCCGAAAAACCTAAAACTATCAAGGCATCACTAAGAGCTAAAAATGCTTCCGCTGATCCGTGTAAGTAGTCAACGTCAGTTAATTCTTGATTGTAATTAACCTTGGCGATTATTGAGCAGACAATAGTCATAGCAACAAATAGAAGAGTTAAGCGAAATCCCCATAAAGCTGTTTTTGGTATAGATGCACTCTTTTGGGCCCAAAAGAGAAATATTAAATAAGGGAAAAGGGATATTACAAATATTGGACCAGGGTCAAGGCTTGAAAATTGGTCAAAAATATTAATCATACAGTTTTTCTTTTTGGAACTCACTCCTTACTAGTTTCCAAGCTGCAAAAGCTAAGCAGGAATTTCCTATAAAAGTAAGCAAGGCTTGGAGATAAACTAAGCCATATAAACTTTGGTCATTGTCATAGATATGCCATGTTATGGCAGCCATTGCACTGGCCAAGTTTGGAAGCATTGCAAAAGCAAGCCAAATTAAATTCTTGTTGTAATCTTTAGATTGAGAAATTAGTGAGATAATTAGTATTGCCAGAATCCATTCAAAAAGTGTTAAAACATGAATGAACCAAGTTGCAGTAGAAAGTGCATGCATATAATTAGGTGTTAATTATCTCTATTAGTTTTGTTAGAACTTCTTTGGGATGGCTAGTTGGTTTAACTCCAGTCCATTTAACAACTATTCTCCCTTCTGGATCAATTAAGTATGTATTTCTGTTTGAAAAAGAATTGTTCCAAGAATCATATAGTCGACTAACTTGCCCATTCTTATCTGATAAAAGAGTAAAATCTAAGCCCTCTTCATTGCAAAAATTAATGTGTCTAGATTTTGAATCATTACTTATTCCTACTATAGATGCATTAAGAGTACTGAATTCAGTGCTTAAACGTTGAAAGCCTTTTGCTTCAATAGTGCAACCAGAAGTCATATCTTTAGGATAGAAATATAAAACTAGCCATTTACCATTGTAATCAGTTAGTGACCATAGATCTTTATTAGGATTTATAGAGTTATACCCTTGAAGAGTAAAGCTAGGAGCCTTTTTACCTGGATTAGTTCCTGATATATCACTTGCAAATAAGGGGAGGTTTATTGTAAATAGAATAGCTGTTATCAATATTACTTTCTTTAAGTTATTTTTTATCATTAGAGGGATGGCGAGACTCTGTTAATTATTTGAATTATATTTTTCTAAGATCTACACCCATTGACTTGGCATATGCATTTAGACCTTTTTTCTGAATTGATTTTAATGCTCTTGTAGAAACTCTAATGGATATCCACTTTTTGCCCTCTTCCCACCAAAGGCGTCTTTTCTGAAGATTTGCCTGCTGTAACTTCTTAGTGCGTATATGAGAATGGCTAACTGCCATTCCATTATTTGCTTTAGTACCTGACAGCTCGCATACCCTAGACATTTCTTATCTATTTAAATAAGGTACTAACATTCTATCAAATAGAAAGCTGCTTAGGTTATTTTGGAGATTAATTTCCCCATAAGCGCGGAACTCTTCTTTTGGAAATTAGACATTTTTTCAGGATCTAGACCACCAATAGATAGACATGCCATTTCATAAAGATGAACTGAAATCTCTTTTATTAATAAAGTATTTTGTGAACTGCCTTGATTATCAATAATAATCGAACTTGATTTTAGTTTGCTTAAGCCTTCAACTATCGGATGATTTCTGTTAACTAACAGAACATGATTTTCTGGTAGCCCAGGAACCTTTTGTTCCATTAGCGCGCCCATATCGTTAATCCTCCTCATTTGCTCAGGAAGAAGAATCATAGCTGGAATATCATCATTGTCTTTTAAAGATTTAATTTGGATAGTTATTTTCTCATTATTTAAAGATGTTTTTATTAAATCTCTTAGAGTTTCACTCTTATTATCTCCATCAAGATCTGTGATCTCTGGGTTGTGAGCATTAAGTGAGTCATCTATTTCTGAATCAACCCTTTGGAAAGTTATTTTCTCATTACGTGTTTCTAACCAAGGAATAAATTGTGAGTCTATTACAGTATCTGCAATTATTATTTCTTTTCCTTGAGACTTCCACAAATTTAATGGGTTTGACTGTGATATCTCATCGGTACAATAAAGAACTTTACCTCCATCTTCTTGGGTAAGTCTATTTGAATATTCTTTTATTGTTGTAAAACTACTATCTCCAGAAGAAAGAATAATATCTTTTTCAGTAAACATATCTTTTCTTATTGTCTTAAATATAATTAATTCCTCAACCTGATCTGCAAACTTTTCTTCTTCCATTGCCCCTATTTTTATAAAAGGAGCTATAGAGTTCCATATTTCTGAATAGAGGGAGGGATTATCATTTTTTAGTGATTTAAGCTTATCAGCTATTTTCTTTGATATGAAGTTTGCGATTGAGCGGACTTTTCTATTTGATTGAAGAGCACTTCTACTAACATTTAGTGGGATATCTGTAGAATCTATAACGCCTCTTAGGGGAAGTAGATACCTTGGGACTACTTCCTTGATTGAATCACTTACAAATACTTGATTAGAAAATAGCTTGATTTCACCTGATTCCCAATCAGCTCTTCCACTTATCTTAGGAAAGAATAGTATTCCTTGAAGGTTGTAGGGATAGTCTGTATTCAGATGAACCCAGAATAGAGGATCGCCTTGAAATGGGTAGAGATATTTGTAAAATTCTATATAATCCTCATCCTTAAGATCTTTACTATTTTTTCTCCAAGGAGGACTTGTTTTATTTATCGATTCTCCCTCTAGTTGAACATCTACTGGCATAAAATCACAGTATTTCTTGATCAAGGTCTTAATCCTTGCTGGCTCTATGTATTCAATTTCCTCTTCCATAAGATATAGAATAATTTCTGTACCTATTTCTTTCTTATCTGAACTTTCTAATGTAAATTTTGGTGAGCCATCACAAGACCATTTAACTGGTAAACTATCCTTTATTGCAGATTTAGAAACAATTTCTACATTATTAGCCACCATAAAACTTGAATAAAAGCCGAGTCCAAAGTGTCCTATTATTCCCTCTTGGTTTTCTTGATATTTTTGAAGGAATTCTTCGGCACTTGAAAAGGCTACTTGATTAATATATTTTTTAATCTCATCTGCTGTCATTCCTATTCCATTATCTGATATTACTATTGATTTATTTTCTCTGTTAATTTTAATTTGTATTTTTGCCTCATCTATAGATTCGCAATCTCCTGCGATAGAGGCCATCCTTCTTTTACTTATAGCATCAACACCGTTACTTACGAGTTCTCTAAGGAATATTTCATGGTCTGAGTATACAGCCTTTTTTATAATTGGGAATATATTTTCAGTATGTATTTTAATTTTTCCTTCTTCAAATTGGGTCATGGCTATTTAAATTTCTTTGTTAGTTGGTTATTTAATCTTAATAACTGATAAGAAATTATAGGGTGTATTGTCCGTACAAATTTCTTTATTATTAGACTTTTTGCAAATCTGGTCTTTCTTCTGAGACAATTGCTCCACTCACTGGACAGACTGCCAAGCACACACCACAATCTATGCAAGTAGAAAAGTCAATAAAAAAATAATCTGTGCCTTTCTTATTCTTTCCATTTGCTTTCTTTATACAGTTAACAGGACATGATTCAGCACATAGTGCCACGCCTTCACATGTGTCTGTAATTATTGAATGAGGCATATGTCAATTTATTCTAACCATTCTAGCTGGTCGAAACCCCTTTTCTTAATTAATTCCAACCCCTCAGCTTTTGAATTAATGGCTTCTAGTTCAACCATTGCAATTAATCCTTTATTGTGGAAGTAAGATTGTCTCAAAATAGCATCCTCATAAGTCCTATTTTTACTATAGGCAATTAGTATTTTCTTTTGTACGTCAGTTCTCATCGAAGAAATATTGTCTAATTCTCGTATACTATCTATTGAAATTGAGAAACCAGCTCCCGATTCATTGGTCTCTGAATCACCAAAGATACTTATTAGTTCATCATATCTACCTCCCCTCGCGATAACTTTTGGGTTATATTTATTTTTACATATTAATTGGAAAATAATACCAGTATAGAGGTCAAATTGAGAGAGGTAGGTAGGATCTAATTGTATGTTAACTCCATGTTTACTTGCAATTGGCTCGATAACTGCAAAGAGTCTTTTTAGTTGGTTTAATAGTTCATTTTTACCATATAATGCCTCTATTTCATTTATTACAATACTAGGATTACCTCTTAATCTAAGAGCTTTTAATAGTATTTTCTTTACATTTTGCTCCAGTTTAGAATTTTCTATACTTATTAGATCGAAATTGGTTAGTATTTTTTGATGTGATGATTTGTATTCATTTGGAATATCTCTAATTATAAGATTAAATAAGGATTTATGACCTATTAATAATGTGGGCTGTCCTTTTTGGTTAATGCCTAGTCTATTTAGACATTCAAGTAAAAGATAAAGTAACTCTACTTCTGCCGTAACAGATGGTATACCTATCAATTCAACACCACTTTGTAGCTTCTCCTCAACGTTAAATTTTCCATCACTATCTACTTTGCTTTTGTAGACAGTCCCAGAAGCCCAAAGTCTTAGAGGTCTATGTTTTTTTGCGAGCCTTGTAGTTGCAGCTCTGGCTATTGATGCTGTCATCTCTGGCCTAAGTCCTAATGGTTGATCCGCTATAAGTTTCACAATGTCTTTGTCTGATATTCCCCCATCTGCCATAAGTGTTTGAAGAGTGTCAATATTGGGTGGCGATACTTCTTCATAACCCCATTGTTGATATAGGTCCGCTAATGTTGAGGTTAAAAATTGATTTATTTGCACCTCTTGGGGGTTTAGATCTTTTGTACCTAGAGCTGGTTGTATTGCCATTGATATGTTGATTATGAAAATTGTTGAATGAATTAGTTAATAGGCTTGCCGCCAAAAGATTTTTGATCTAGTGGATTTACTTTATCTAATTCTAAAAGCAGTTCACTTTTAATATAGGGATTTGAAGCTAGGATGGTACCTTTTTTAAGTTCAAATTTCTTTGACTTATAATCACAAATAACACCCCCAGCTGCCTCAACTATTGCTATTCCCGCTGCTATGTCCCAAGGAGAAAGTCCCTTCTCCCAATAGCCGTCAAGTCTGCCTGATGCAATGAATGCCAAATCTACAGCAGCTGCCCCACCTCTTCTTACACCTCTCGTCTTATTAGTCAGCCAACAAAATTCAGCATAATTATTATCAATTATGCTAGATCGGTCATAGGAGAATCCTGTTACCAACAATGAATCGGAAAGTTTGTTTGATGTGGAGACAGATATTTTTTCTTCATTGCAAAAGGCACCCTGGACTGGGCTTCCCCAATAGAGTTCTTTAAAAAAAGGAACATTAATAACTCCTAATATTGGCTTGTTTTTCCAAATGAGACCTATAGAGCAGGCAAAAAATGGGTATCCATGAGTGTAATTTGTTGTTCCATCGAGAGGGTCAATACACCATACAAACGAACTATCACCTTCTGAATAGCCACCTTCCTCAGCAAATATCCCACATTCAGGTGTTTTCTTTTTTAAAAAGGATACGATTAGATTCTCTACTTCAATATCCGCATTGGTAACTAGATCTCCTTCTCTACTCTTTTGATTAATTGAGACTATTTTTCTATAATGTTGCATTAGCACCTCACCTCCAAGAGTTGCTGCTCGTTTAGCAACAGCCAAATAATTTTCTAATTCACCCCTAGAAATATTTGATTCCCTGATAGCTTGATCGCATAAATTAGATTTCATTTTTAATACCTGCTACTTCAGTTTGTATTCTCATATTTTATATTTTGAGAACATATTTCCTGCTAGATTTGTTGAGTTGCAATTAGAACATCCTGGAGAGGTGGCCGAGCGGTCGAAGGCGCAGCACTGGAAATGCTGTATAGGGGCAACTTTATCGAGGGTTCGAATCCCTCTCTCTCCGTAAAAATTAAAAAAAATATACTAAAGTTACCCAAACTTACCTGATATATAATCTTTTGTTTCTTTCTGATCAGGATTATTAAATAATTTTTCTGTAGCATTAGATTCTACTAAATATCCTGTTTTCCCACCTAATTTGCCTCCTGAAACTTCTGCATTATAAAATGCGGTTACATCACTAACCCTAAAAGCTTGTTGCATATTATGTGTAACTATAACTATAGTGTATGTTTTTTTAAGTTGATGCATAGTTTCTTCTATCTTTAATGTTGATATAGGATCTAAGGCTGAACAAGGCTCATCCATAAGGATTACATCTGGTTCTATAGCAATTGTTCTAGCTATACATAATCTTTGCTGTTGACCACCTGACAAACTACAACCACTTTCTTTTAGTTTATCTTTGCATTCATCCCATACAGCTGCTTTCCTTAGTGATCTTTCAACTAATTCGTCCATGTTTCCTTTATATCCGTTTACTCTTGCTCCAAAAGCTATATTTTCATAAATACTTTTTGGAAAAGGATTTGGTTGTTGAAATACCATACCAATCTTACGCCTTACTTCTATAGGGTCAATGTTTGGGCTATATAAATCTTTGTTTTCATATAGGACTCTACCTTTAAGTGAACAGTTTTCAATTAAATCATTCATTCTATTCATTGATCTAAGAATAGTTGATTTACCACAACCAGATGGACCTATAAAGGCTGTAACTTTACCAGCAGGTATTTTTAAAAATACATTCTTAACAGCTATACTTTCTCCATAGCTAATTGAAACGTTTTGAAGAGATATTTTAGTTTTATTCGTCATTTAAAAAATGTGTAGTAGGAGAGTTTAATTTCTCAATATAATTTTCTTCTTGAGAAGAATCTAGAGAGAATATTTAGCATTAGGACTATAAAGATTAGTATGAAGGATGCGGCCCATGCTAACTGATTTTGAGCATTGTAGGGCTCTAATGCAAAGTTATATATTAGAACTGATAATGAAGACATTTCG
>QCJV01000007.1 GCA_003215795.1 Prochlorococcus sp. AG-409-F19
CAAAGTATTCTGCCCATTTTTGTTTAGGAAGTTGATTCAATTGACTCCAATAACATTCTTCTAATAGAGATCTCATTTGTCCCATTAATAAGACATCAGCTTTTGGATATCTTTGCTCATGAAGAAGAATAGATGCACCAAAAAACCAAAGAATGCTTGGCCAATGCCCTCCATTATGGTAGCTCCATGGCCAGTTTTTTGGGTCTGAGCCTGTCTTGTTTTGCCATTCATCTACTTCCATTGGAGGGTGACAAATTCTCATTGGCATTTGTGCCATCAAATGTGAGCGGTTATGCAGGACTAAGCGAAAAAGAGCTCTTTGCTGAGGAGCTGTTAACACGCCAAACATGCATGCTAGGGAGTTCCCCAGGCTGTAAAACCGGAAATCGGGTCTACCAGTTCGAATATTTCCAATAAGATATCCGCCTCTATTTTCTAGCCAATCTTGCAACCATGAAGGAACTATTTGAGGTTGAACGTTGAATTCATTTTGGTGCTGATCTTCACCATATTGCTCAGTAGGGCGTCTCCTAAGCACTTGCATGGTTTTACTTGTTACCCAGTAATGCTTTAAAAGAAATTGGCGAAGGTCATGCACCCATTGTCTTGTAAGTAGAAGCCTTTGATCTAATAGACGACTGATTTGGTGCTTGCTGCTTAAATCCATTAGTTCAATACAACTAGTTAGAGATGCATAAAGCAGTACTTCTACCTCTAAGGGGGCTCCCCATACATCCATTGGACGATCAATCATAAACGAGCAATCCGGTACAAAAAGTACTGGTGTCCCTTCAAAGGTTGGGTGTAAAACTAGGTCCAACAGTAGCTGGATCCCTCTTTGAACTTTTTGACTAATTCCAAATGTGGTATCTTTGCTTTTTCTTACGTACAGCCAGCATAGAATTGGCCACCATAAGCTTGCATCAGCTGAAGTGATTCTTCCTATAGACCGTTGTCCATAATCAGCAATAAGTTCATTGCTTTCTTCAACAAAACTAGTTGGGAAGACTCCTCTAGTTTGATAGCTAGTACTTTGAAGATCAAGACATACAGTTAAGAATTTTTTGACAATGCCATAGCGTTTCTGAGTAAGCAGGTAAATCATTACAGGGACATTGTCCCTTAAAAAAATTTCTCCATAGTTGAGCGCATCATTATTTGCAGGATGTTCTAGAGCTGCAACACTTCCTGCAAATTGGCCATCAATTTTGATCAAAGAACGCTCGAAATGCTCTTGAGCCCTTTTTATGACTGCCTCTTCATTGGAGTTTGGGCGTACCCTCTGACGCTGTTGACTAAATCGTTCTGCCATTTATGTTTTTTTTGATGCAATTCGCAAAGGCTTGTTGTGGCAAGCTCTTTATATACTAGTTAAGAAAAAGAAGATCAACTAGAGGAAGTTTTCTACTTTTCCTGTTGCGCATAAATGGCTTTGTAGTCTAAAATTGAGGACTGGATGTGAATTGGGTTACACCCGTTTCATGGCTCTCTGTAAAACGCTTGTTTTTCAAACGCTTTGTTAGTGAGCCCTTACATCACCGCTGGAGCAATCCATTCGCTGATGTAGGTTTCTAGGGTGATCGTTTTGATCACAATGCTAAGGCTCCTTGATGAAAGTTAGAGAGCTGAAGCAGAACCTGGACAACTAAAAAGTTTAGGAACTGACGCTTTTGTCGCGTTCACAGTGCTATTAGCTTCTGTGAATGTAAATGCGATAGAAGTGTGAGGTCCCGTCAAAAAATTAATTGCTAAAACCAATTGATTCCTTTAAGGATTGGAGATCACGTTCAATTCTTGAGGAGATTAATAAATGTGATAGCAATGACCGGATCTGAGATCTCGGAAAGTCACAAGGAAATATTTCTTTAGTGCACTCTTTGAACCCTTAAATAATTTAAGGAGGCTCAAACTACTCTTTTAGTACGCCAGTGCTAGATGAGTTAATGAAGCAAGTCAGACTGAGTTGAAAGCTTTGAATAAAGGCTTTCTGCAATAGGGCCTGATCTACAACGGAGAGTTTGATCCTGGCTCAGGATGAACGCTGGCGGCGTGCTTAACACATGCAAGTCGAACGAACCTTCGGGTTAGTGGCGGACGGGTGAGTAACGCGTGGGAATCTGCCCTCAGGAGGGGGATAACGGTTGGAAACGACCGCTAATACCCCATATGCCGAGAGGTGAAATGAATTTCGCCTGAGGATGAGCCCGCGTCTGATTAGCTTGTTGGTGAGGTAATGGCTCACCAAGGCTTCGATCAGTAGCTGGTCTGAGAGGATGATCAGCCACACTGGGACTGAGACACGGCCCAGACTCCTACGGGAGGCAGCAGTGGGGAATTTTCCGCAATGGGCGAAAGCCTGACGGAGCAACGCCGCGTGAGGGATGAAGGCCTCTGGGCTGTAAACCTCTTTTCTCAAGGAAGAAGATATGACGGTACTTGAGGAATAAGCCACGGCTAATTCCGTGCCAGCAGCCGCGGTAATACGGGAGTGGCAAGCGTTATCCGGAATTATTGGGCGTAAAGCGTCCGCAGGCGGCCTTACAAGTCTGCTGTAAAAAAGTGGAGCTTAACTCCATCATCGCAGTGGAAACTGTAGGGCTCGAGTGTGGTAGGGGCAGAGGGAATTCCCGGTGTAGCGGTGAAATGCGTAGATATCGGGAAGAACACCAGTGGCGAAGGCGCTCTGCTGGGCCATAACTGACGCTCATGGACGAAAGCCAGGGGAGCGAAAGGGATTAGATACCCCTGTAGTCCTGGCCGTAAACGATGAACACTAGGTGTCGGGGGAATCGACCCCCTCGGTGTCGTAGCTAACGCGTTAAGTGTTCCGCCTGGGGAGTACGCACGCAAGTGTGAAACTCAAAGGAATTGACGGGGGCCCGCACAAGCGGTGGAGTATGTGGTTTAATTCGATGCAACGCGAAGAACCTTACCAGGATTTGACATCCTGCGAACCTCTTAGAAATTTGAGGGTGCCTTCGGGAACGCAGTGACAGGTGGTGCATGGCTGTCGTCAGCTCGTGTCGTGAGATGTTGGGTTAAGTCCCGCAACGAGCGCAACCCACGTTTTTAGTTGCCAGCATTAAGTTGGGCACTCTAGAAAGACCGCCGGTGATAAACCGGAGGAAGGTGTGGATGACGTCAAGTCATCATGCCCCTTACATCCTGGGCTACACACGTACTACAATGCTACGGACAAAGGGCAGCAAACTCGCGAGGGCAAGCAAATCCCATAAACCGTGGCTCAGTTCAGATCGTAGGCTGCAACTCGCCTACGTGAAGCAGGAATCGCTAGTAATCGCAGGTCAGCATACTGCGGTGAATACGTTCCCGGGCCTTGTACACACCGCCCGTCACACCATGGAAGTTGGCCACGCCCGAAGTCGTTACTCCAACCCTTGTGGAGGAGGACGCCGAAGGTGGGGCTGATGACTGGGGTGAAGTCGTAACAAGGTAGCCGTACCGGAAGGTGCGGCTGGATCACCTCCTAACAGGGAGACATAAACTGATTATGATGTCTGATTTATAAATTTAGGCCGTAATCCTGTCACCTTAGGTCGATCGGTACCTCAGATTATTAATTGTGAAATTGAGAAATCAATTATCATTAATCTTTAATTTCAGTTCCTAAACTTGTCTAGGTCACACCCAACAAACTTTCTCCTGGGCTATTAGCTCAGGCGGTTAGAGCGCACCCCTGATAAGGGTGAGGTCCCTGGTTCAAGTCCAGGATGGCCCATTCGTTGTTGGGGGTATAGCTCAGTTGGTAGAGCGCCTGCTTTGCAAGCAGGATGTCAGCGGTTCGAGTCCGCTTACCTCCACTGATCAACTGCCTGATAACTCAACTTGGAGATTGTTATTTGTTAAATGTGATTTAGATGTTGTTCAACTGAAGGAACCTAGCTTCCTATCACTCCTGAATTAATTTTAGGCTGATAAGACGCTGGGCTCACTGACTGTTCTAAGGACAATCAGTTTGTTTCAGCAGAACCTTGACAACTGCATAGGAAAATCTAGAGAATAAAGCATCTCATAGATGCATAGAAGTTATTTCATTGTTTGATGATTAGACTTTTATGTTCAATTCTTGAGTTAGAGCAAATTTTCTATTACTTAATTCACTTAATCAATTAGGTGAATTCTAATTAATTTTAGTTAAGTTTAATGGATTTAATGGTCAAGCTACAAAGGGCTCACGGTGGATACCTTGGCACACAGAGGCGATGAAGGACGTGGTTACCTGCGATATGTCTCGGGGAGCTGGAAGCACGCTTTGATCCGGGAATTTCCGAATGGGGCAACCCTTAATACGACCAGCTGAATATATAGGCTGGAACGAGCCAACCCAGCGAACTGAAACATCTTAGTAGCTGGAGGAAAGGAAAGTAAAAACGACTCCCTAAGTAGCGGCGAGCGAACGGGGAAAAGCCCAAACCGATGGTTTCGACCGTCGGGGTTGTGGGACAGCAATGTGGACCAATGAACCTAGAAGAAGCGTTTGAATGGCGCGCCATAGAGGGTGAAAGCCCCGTAATCGAAAGGAGAGTTGGCCTAGCTGTATCCCGAGTAGCACGGAGCACGTGGAATTCCGTGTGAATCTACGAGGACCACCTCGTAAGGCTAAGTACTCCTGTGTGACCGATAGCGAAACAGTACCGCGAGGGAAAGGTGAAAAGAACCCCGGGAGGGGAGTGAAATAGAACATGAAACCGTGAGCTTACAAGCAATGGGAGCCCGACTAATCGGGTGACCGTGTGCCTGTTGAAGAATGAGCCGGCGACTTATAGGCACTGGCGGGTTAAACCGGGAATGGTGGAGCCATAGCGAAAGCGAGTCTTAATAGGGCGTTTGTCAGTGTTTATAGACCCGAACCCTGGTGATCTAACCATGGCCAGGATGAAGCTTGGGTGATACCAAGTGGAGGTCCGAACCGACTGATGTTGAAAAATCAGCGGATGAGCTGTGGTTAGGGGTGAAATGCCAATCGAACCAGGAGCTAGCTGGTTCTCCCCGAAATACGTTGAGGCGTAGCGTCTAGTGCTCCAGCAGGGGGGTAAAGCCACCATTTCGGTGCGGGCTGCGAAAGCGGTACCAAATCGATATGAACTCTGAATACCCTGTGTGTAACTAGGCAGTCAGACTGTGGGGGATAAGCTCCACACTCGAAAGGGAAACAGCCCAGACCGCCAGCTAAGGTCCCAAAATCAACACTAAGTGATAAAGGAGGTGGGATTGCTTAGACAACCAGGAGGTTTGCTTAGAAGCAGCCATCCTCAAAGGAGTGCGTAATAGCTCACTGGTCGAGCGATCCTGCGCCGAAAATGAACGGGGCTAAGTGTTGTACCGAAGCTGCGGATTTACTTGTAAATGGTAGGGGAGCGTTCTATGCGGGGTGAAGCGTTAGCGTAAGCGGGCGTGGACTGCATTGAAGTGAGAATGTCGGCTTGAGTAGCGAAAACATGGGTGAGAATCCCATGCCCCGAAACCCTAAGGGTTCCTCCGGCAGGCTCGTCCGCGGAGGGTTAGTCTGGACCTAAGGCGAGGCCGAAAGGCGTAGTCGATGGATAACAGGTCAACATTCCTGTACCGGTTATGTTTTGGGAAGGGGGACGGAGAAGGCTAGCCAATCCAGATGTTGGTTACTGGTTCAAGCGTTCAAGGCTATGAGGAATGGTGAAAACGTTCCGAGCTGAGGCGTGAGTACGAGTTGCTACGGCAACGAAGTTGGTGATGTCATGCTTCCAAGAAAAGCCCTATACCCGTTAAGACATAACTGCCTGTACCCGAAACCGACACAGGTGGGGTGGTAGAGAATACTAAGGGGCGCGAGATAACTCTCTCTAAGGAACTCGGCAAAATGGCCCCGTAACTTCGGGAGAAGGGGTGCCAGCGAGAGCTGGCCGCAGTGAAGAGGCCCAAGCGACTGTTTACCAAAAACACAGGTCTCCGCTAAGTCGCAAGACGATGTATGGGGGCTGACGCCTGCCCAGTGCCGGAAGGTTAAGGAAGCTGGTTAGCGCAAGCAAAGCTGGCGACTGAAGCCCCGGTGAACGGCGGCCGTAACTATAACGGTCCTAAGGTAGCGAAATTCCTTGTCGGGTAAGTTCCGACCCGCACGAAAGGCGTAACGATTTGGGCGCTGTCTCGGAGAGAGGCTCGGCGAAATAGAATTGTCTGTGAAGATGCGGACTACGTACACCCGGACAGAAAGACCCTATGAAGCTTTACTGTAGGTTGATATTGGTCTCGGGCTCTGAATGCGCAGGATAGGTGGGAGACTATGAAGTAGTGCTTGTGGGTGCTACTGAGTCAATGGTGAGATACCACTCTTTCAGAGCTAGGGTTCTAACGCTTACCCGTTATCCGGGAAGTGGACAGTATCTGCTGGGCAGTTTGACTGGGGCGGTCGCCTCCTAAAAGGTAACGGAGGCGTACAAAGGTTCCCTCAGGCTGGTTGGAAATCAGTCGCTGAGTGCAAAAGCAGAAGGGAGCTTGACTGTGAGACCTACAAGTCGAACAGGGACGAAAGTCGGTTTTAGTGATCCGACGGTTCTGCGTGGAAGGGCCGTCGCTCAACGGATAAAAGTTACTCTAGGGATAACAGGCTGATCTCCCCCAAGAGTTCACATCGACGGGGAGGTTTGGCACCTCGATGTCGGCTCATCGCAACCTGGGGCTGAAGTCGGTCCCAAGGGTTGGGCTGTTCGCCCATTAAAGCGGTACGCGAGCTGGGTTCAGAACGTCGTGAGACAGTTCGGTCCATATCCGGTGTACGCGCAGGAATATTGAGAGGATTTCTCCCTAGTACGAGAGGACCGGGAGGAACGCACCTCTGGTGTGCCAGTTATCGTGCCAACGGTAAACGCTGGGTAGCCATGTGCGGAGCGGATAACCGCTGAAAGCATCTAAGTGGGAAGCCCACCTCAAGATGAGTATTCCCATGGCATAAGCCAGTAAGATCACGGGAAGAACACCCGTTGATAGGCTCTACGTGGAAGCCTGGCAACAGGTGCAGCGGAGGAGTACTAATAGATCGAGGGCTTGACCTACTTCTTCATCTAACAATTTATTGTCTTTATTTTTTAGAATTTTAAAATTTCCTATGCAGTTCTCAAGGCTCAAACCTTGAACATGAAAATGTTTTCCTGGTGTTCATCGCGATGTGGACCCACTCCGATCCATCCCGAACTCGGTTGTGAAACGCATCAGCGGCGACGATATTTGGGGGGAAGCCCCCTGAGAAAATAGCTCAATGCCAGGTAAAACATTTTTATAAAAACTTTAATTTCCCTGGAAAATATTAATAAAGCCCTTCCTTTTTAAGGATGGGCTTTATTTTTGGCAGTTAGGACACCAGTGAGTACCTCTTCCAGATATTTTGTTTTTTATAATTGTAGAGCCACATTTCTTACAAGATTTATTGCCTCTTCCATAGACCCAAGCTTGTCCCCCATAATGTCCATTGATACCTTCCAAATCCCTAAAGTCTTTAAATGTAGTTCCTCCTTTGCCAATACTGATTTTTAATACTCTTGTGAGAGATTTGCATAATCTCGTAATTTCAATTTCATTTAGATTTCTTGATTCTTTTGTTGGTATTATTCCAGCCTCAAAAAGACTTTCGTCAGCATATATGTTGCCCGCACCAGCAACTATTGATTGATCTAGTAAGGATGCTTTTATTGACCTTTTTCTATGTCTAAGAGAATTTTTAAGATAGACAGGATTGAATTCATTGCTAAAAGGCTCTGGACCAAGTTTCATTAGTCCATTAATTTTTTCCTTTGGTAGATGGTCAGGTGAAATCCACCACATTTGACCAAAATTTCGAGTATCTATAAAACGAATTTCATTACCCTTGCGATTCCAAAAACGTACCCTAGTGTGGCTACAAGGTATTCGCGCTGAGTTCAACCATTTAAATTGACCAGTCATTCTTAAATGAACTACTAACCATCCGGCATGTTCACAATTGTCTAGTGACTGAAGATAACAAATTAAGTATTTCCCTCTTCTACTCCAACTTCCTAAAACTAAACCTTTGATGTTTTGAATGAAAACATCACCCCCTCCTTCACTGGAGATAGTCCTCTCTGAAAGGACTTCTATATCTTCTACCTGAAAAAGTTTTAACCTGTCTTCTAAACCTCTTCGGACAGTCTCAACTTCTGGGAGCTCAGGCAACCGAGTTAAATTGCCTCAAGTTCACTTTCGGCAAAGTTATTGGTGTTATTGCCACCATCTATCCCGCTGAATGCAGAATAATTTACCTTGTCAAAACGAACCACAACTGGGTATTTGATACCTGAAGTATCAACCGATGCTACTTTCCCCACTTCGTTGAACCAATAGGATTCAGGCCTTTTGACTCTAACCTTGTCTCCTCTTGAAATAGCCATTTTTTTTAAGCTGTTATTTCATTAATAAGATTATCGTGGGATAAGTAAATTTTCGCTTTTGCGTCACAGAATGTCGTCCCTTTCTGCTTGTATTAGTAGTATTTTCAAGTTCACTTTCTTTGGACAGTTTAGTTAGCCCAGATCTTACGAACTTTCAGTTGGATTTACCTGATCCCGATAAGGATGATATTAGTTCTATTGAGTTCTCTGATCGTTTGCAAAAAGCTTGGTCGATCTGCGAAAGGTTTGATCTGCATACTGATATATGGAGGGGAAGAATATTGCGTGCAATTCGAGATAGGGAGAAGAGAGGTGGAGAAGGAAGAGGTGCTGGTTTTTTACAATGGTTGAGAGAAATGGAAATAAGTAAAACAAGAGGTTATTCATTGATTCAACTGGCAGAATCAGCTGATGAGCTTGTTGGAGAGGGTATTCTTGATGAAAAAAGCGTAAATAACTTTTCAAGGAGATCTTTTATCGAAACTGCTCAGTCTTCACCAGAAGTTCAGCAGATGATCGCTGAAGCCGCTAATAAAGGCAATGAGATTACGCGTAAGCAAGTTAGAAGATTATCTGATGAATTTACATCCGTTACGAGTCCTCTTTTGCCGGTTGAAATTCGACAACGTACACAAGAGAATCTACTTCCACCGAAAATAGTCGCTCCTTTAGCAAAAGAATTATCAAAACTTCCTGAGGATTTGCAAAAAGACCTAAGTACTATTTTAAAGCAATCACCTAACGTGGATTCTATTAAGGAGGTTACTATCGCAGCAAGATGCATAGGAAAATCAAATGATGCATCATTATCTTTAAGAGCTTTACAGCGTGATGATCTGGATTTAGATAAGGCAACTCAAGAAGCTCAGAGAATTGATGCTTTAGGGTATTTGGCAGATGCTTTGACCCAGGCAAAAAGTATTGAAGCTGCTGTACTACGGTTACATTCCTCTTGGCGGAGGCTAGGAGATATTAATGAAAGATTGTGGGTGGAAAGTGGAAGTAGCACTCCTTATCTTAGAGATGTACTTAACGCACTTCAGACTTTAAGTGGTGCAACTATGAGAGTTTCTTTGGGGGAAATTTATGGAGGAAAGAAAATCAGATTACAAATAGTAGAAGAACAAGCTGATCAAATAGAGCCACCTGAAATTAGAAAACTAAGTTAATAGTTTCATTGTTTAAAACTCACTAGTGTTTTCACATAAGTCATCTAATAAATTAAATTCAAAATCATTTCTGGGTGTAAGCCATTGATTCCATTCCCCATTTATTTTTTTCCAATTGATTTTACTTGAATAGCAATTGACTGCTAAATATAATGGCTTGCCTTTATCATTAAAAGCCAAAGCAATTGAATTATCTTTGAACTTCTTCCAACTTGACCAGTTTACTTTAAGAACACCATACCTGCGCAAGCCTTGCTTCTTATCCTTAGTGGACATCTCAACTTGTTTCTCATAATTATTACTATCCAAGAGAATCTTTAAACCTGGATTTAGATTATTCGGATCTTTAATATCGTTAACCTCTATTATATGGTCAAGAGGCAGTTTATATTTTTTTGATATATGATAAAGAGTCTCACCTTCTAAAACTATATGATAACTTGGACTTTTCTTTCTAATTAGATTAGTTGGATTGGGTATTAAGATTGATTGGCCCTCATATATTAGGCTTGGCTTTTCAAGGTTATTTAACTTGATAATATCTATTTTATCTATTTTATATAAGATGGAAATTGATTCAATAGTTTCACCTCTCCTAATGATATGTTTTATGCTTGCATATTCCTTCTTTATTTCATTTTGGTTAGGAATTGTTAGCTTTTGGCCAACTCTTAAACTATCTGGATCCTTTATCGCATTAGAATCAATAATTGATTCTAAACTGACATTATAATAATTTGCTAAACTTGAGAGTGTGTCACCAGGCTTCACTACTACTTCACCTGCCAATGAAGATAATTGAGCTGATAACGTTATAACAATCATTGATAAGGAATATTTATTCATTCTTTCGATAAATATTTAAATTGATTTCTATTTAATAGATTATCCTAGCCTTTAGGTAATTTCAATATGAAAATTTCAACTTATAAGCTTATTAATAAATGAGATGTCTACTTTATATGGAGGATACCTGAAATTTATGTCTAGCCAAAATGGCCTCTTTACAACAGATTTTAAATGTGAAAATGCTTCAAAACCTGCCTTGCCATGATAGCTACCTGTTCCACTTAGCCCCACTCCTCCAAAAGGCAGTTCTGGTATTCCTGCTTGAATAATCACATCATTGAAGCACACACCTCCAGAACTGGTCGAATCCAATACTTTTTGTTGATCCTCTTTGTCACCCCCAAACATATAAATAGCAAGAGGCTTGGCTTCTTTCTTGATCATATCTAACCCTGATTTAAGATTTTTGATAGTTAAAATAGGTAGGACAGGGCCGAAAATTTCTTCTGATATTAGTGGATCATTTATATTGTCTATTTTTATTAATGTAGGACAAATTTTTTGACCTGAATAATTTATAGAACCACCAAATATTATTTTATTTTCATCACGGGCCTTTTTAATTAAGTTAACAACCTTTTCAAACTGCCTGATATTTACTTTGGCTAGATCTGCTGACTCTTCAGGAATTTCGCCATAGGAATTTTTTATAGTTGACTTAAGTTTAGAAATCAAGTTATCATTCAATTCTTCCTGTACTAGAAGATGGTTAGGTGCTAAACAAGTTTGACCAGAGTTTAAACCCTTTCCCCATACAATTCTTTTAGCGGTAATATCTAAATTTGCCCCTTTAATTACTAAGGCAGGATTTTTTCCACCAAGTTCAAGGGTTACAGGTGTTAAATAACTTGCTGCAGATCTCATAACCTTTTTTGCAATTTTGCTACCACCTGTAAAAAAAATATGATCAAATTGATTTTCTAAAAGGCTTGCTGCAAAATCTGAGTCTCCCTGCCAAACTTGGACAATGTCTTTTGGAAAGAAATTTTGAATAAGGGTTGCTATTAATTCTGAGGTGAATGGGGCAAACTCTGAAGGCTTAAGAATAGCTGTATTGCCAGCTGCCAGTGCAGATATCAAAGGCTGTAAGGTCAGCATAAAAGGGTAATTCCATGGTCCAATGATCAAAACGCAGCCTAAAGGTTCTGGTTCAACAGTCGCTGTTCCTGGCTGAAGCCATAATGGAACTTTTACTTTCCTTGGGTGCATCCAGTTTCTAAGATTATTATTGGCCACCTTTAGCTCTTGCTTTAAAGCAAGAATCTCAAAGAAGGCTTCTGTCGCAGGTTTTTGCAGGTCCTCAGCTAATGCTTTTATTATTTGAGCTTCATTTTTTTCTAGAAGGTGTTTTATTCGACTTAGTTGAATTCTGCGCCAAGCTTCAGATCTTGTGTAGCCTTCAAGAACCGTGTTTCGTAGATCGTCGATTGTAAATTCGTCCAATTACCAAACTCCAGGAAAACAAGACTCTAGTTGCCGATAGGTTAATTAGCGCCTACGAATTCTGCTTCTTTGTTGAAATTTTCTTTTGTATTTTTCTATAGGGGTTTCATGATGGCGAAGACGTTTAAGCTCCCCAAAAATCCCAGCTTTAGATACTTGACGTTTAAAACGTCTAAGAGCTGATTCAATCCCCTCGCTCTCCCCAACAGTTACTTGCGTCAAAGGAAATCCTTATTTCAAGAGTCCTATTGTACCAGTGCAGGTCAGGTTAAGTGGAGTTCTAAAAGGTTTTTCTAAGTTACTTGTGAAAAAATCAACCCATCTTCTCGATTAAAAACTGCACTCCAAATTCCATTGCAAATACTTTGAAGTTCAGCCATAAGTTTTTCATTATCACCTGACTTGATCCATCTTGATTTAATTAACGGGATTTTTTCTTGCATTAATTCCATCGGTAACTGAATTAATAGTAGACTTTTATCTCCATTGATTCTTCGTATCCACCCAGATTCGCTTTTTTGAAAAACCCTGAGGAGTAACTCTGAAGCAAGGGCTTCTCCAGTAACTCCTGGGTCGTTTTTTGTATCAATAAATTTGTTAATTGATTTTCCACCTAATGGCATGAACCTTTTACCTTCTTGCTCAATTAAGGCGAGAGCAATAAGATATAGATGCTCGTTCATCTGAAATCTTTTTTAAAACAAGTTCAAGTAGAACAATACTTTGAATTAATATTTTAAAACTGCTTAAATTAATAATTGATATACTTTACTTCTTTATATTAAGTTACCTTTTTATTTAATCTTGCTATTGAGGAATTAATTGTTGCTTCGAGAAATTGCCCTTCCTGCGATCCAGCCACTTGTCCAGCAGTGTTGGAAGTTAAATCCACCAGTTACACCATCAACATTCAAGACTTCCCCTGCAAAATAAAGCCCTTTACAAATAAGGCTTTCCATAGATTTCAAGTCTATTTCATTTAGATTTATGCCCCCAGCTGTTACAAACTCCTCTCCAAAAGGACCTTTACCTATTATTAATTGCTGGTTTTTAGTTAAGTATTTGCATGCTAAATCTCTCTTCAAATTCGAAAAGTTTGACCACTTCAGATTTTTTTCTATATTGAGCTTTTCTAGAAAAGCAAACCACAATCTTCTAGGAAATATATCATTAAAAGGATAGTATTTTTTTATGCTATAAGTTGGAAAACTTGATCTGTATGATTCTAGGAGTTTTTTGACTTCGTTGAAATCTTTATTAACCCAGTTAATAGATAGATTAGAATTGTATTTGTCTAAGCTTAGATCTCGAGCAGCAAAGGCAGATAACTTTAGTGTAGCAGGACCACTTAATCCCCAATGTGTAATTAAAATCCTTCCAAATTGTTCAAATTGTTTGCCATTAGCAATTAATTTTAACCTAACCTTGTCAACTGAAATACCAGAACAGGATGTGAGCCATTTAGCATTAAGCTTAAAAGTGAATAAAGATGGAACTGTATTGATTAATTGATGCCCAAGGTCATTTGCAATTTTTTTTCCACTAGGACGACCACCTGTAGCGATTAGAACTCGCTTAGCAAAAAAAAACTGCTTGTTTTGACACTCTAATTGAAAAATCTTATTGCTAAGCTTTTTTACAGTGTTAACTTTTACTCCTGTTAGACATTTAATCCCTGAAGCTTTAGAAGCCTTGTGGAGACAATGGATGACTTCAGTTGAAGAATTTGATTTAGGGAAAATGCGTCCATCATCTTCGATCTTTAATTCTAACCCTCTTTTCTCAAACCAATCAATTGCATCTCCAGTAGAGAATCGACTAAAAGCACCTAATAAAGCTTTCTCCCCTCGAGGGTAGTTTGTCGCCAACTCTCGCGGATCCCAGCATGCATTCGTAACATTGCATCTTCCACCACCACTAATACGTACCTTTTCAAGTGTTTTAGATGTTTCTTCTAGAACAGCAATTGAAGAAGCTCTTTTTTCAGCTGCGGTAATTGCAGCCATAAAACCTGAGGCTCCACCACCAACTACGATTAAATCAAATGTTGCTTCCAATTGGATTCCGCTAACCCTGCCAATGTAAAGATAAATTGTTGCTTAATCCAGGCTGCTTAAAAAAATTGACTCAACATATTCTTCCCACAATTCTATGATTTGCAATTCGTAGGAATGTAATAGCAGTAGAGAATGGCTTTAATACAATATTCTTGAGAAAAAGGCTCAAATCTAGATGCCTTTTAAAAAATTAGTGTCACACTAAACCTTTAAAATTACTTCGACCTGAAGCTTGACTACTCAAAAGAAAAGATTCAAAATCAACACCTTCTGAAACTTTTTTATGAAAGGTGGCTCGGAGATTAAAGGAGCTCCTATATATCTAGTAGCTGCTTGTTTGCTTTTTATTTTAGTAGTTAGTAATAAACTTTTTGACGTGAACTTAATTAATCAGTTATTTGAAGACCCTAATAATACCTTGGATAATCAAGTCCTGAATGCAGCCTTTCTGCTATTTGCTCTAAGGAGCTTGAGCATTGTCATACCTATTATACCTGGCACTTATTGCTCTGTAATTGCTGGCTATTTCTATGGAATTAAAATGGGTATGATATTGATTTTTTTTGCTGATTTAATTTCATGTAGCTGTTCTTTTCTTTTATCTAGAAGGTTGGGCAGAAATTTTGTCAGAAGACTTTTAGGTTTAAAACAAATGCAAAGAGTTGAAAAAATAAGTCAGAGGTATTTAGAACAGAATTTCTTTTTGATGACAGGTTTTCTAATGTCCCAATTCTTTGATTTTGTTTGCTATGCAATTGGATTAACAAAGGTACATTGGAAGAGATTTATGCCCGCACTTATTATAAGTATTATAATTTCAGATTTACCCTTTGTTGCAGGTGGCTATACTCTCAAAGCTCTTAATGGCGTAACTCTTTCACAATTATTAAATGGAGAAGTCAACGCTCTCAGTGGAAAATATTTAATATTATTTATAATAACTATTCTTGTTATATTTGGATTGGGAATATTAAGTCACTTTCTTAAAAGAAAGCACATAGATGACTCATTAATTAATCATAGGAACCATTATTAGGTTAATTAAACTTTTCTGTCCAGACGGCACTAAGCCTTGTCTGTTGATATTGTGGATAAATTATTCAATTTAGAAAAACAGCATTTTGTTTACAAGGGTTTAAATCTCTTTTTACTGGCTTTGCAAATAGGGCAGAGCCATGTATTTGGTAAGTCTTCAAATGCTGTTCCAGGTTGGATACCTTGAGAAGGGTCCCCTTTCAAAGGGTTATAGGCGTAAACACAATCTTTGCATTGATACTTTCTTCTAGTGAGCGTTGATGCCATTGCCTTTTTGTGAATTACTTTAAAAATGTCAAAGAAGCTTTAACTTGGCAATTGAAACCTTTTTATGGTTACTTTCTAAGAAGATTGACGAATCATGTACTCACTACCAACTAAGAAGATACCCACTGGTGCCCATGCGGCCACAATAGGATGCAAGGTCCCAGAAACCCCAAGAGCACTGAATAGAAATGAGACAGTGTAGTAAATAAGGATCAAAATAATACTCATGCCAAATGCTATTGATTGCCCACTCCCTCTTGTTTTTGCTTTCCTTATAGCCAATGTGCTTCCTATGATTGAGAAAACCAAGCAAGATAAAGGAACTGTAAATTTCTCTTGAATCCTTACCTTTAACCTATTCTCTTCTTTAAGATTTCCTGAGAGATTGTATAGCTCTAAAGCACTATATGCCTGATTTAAGTTCATATTATTGGAATTATTGGGTATTTTTGCAATCATGAAAGGGCCATATCCTAGATTGTACGAATACTGGAGGAAATTTTCTTTTGTCTTGGCTTCATTCTTGTCAAGATAAAATATACTTCCATCACTTAAGAGCCATTCCTTTTTATCAACTTTCCACTTACCTTCTTTAGCTAAGATTAGCCTATTTTGTTTGCCATTATCATATTCAACTAATGTTAGTTTATGCATTACTTTGTCTTTATATTCTTCTGCATAAAAAAGTGCTTCTAAATTCTTTTCATTATCAAACTGGCTGTAAATTATATCTCTTTTAAAAGAAATATCTGAAGATTGACCTAGTCCTTTTCTGAATATTGAATCGGCTTTTAAGTTTGAATTAGGGGCGATATAGTTGCTAAAGCTAAATGTGATAAATGACATTATTATTCCAATATATATAGCTGGCAAAAGGATTCTTCTGCAGCTTATACCTAAACTTGTTAATGCTTTTATTTCACTATTGTTATAAAGTTTCGAGAATGCCAAAAGGCATCCAAGAAGCGTAGCCATAGGTAAAGCTATAGTTAGATAACCAGGGAGTTTCAGAAATAAAATTTCGATGGCTATAGACCAAGGTAAATTTGAATTTATAACCATTCTAATTAAATAGAGCAGTTCACCAAAAGATAGACAAAGAACTATAAATGAGGAGACACTAAATATTAGTGGAGGTATAATTTCTGAAATCAACCATCTATCAAGTAATGGTAGAAATTTAATAATTTTATCTATATACTTTCTGACCAAATAATATGCTTTTGATTTATAATCAATCATTTTCTGGCCCAATTATTAAAATATCTTTTGAATTAACGGAGAAACTATTGATAATTGAATTAATACTATTCACGATTCCATCAAGATGATCGTAAGAATTAATTGAGAAAGCCAATATCTTTCTTCTGACTCTTAGAAAGTACCGAAAATCTTGGAGCAAGTCTAGAAACGTTTCCATGAACTTAACAGATCCTACCCAAGTCTAACCTTGGACCTTGTTTGCTTCCTTCTTAGTTGGGTGGGTGCCCCTTCCTTCCCCAGATATAGAAAAATCTAGAAAGGTTAAATGTTTTGTCGGGGGTGCTGTGATTTCATTTCAATCGTCCTTTTAAGTTCTTTTAACTCCCTTTGACTGATGCCTTCTTTCTTTTCTGTAGCTTATATCCAAACTCTATTAATTGATGGTATGTCATTCTTGCTTGCTGTTCTTGGAGTGAAAGGACTCTCTCATCATCTTTTTGCAAATGGAAATTACTTGGGTTAGATTTGTCTTTTGCAATAGTGATATGGGACTTACCTTTCTTTAATTTCCAAGGCTGCTCTTGGTAGTTGCTATCTTCTATTGTCAGTTCCCAGGGAACTGGCTTTGAGCTTTTATTTCTTAATGGCAATCGAATAACCCTTTCAATTTAAATTCAATTTACTTAATCGAGGGCCAAAGATACGTAATAAATAGCACTACTGAATTTTCTCAACATATATTGATTGAAAACTGTAATGGGGATTGGTTCGCGAGAAATTTTTCTTTTACTTACTCGTTTTTACAACCTTTTGTACTAAGCAGCTCGTTAGAGCAGAGCTTACTTGCGCGCATTTACCCCAAGTTGAATTGGATGCAATAGATTCTTTCATTTCTCTGAAAAGAATTTTTGGCACTTCTATTTCTAAACTCCAAGACTTTTCCCAAAGCCTTTTTTAGAAAACATATTTTGAAAGTAGAGTCGATTAATAGATCTTGAGTGGACACCATTTTGTATAAGAAAACCTGACAGAGCAGCTTGAATTAAACGGTACTGGTCCCAATTAGGATGAGCGTCTATGAAAGTTTCCATAGCACCCTTTATCGAAGGAGGAACTTCTGCTAAAAAACTGATCAATGTATTGTCAACATTCAAATCTGAAGCTTCTTCATTCTTACGGGGCCCCAAGATTTCTTTTGCCAGTTTTTGCATTCAGTGCTCCTCAAGAACCACTAGTACCACATATTTTTTGCGCCTAGTCAATTTTCTAAAAAAAAACGAATCTCAGCGAATTTCAGCATGAGACTTATTCTCAGCTAACGATGTCAATAGGCCCAGGGCATTTTGGTATAAAAAGTGACTTTGCAATGTCAATATTAGGAGTAGCCATTGTCTTCTCCACATACCCTAGTCTTGAAAAGAAAAGGATTGTACTAGCTGTGGAAAACCTGTGGGAAAGTTGTTTGCGGTTTAGGGAAAAATCAACTGTAATTGAATGATTAAAATTTCTGATGATAGGTATAAGAATCTCTGTTGGTCTCACCTAATTTTCTAGAGAGGTGTGCTTTAAGCAGGTTGATTTGAATCTTGAAAGAGTAGATAAGCAATACCCACTTAGTAGGGTTGCTATTTCAAGAGAGTTGCTGTTTTTGCAGAGGCATTGAAGTTACTTTGTTTTATGGCGAGTCAATTGTTTTTCTTTTGGCTTTCAATCTAAGAATGATGTACCAAAAACTAGACGAGAGAGTTTTTTCTGACTAGAAAATCAGCATTCGCTCTCAGATTAATTTAGAAAATTTCAATTACTCTCTTAGTCGAAAATCAATTTACAGTGCAATACTCGATTGCTGTGGAAAAGTAGCCTGGTATACAGAATTGCTCATTGAAATATTACAAGGGGTTAGGAGGATCTGATTTTTCGAGGTGCTAACTTCTGCTTTAAACAAATTCTTAGAAATCAAAAATCTCTTTACTTGAGATAGGTTGTTTTGAGGTCTTCGCCAATGATGCCCTCATAGGGTGTTGGAACTGAACTCGTTTGTACCTACTTAGTTCTTGAGTGGTTTTGAGAGCAGTGGTGGGGACATCTGTGGTTATAGATTCTTTGTGACAGCGTCGTCAAAAAATAAATAAGTACAAAACCTTTGTTGGAAGATTAACGCATTGAGACTTTCATCCGATTGGTCGAAATTACTTTTCACGTCATTGCAAGAAGGACAAACAAAGCCGCAATCAGCCTGGTCTATATGTTTGGAGTTCTTGCAATGGGCAACTCATAAGACAAGGATCTAGAATGAGCTCCTAAGCGCTCTCTGGAGGGAGTAAGAATCTTATAAAGCACTGAAATCATAAGATAATGAGATAAAACACAAGTTATTCAATCAAATAAATTTAGGAAGTTCACATACGAAAAGTTGTATGAAGTCAACTTCAAGCAAGCTAAAATAACATTTTAGAGTTTAGAAAAAATGGTTAGAGATAGTAGAAGTTAGATTTTACCTTACAGTATATTCAGGAAAATAAAAAAATATACTGTAGTGACATTAAACTAACATTCAATTAAATGAATAAGGCATTAGACTTATTTTGATTAATCACTGACAGATAATGGCTAAAAAATTACTTTAATTTAACACTAATCCAATGTAACTAAATCATTAGCTTATTTACTCTAAATTTAGACTAAATACTATAACCTTATGGAAACTTAGCGAAAGGTTTCTAAAGTTAATTTAATAATCTTAATAATCTAATTTCTGAGGTTTTAAATAGTAAGAATAATAAGACAAGGCTTTACTTAACTTGAAAGAATAGCACTTGGAATCTTAAGCATGTAAAAATCGGGATTTTAAATCCATCTGATTTGCTCAGAGGTTATAGATGATTTTAATAAAGTTCATATACCCATTGAAATAGTTACATATTGAGGCTTAGATTATTAGAATGAAGGCACTTGTGAAGTTAAACCCTGGAATCAACTAACAAACAACCATATGAAGTGATTATTCTATGCGGAGGACTTGGCAAAAGGCTAAGAGAAGTCGTTAGCGATATGCCTAAACCAATGGCAACGGTACACAATAAACCTTTTTTATATTATCTAATTAAATTTTGGATCAATAAAGGGATGAAATCATTTATCCTTTCAGTGGGTTATCTTAGTGATTCAATAAAGGAATATTTTGGAGATGAATTTCAAGGAGTTTCAATTAAATATGTAGAGGAAAGTATTCCTTTGGGAACAGGTGGGGCTATTAAGAGGTCTTTAGATCAAGTCAACTATGATTTGAATAATGTAATTGTATTAAATGGAGATACGTGGAACAACATAAATATAATGTCTCTCTATTATGATTTTAGGAACTCTAGCCAGAGCATAACAATGTCGATTAAAAGCATAAAAGAAAATGATCGCTATGGATCACTACTAATAGACGAATCAAACAGAGTTACATCTTTCTCTGAAAATAAAGGCGGAAAGTTAATAAACACAGGGTGTTATTTATTAAGTAAATCATTTATTACAGAAGAATTAAGATCATTTCCTCAAAAATTCTCCTTTGAAAGAGATTTTTTGCCAACTTTAGTTGAGAAAAAAATGTTAAATGTTAGTTGGCAAGACCATGAGTTTATTGATATTGGCATACCCTCTGATTATCATAGGTTTATTAAAGAGTTCTCTAGATTCATATAGTAAATACTATCAACAATTCATTAATTAAGAACTTCAAAAATACTATAAGCATATTAGAAGAAATATATCAAGATAACGAATTCAATCCTTTTTTAAGGCTTATAAAATACTTACTATTTCTTTTATAAATTGTGGAAAGCTTTATCTTGCAGGGAATGGATGCTCAGCAGCAGATACTTCACATTTTGCAGCTCATTTAGTTTCTAGGTTTGGAATTGGAAGACCTTCAATGTCAGCAGAATCTATTACCTCTGACCCATATGTTATTACTTCTATAGCAAATGATTGTGGATATGCAGATATTTTTTATAGGAAGCTTTAGAGTAAGATGAAAAAAGAAAATTTATTATTTGCAATTTCAATATCTGGAAATTCATTAAATATTATAAAAACTTTGAATATACCAAAACAAAAAATATAACCTCTATTTTGCGAATAGGAAGGCATGGTGGTAAGGCAAACCCCCTTGCTGATCATACACTTGTTACCCCAAAAGATAAAAACTCTAGAGTCCAAGAATTAAATGAGATCCTAATCCATTTATTCTGTGAAGAGATAGAATATAATTTGTTTTTCAACTAAAAGATCAAATGGTTAAGATCCTCGTTACGGGAGGAGCGGGTTACCTTGGCTCAATAGTTGTCCCTGACCTTTTAGAAAAAGGGCATAAAGTTACTGTCATAGATAACTTTATCTATCGACAATCAAGTCTTGCTCATTTATGCATAAATAAAAATTTCCAACTTATAAGGGGAGACGTTAGAAATAAAGAATTAATAAAGGGTTTAGTTGAAAAGAATGATGTCATTATTCCACTAGCAGCTTTAGTTGGCGCACCCATTTGCTCACAAGATCCATATAACGCTGAGAGCATTAACCATGATTCAATTATTAATTTATTTAATTATATTTCTAAAAGTCAAATAATCATAATGCCAACAACTAATAGTGCATATGGAACAGGAGATAAGAATAACTTCTGTACTGAGGAGTCACCCTTAAGACCTATTTCTAAATATGCAGTTGATAAAGTTAAAATTGAGGAGAAGCTCTTGAACCATGAAAACTCTATCAGCTTTAGGTTGGCTACAGTCTTTGGGATGTCTCCACGTATGCGAATTGACTTACTAGTTAATGATTTTGTCTATAGGGCTGTTTATGATAAATCTGTAGTTTTATTTGAAAGTAGCTTTAAGAGGAACTATATACACATTCGTGATGTGAGTAGGGTATTCATTCATGGCTTAGAAAAGTTTTCTGAAATGAAGGGAGAAATATATAACGTAGGCTTGTCGAATGCCAACTTATCAAAACTTGAGCTTTGTAAAAAGATAAAGGAACAAATTTTGGAATTTCAAATTGTAGAAGCCAAAATTGGGAAGGATCCAGATCAAAGAAATTATATCGTTAGCAATCGAAAAATAGAAGAAACAGGGTTTAGACCACAATACTCTCTTGAAGATGGCATTAAAGAGCTTATAAAAGGATATAAAATGATAAGAGTCTCTGATTATAAAAATATATAGATATAATTTTGGAAAAACAGATTTACACTAAAAAGAATAAATCTAAATCTCCTGCTATCTTTTTAGACAGAGACGGTACTATTAATGAAGAGATTGGTTATCTACATAAAATAGAAGACTGGGAGTGGTGCACTGGTGCAATAGATAGTCTAATAAAGTTAAGTGAAACCAATTATAAAATTATAATCATTACTAATCAATCTGGTATAGCAAGGGGGTACTATTCAAATTATGACGTATACAAATTGCATTCATGGTTTTATAATGAAATAAAAATAAGAAGCGGAAGAATAGATGCTATTTATTTTTGCCCACATCATAGCCAATTTGGTGAATTAAGAAATTGTAATTGCCGAAAACCAAAACCGGGAATGATTTTTGAAGCACAAAAGGATATGAATTTGAATTTAACTAAATCTTGGCTTATTGGAGATAAAGTTAGCGATGTACAGGCAGGACAAAAAGCAGGCTTAAGAACTATCCTGATATCAGCTGCAAAAAAACAAGAAAGCTCGCATAATTCTTATTATGCTGATTACTCTGCAATTAATTTAAAATCAGCAATTGATTCTATACTTACCCTTAAATAAACTAGCTTAAAAATGATTATAACAAGGACTCCATTCCGCATATCTTTTTTTGGCGGTGGTACAGATTACCCTTCTTGGTTTCAAGAAAATAAAGGTGCTGTTATTTCAACTAGTATTGATAAATTCTGTTTTATATCTCTAAGGAAATTACCTCCATTTTTTGAATTTAAATATAGAGTAGCTTATTCTAAAATTGAGAATGTGAAATGTCTTGATGATCTTGAACATAAAGCAGTTAAGGCTATTATCAAGAATTCGAAAGTTGAAGAAGGTCTTGAAATACACTGTGAATCAGATTTACCTGCTAGATCTGGGATAGGAAGCAGCTCTGCATTCGTTGTTGGTTTACTAAATGCAACTTACTCTTATCAAAACATCAGGACCAGCAAATCAAAACTAGCAATAGATGCTATAAACATAGAAACAAATATATTAAATGAAATAGGGGGGATACAGGATCAATATGCTACATCTTTTGGAGGCCTGAATCTCATCGAATTTAACAATGATTTATCAGTTGAAGTTAAGCCAGTAGCAATTTCTGATCAAAGAAAAAAGGAATTAAATCAAAGCCTAATGCTATTTTTTACCGGCATATCAAGAAATTCCTGTGATGTTTCAAAGTTATTTATTCAAAACCTATCTGCAAATCAAGATTACCTAGATAAATTGAAATCATATGTATATGAAGCAGAAAGAATTCTTTTCTCTAATTGCTCAATAGCAGATTTTGGATATTTATTAGAAGATGCGTGGATGATTAAAAGAAAGCTTTGTGAAGGAATTACTAACAGCACGATAGATTTAATATATAAAAAAGCAATTGAAGCCGGGGCTACTGGAGGGAAGCTGCTTGGTGCAGGCGCTGGAGGATTTATACTCTTAGTGGTGGACCCTAAGAAGAGATTTCAAGTACTAGAAGCCATGAAGGAATATGTGCATGTACCTTTTGAATTTGACTCTAAAGGAAGCCAGGTAATCTATTATGAAAATTAGAAATTCACTTCAACTAATCCTTTAGAATGTGATTTAATTTTCCATAAAGTATAAAGCATGCTATATAGAATTTGTTATAGGTTCCAGAGATATTCAATTTAGTGTATGCAGATTGATTTTTAAGAAAGTCTTTAATCGAATTTCATATATTAATTGATTGAATATATCTTCCTAATTTACCAGTCATTCAATTAAGTTGGACTCCGATTCTAATTATTTTGCGTTAAGTCATTCGTCATGCTACCTTAGGCATAATCGTGCTAATTATATGCTTGCATGTAGAGTTTGTGGTGGTAATCAATTAGACCTGGTAATAGACCTCGGGATTCAACCATGGTGTAATAACTTTCTTAGGCAAAATGAATTAGGTAAAGAACCTAGGTATCCGCTAAGAGTATTTTATTGTAATAAATGCACTACTACTCAATTAGATTATACTGTTAAGAAGGAAATAATGTTTGGTGACCATACCTATCTTTCTGGGATTACCAACTCTTTGTCCGCACATTTTAAAGATATAGCCGAAGTTTCTGTCAATAGATTCTTCCCTGGTATTGATAGAGGGAAAATTGACGTACTTGATATTGGGTCTAATGATGGAACTCAATTACAGCATTTTAAAAAAATGGGTTGCAATATTTTAGGTGTCGAATCCTCCAAGAAAACTGCTCAAATCGCAACAAAAAATGAAATTCCTACAATAAATGATTTTTTTAATAAGAAGTTAGCTGATTCCTTAAATAAGAAATTTGATATAATTAATGCTGCTGGAGTATTTTTTCATCTAGAAGAATTACATTCAGCAACAGAAGGTATCAAATCGCTTTTAGATGACAAAGGAATATTTATCGTTCAATTTCTATATATGAAGTCAATTGTTGAAAACATTGCTTTTGATCAAATATATCACGAACATCTTCTTTATTATAATTTAAAGCCTATTTCTTTTCTTCTAGATTTATATGATTTAGAAGTATTTGATGCTTACCTTTCACCGATTCATGGCGGATCTATGATAGCCTACGTCTCGCATAAAGGTAAATCGCCATTAACTAATCGCTTACTTAAACTCAAAAAGGAAGAAGAAGAGAATAGAAGTAATGACATAAAGACCTATTTAAATTTCTCCAAACAAATTTCCAGATTAAAGGAAACGGACCTTAATTATCTCCAGAGGGCAAAAGATATGGGAAAAAGTATTTATGGTTTTGGGGCACCTGTAAAAGGTAATACTCTTTTAAATTATTTCCAGCTTGATCAGTCTACTATTGATTGCCTTGTAGAGAAGAACCCCCTTAGGAAAGGATTGTTTAGCCCTGGCACACATATTCCAATATTATTAGAGGAGGAACTAGAAGAATTACCAGATATTTATTATGTGCTCGCATGGAATTTTAAAAAAGAAATACTTAAACGAAACACCCAACTGATAGATTCTGGTATAGAGTTTTATTTTCCAATAAATCCAACTATTTTTAAGTGAAAGTTTTTATAACCGGTGGATCTGGTTTTTTAGGTCGTCATCTAATTAGATACCTGAAAAAACAAAAAGAAATAAAATCAATCACATATCCTTCTAGTTGTGAGTGTGATTTAACGACTAAAGATTCTCTTAGAAATTATACCTCAGTTAGATATGAGAGAATATATCATTTAGCTGCATGGACTCAAGCAGGAGACTTTTGCCTAAAGCATCCTGGTGAACAGTGGATAAAGAATCAATTAATTAATACGCATGTTTTAAATTGGTGGCAGCAATATCAACCTCAAGCAAAGTTAATTTTTATGGGTACTAGTTGTTCTTATGATCCAAAGCTTGAATTAAAAGAAGAAAACTATATGCTTGGCATGCCAACACCTAGTTTGTATACCTATGCCTTAACTAAAAGGATGTTGTTAGTTGGTGCTCAGGCACTTTCTTTACAATATAATATGACTTACTCCTGCTTTGTCCCTTCGACTCTCTATGGAGGCGACTACCACAATGATGGTAGGCAAATGCATTTTATATTTGATTTAATTAGAAAAATATATAATTCAAAAAGTAGTAATAAGTCAGTTGTTTTATGGGGAGATGGTAATCAACGAAGAGAATTAGTTCATGTAGATGATTTCGTAAATGTTATGCATAAAACGATTGCTCATTTAAATAATGATTTGCTTAATATAGGTGCAGGTGTAGATTATACTATTAAGGAGTTTGCAAGTTATATTTGCAATTATGTAGAATACCCAGAGGAACTCATAAAATATGATGTATCGCGATATGTAGGAGCCCAAAGCAAGCTTTTAGATATTACAAAATTGAGGAATCTATGTTCTTCTTATTCTCCAAGGTCACTTCAATTGGGATTGAAGGATGCAATTGACTGGTATTCATCGAATTTAACACATGAGCATAAATAAAACATTACAATTTGGCCACAATAATTTTATAGTAACTTAATAATGATTGATTCTCAAAGCAAAATCAACTTTATTATCTCTTGCAGAACATTAATCTCATTTCAGGGACATGACTATGCCTATTGTAAATCTCTAAGAAAAGAGGCATTGCAAAGAGGCTGGAATGTTCTTGTTCTAGCAAACAAGCTTTTAGATAAGGAAATAATGCAAGAACTAGATGCTATACCTTTTTATACAGTTGATTTAGGGAAGAGGTTTGATGTTCCTTTTATAAGGCATTTCTTGCCAAAGAAAATCTCTAAGCTTATCTATTTAGCATGGAACTTTATCTTGCATAATTTTTTTACATATTTAGATCTTTTTCAGATTAAGAAATATCTTAGCAAGCTTGATCATAATTTAATATTATTTCCAACAATGACTATTTCGAATCTATTTTCTATAGTTAAGTTCTTTGAATCAATATCAACTGATTACGATAAATTAAATCTTGCATTTGTCAATCATTTTACTTCTAGGCCAGATTTAGAATCAAGTCCTTTCCCAGATAAATTACATTGCTTCTTGTATAATCAAATCAATAGAAGCAAAATAGAAAATAAGATCTTTCTATTTTGTGATACTCCCCAATTGTCAAAGGAGTTCTCTATTTATACTAAAAAGAATATTGAAGTTTTACCTATACCTCATAATGTTGAACATGGTTTAGATTATCAAGGATGTAAAACCAAATCACTCAAGATAGGTTATTTAGGCGATGCAAGAAATTCCAAAGGCTTTAATCTCTTGCCTGATGTGCTTCAGAAATATAACGAAAGGCATAATGTTGCAAAGGTTGATTTTCTTATTCAGTGCTCTATTAGAGTTAGAATGCAAAAAGAATGCTTGTCAGCCATTAAATTATTAGAAGCAATTGACGGTACTACTTTATTCAGAGAGTCTCTTTCCTCAAAGGACTATGAAATGTTATTCAATAGTTTAGATATTGTCCTTCTTCCTTATTCATCGAATATGTATCATAGTCAAACCTCTGGAATCTTTAGTGAAGCTAGAGCATTAGGAAAGGTATTAATAGTTCCAGCAAATACTTGGATGTCAGAAGAAGTTTCACTCTTTGGAGGTGGCGTGATATTTAATTCTCACAATCCAGACGCTATTGAATCGTCTTTGAATAAAGCCATTCAAAATTACTCCACTTTTTCTCTGCAGTCAAAGAAAAGGAGCGTAAATTGGAAGTTATTCCACAATTCAAACAATTATTTCACTAGTTTTTTAAATTCTCTGATTTTTAAATCTAAAGCATAAACCACGATCATCTTTGACTGTTGTGCATCTGATTCATATGATCTGCACTTATCGAGATTGCTTATCCCAATGAAGACTCGATGATGCCTTGCTAGGATTTTCGCAGGGAGTTACCTTATCGATATTTTTATTAAGAGAAGGAAATTAAGATTAAATGATAGCTTTAAAGTTTCTGGGTCTACTGAAAGTAGCTGGTTAGATTGGTAATTTTGCCTTGCGAGAAGTCCTATTGAGAGAAGCGAGATTTATAAATTTTGGGATTAATTGTGGTTAAAGAACTGGCGAGAATTACTGCGGCATTTTAATTTGTCCCATAAGTACAAACCTGATCGATGACACCTATAATCAGTTTATCTCCATTTGGTTTTTTCCATTCCAAGTCTTTATTTTTAAACTCGTTAAATTCCTTTGCACCTACTGCAATATCTCTGAATGCGTTTCTCGAGCAATCAATATCCATTGTATAAAGTATGTCTCCCGTAATGCTAGTGGTGCTTTTAGGAAGAAATTTGCTGAATACTCTTATCGACCCGTCTTCGTTTTTTTGAATACTGTTTTTGTCCCAAAACTGCTCTCCAAACTGGCTCTTTGGAACAGCAACCCAATTATGCGACAACGCAATTGTTTCTAGAGGGTGGAAAGTAACTAGAAGTACTAGAAAACTAATACAAATATTTTTAAGGAAATTTAGGTTCATTGCGATAGCGTTATGTTAGTTATATTAAAATTGAATTGAATGAGAATACATAAATGCATAGATTGTGGTTCAACAGATATAAAGAATGACCGTTCACTTGGTGGAAGGTTGGTATGCATAAAGTGTGGTTCTTTCACAATAGGATTTAAGCAAAAGAGAAATGGTGGAAAAAAAGTTTATCAAGGATATAGATCACTTTCTTCAGGTATTACTGTTTCTATAGATGATTGGCAGTACTTAATACCTTTCCTGATATGTTTAGTTGCTTTTATAGCAACAGATATTGTAGGTTTGATTGACAAATCACATCTCGTCTATTGGTCAGGAGGACTTCTTGCTCAACCGCACAGAATGCTTACAGCACATTTCTTTCATGGTGATTTTGGACATTTAGTATTTAATACAGGTGGAATAATAATTGCTCGAAATTTCTTTAGAACTCTTGGTTTAAGTAATAGGTCCTTTTTTCTAACATTGATTGCACTTTTGATCCCTTTGCAGGTCTCTATAAATTGGGCCTACGATATTTTTATTGCAAAAAATCCAATGTCACTTGCTTTAGGCTTTAGTGGCATTATTTATGGAATAGATGCATTTATTCTTTTGGCATCAATCTTTGGAAAGCAGAATTTTCTTGGTATTCAAATAGGTTTGAGTCGCAATTATCAATGCCGACAAACCATGACAATTCTTACAATTATGGGAGTAATTTATTCTTTTGCACCTGATATAAGTTTGATTGGCCATCTCTCTGGATTTGCTGCAGGGGCAATCCTTTTTATCCTTTAATTAATCAAGAGAATATTGACAATCAGCCTGGCTTTTCGCTCGCGCTTATTGATCAAGAAGAATGAGGATCACTAGGGAGAAAGCTCTATCCAAAGAACTTAAGGCTAAAGGCCAGAAGCTGAAGCTAATGGTCAGTCTTAAGATGTTGGATTACACCAGTGAAAAGAAAGATTATCCACTCTTGGAATCAATTATTGGTTGCTGAAGGGTTAAGGATTTTATTGATGATCCAAAATCTAATTTATTCTAATTGAAGTATAGAAAAATAATTTTCAATCTTTTTTTCGCATCTTCCCAGTTATACCAAGCAATTAGCAACAAAAAAGAGACCTGTTGAGGTCTCCTGTTAGTTATTGAGTTGCTCTCGGTAGAGGGTTTTTATGCCCTCGTCGGGACTTGAACCCGAGACCTCTCCCTTACCAAGGGAGTGCTCTACCGCTGAGCTACAAGGGCTTGTGGAAAGGTGGGCCGGGTTGGATTTGAACCAACGTAGGCAGAGCCAGCGGATTTACAGTCCGCCCCCATTAACCACTCGGGCACCGACCCTAACCACCTAAGGACATTACCAGTTAAAGCGACGTAATTACACATATATGTTGGGCGTTTTATTCTGAGGTGGATACGATTTGTGAAGTACTTGTTTTTTAAGCATTGATCAATTTATTACTAATTAATGGTCCTAACCTTAATCTCCTAGGACAAAGAGAGCCTTCTCTTTATGGAGTGCAAACTCTAGAAACAATTGAATCTGAGCTTTATAAGAAGGCTGAGCAGGCAGGGATTAAGCTTGAAACTTTTCAGAGTAACTCTGAAGGATCATTGGTAGATCGAATTCAGAAAGCTATAGGTGAAATTGATGCCATCATGATCAACGCCGGTGCATACACGCATACCTCTGTGGCTTTAAGAGATGCATTGCTGAGTTCCGATATCCCTTATGTGGAATTGCATCTCACTAATACTTTTTCAAGGGAAACTTTTCGACACAAGTCTTTATTGGCAGATAAAGCAATTGGAGTGATTAGTGGCTTTGGTCCAATGAGCTATCAGCTTGCTTTCGATGGGATTCTGTCATTTCTGAAGAATCAAGATACAAAATAATGGCATTAGCATTCGAGAAATCAAAGGCACCTAAAAGGATTAAATGGTTGAATACCTCAACAAGCCAAAGCTGGTTAGATCAGGCAATTACCCACCCTGTAGAAATACTTATAGATCATGCTAATTGTGAAAGAAAAGCTGCTGGTGCGGCTATTCAAATGATGTTTAGATATTTATGTGAACCAGGCTTAGCAGAAGCTCTTAGCCCTCTTGCCCGAGAGGAGTTAGAACACTTTGAACGTGTTCTTGAGATCCTGAAATCAAGAGGCCATTATCTTGAACCATTGCAGGCACCACCTTATGGATCTTTATTGGCCAAAAGTATTCGGAAAGAAGAACCAGTGCGAATGCTGGATAGCTTCTTAGTGTCTGGCTTGATAGAAGCGAGGAGTCATGAACGGATGGCTTTACTTTCCTTACATAGCCCAGATAAAGAATTAAGAGCTTTATATGCTGACTTGCTTCATAGCGAGGCTCGTCATTTTTCTATTTATTGGACCTTGGCGGAAGAACGTTTTGATAAATCTGAAATTCTTACAAGATTAAAAGAGCTTGCAGAAGTTGAATCAAAGATTCTTTCTAAGCTTCATCATGAGCCAAGAATGCATAGCTAGAGATGATTTTCTTTAAGGATTTAAAGAAATATTTTTCTTTTTTAAATTCAAGAAAAAAAAAAGTACCTGAACCGGGCTTAACTTTGGTAGGAGTTGGCCCTGGAGATCCTTCGCTTTTAACTTTAGCGGCAGTCACAGCGATTAAAGATGCCAGTCTAGTTGCATACCCAGTAGCAGAAATAGGCTCAGAAGGCATGGCAAAACAAATAGCTTCTGAATTTCTCAAAGGGAAAAAGTGCATGGCAGTATTATTCCCAATGATTACCGAAATAGATGTATTGAAAGATGCATGGGAAACATCAAGTAGACAGTTGGTAGAAGAAGTTGAAAGGGGAGAAAACGTCGTTTTACTTTGCCAAGGGGATCCTTCTTTATATGCAACAAGTTCATATATTTTGCTTCAAATTAAATTTAATTACCCACTTTGCCCACTGAAAATCATTCCTGGCATTTCTTCATTTAACGCTGCAGCTGCAATTGCAAAATTGCCTTTGTCTTTACAAAAAGAGGAGCTTTTAATTTCCTGCGTCCCTGATGACAATAATGCTCTCGATATGATGTTAGATGATTTCATGAGTTCAAAAAAAGTTTTGGTATTGCTAAAACTAGGTAAACGGTGGAAATGGGTTAGAAATATTTTGGAAGAAAAAAAATTGTTAGATAATACCCTATTTGCACAAAGAGTCGGCTTCCCTGATCAGCTAGTTGTTCAAGCAAGTGATATTCCAGAGGGGACTGCACCTTATTTCTCTTTATTAATTATTAGGAGAAGAGCAGAATTCTTGGATTAGTTCAATAGTGCTACATAAACATAAGAATTTATACGAAACATTCCTCTTACTATCGATCTCTTGTGATTTAAGGTTTAGTAGTTAAAATAAATCTTTAAATCACTATAAATATTAAAAATATATGCTTGCCCATGAATAAACCTTGGCCACTAAGCAGGGATTTGCTTCTAGAAATACTTTCTGATAGAACAACTGATACTTTTGTTTGCAATCTTATTTGGGAAAGGCTTGATTACAAGTTTCAGGATGGTGACTCGGCTACCCTTATTGCAGGTTCGAATACCCCTGATTATTGGAGGGAAAAATTTCCAGAAGCACCGCAAGTAATTTCTAAGCGATCTGCTTCTGTACATCTCACTAGATCTATACCGAAGAAATATAAGCAAGCTCTTAAAAGCTGTTTAAATTTTGAGGGATATAGGATTAATGAACTTTTTCCTAGGAGAACTCGTCGAGCCACTGCGGTGAATTGGCTTTTAGCATGGACTTTAAGTAGAGGAGATGTCTTGCCCAATACAGGCCCTTTGCCAATATTGTGTAATGCCCCTAAAGATCCTTTGTCAGGACACCCTGGAGATCCATGTGTCGATTGATTATTTTGTTTGAGATATTGATGGCCTTGCTTTCCTTGTGACATAAAAGTTGGTTTATTTCTCTATAACTAAGTATTCTCAATAAAGCACTATGTGAGGACAGAATGGCGCGACCTATCGTCGCCATAATTGGTCGACCTAATGTTGGCAAGTCGACTCTTGTTAATAGGCTATGCCGTAGTAAAGATGCAATAGTTTATGATCAGCCTGGTGTTACTAGAGACCGTAGTTATCAAAATGGTTTTTGGGGAGACAGGGAGTTTAAATTGGTTGATACTGGTGGGCTTGTTTTTGATGATGAGAGTGAATTCCTTCCTGAAATACGTGAACAAGTAAATTTGGCGATGTCAGAAGCTGCAATAGCGTTGGTGATAGTGGATGGGCAACAAGGGATCACAGCTTCAGATCAGGCGATTGCCGAATGGCTTAGAAATTACAAATGCTCAATTCTTTTGGCTGTTAACAAATGTGAGTCTCCTGAATTGGGACTTGCTATGGCTGCAGATTTCTGGCAATTAGGACTTGGTGAGCCTTATCCGGTTTCGGCTATTCATGGTGCTGGTACTGGGGACCTTCTTGACCGCTTAATTGAATTGCTTCCTCCTAAGGATAGGTTTGAAAATGAAGAGAGCCCCATTCAGCTTTCAATCATTGGGAGACCAAATGTAGGCAAGTCAAGTCTCCTGAATGCAATATGTGGCGAGAATCGAGCAATAGTGAGTCCTATTAGAGGTACGACACGTGACACCATTGACACTTCGCTCATGCGAGAAAATCAAGTATGGAAATTAATTGATACTGCAGGTATTCGTAGACGTAAAAGTGTTAATTATGGGCCTGAGTTTTTTGGTATTAATCGAAGCTTTAAAGCTATTGAACGGAGTGACGTATGTGTTTTGGTTATAGATGCATTGGATGGTGTTACGGAACAAGATCAACGCCTTGCAGGTAGAATTGAAGAAGAAGGAAGAGCTTGTTTGGTTGTTGTTAATAAGTGGGATGCAGTTGAAAAAGATACATATACGATGTCAGTCATGGAAAAAGAACTGAGATCAAAACTTTATTTTCTAGATTGGGCTGAGATGTTATTTGTTTCAGCATTGATGAAACAAAGAGTAAACCCTATTTTTCAGTTTGCTTCTTCAGCTGTGGAACAGCATCGGAGAAGAGTCTCTACTTCAGTAGTTAATGAAGTAGTTACAGAAGCCTTAAGTTGGCGAAGCCCGCCTACTAGTAGAGGCGGTAGACAGGGTCGTCTTTATTATGCAACTCAAGTAGCAAGTTCCCCTCCTAGCTTCACTCTTTTTGTAAATGACCCAAAGCTATTTGGTGATTCATATAGAAGATATCTAGAGCGTCAATTAAGAGATGGTCTTGGCTTTAAAGGTACTCCTATAAAACTTTTTTGGCGAGGAAAGCAACAACGAGAAGCCGAAAGAGATTTGAAACGTCAACAAATTAACTCTTCGACTTAAGAGATGGAGCTTTTGAGAAATGTCCCTATAGGACAGTATGTATCTGGAACATCAGGTTGGCTGAGAAATTTGGACCCCAGATTGAAATTCGCATGGGTGTTAATGTTTTTGGTGTCGCCAGTACTTGCAGGACCATTTTGGAGAGTAGCTTTAGCCCTTGCTCTTCTGCTAATTACGGTGCTTGGATCCTTGTCTTTAAGGATTATTTGGCGGCCTTTCTTGCTTTTAATAATTTTTTCAATTTTGTGTGGTTCTTTAGCAACTTTTTTGCCAACTAATGAAACTGTTTTAGCATTCACAGTTCGTTCTCCACAAGAACTCCCTGATTTGCTGGTTAAGGGCAGTCATTGGGAAATAATGAAAATAGGTACATTTGCAATAGACAGACGATCGGCTGAATTAGGTCTCAATACTTCAACATTAATTTTTACTGTTGTCCATAGTGTCAACTTGATGCTCTGTACTACCTCTCCGGAAGATTTGATGTGGACATTGAGATGGTATATGAAACCTATTGCGCTATTAGGCTTCCCATTAGATCGGATGAGTTTCCAATTGCTTTTAGCATTACGTTTTATTCCTTTGGTCCAAGAGGAATTTCAGAATCTTATACGATCGATAATTAATAGAGCTATTAACTTTAAAGAACTTGGATTTAAAAAATCCATTGTCTTAATACTCTCTGTAGGGGAAAGGTTGTTATCAAATATTTTATTGAGAGCTGAACAAGGAGCAGAATCTCTGTTGATTAGAAATCATGGAATGATCTTACATCCGGGCTCATTAAAGCCTAAAGGTCTTATGAATAGAAAGACTGCTTGTCTTAATTCAATTGCTATTGCTGCACTTCTTATTACTATAATTCTGCGAAAAGAATATGGCGCATTTTGATTCTTGATAATCTAATAGTAATGGATTCTTATTTCTGACTTCCAAACTCATTGATTCCTCTAAGGTTCAATATTAGGAATTAATATCATAAATTTATATTTTGATCGGTTCGAAGTAGTCTATTTGTATATTTATGGCTTTTGTTTGAAAATTGCTTGCAAAATCTGAGTCTTATCTTAATCACCCTAATTTTGGGATGCTTTATTTGCTAACCCCTGTTGAAAAGGGCAGAGATATTTATGCAACATTATATGCTCAGAAGATGTTCTTCTTGGTGACTCTTGAGTCTTATGGAGCTGAATTTGAGGCTATTCCTTATATGGATGCACGTTACTACGCTGAGATGAATCTTTCACGCTGTAGAAAAAATAGGTCTCTAGATTTAGAGTTTTGGCAAAAATTGTTCAAGCAGACTTTTATTTAAGAGGTTTTTAAAATTGTTATGAATCTGAAAGAATTGCGTAATCATCTGCCAAGCAGAGTAAAAGTTTTAGCAGTTAGTAAAGGACAAGATATTAGCTCAATTCGGTTACTTGCTTCTAGTGGTCAAATTGATTTTGGAGAAAGTAGAGTCCAAGAGGCATTGCCAAAGGTGGATTTATTAAAAGACCTAATAGATATTAGATGGCATTTTATTGGAGGTTTGCAAGCCAATAAGGTCAGACAGGTTGTACGTACTTTCGATGTCATACATTCTGTTGACTCTTTGAAATTAGCTAAAAGAATTTCAAGAATTGCTGGTGAAGAATGTAAGAAACCAATTGTGATGGCTCAAGTTAAGTTTCGCAATGACCCGAATAAAGGTGGCTTTAATTCTGAGGATCTTTTAAATTCTTGGAATGAACTTATTGAGCTGCCAAACATTGATTTAGTGGGCCTTATGACTATTGCCCCTCTTTCGTTTGATTTAACTCAGAGAAAACTATTATTTAAAGAATGTAGGCTTTTTGCAGATAAGTTGCGATTAGAGGATTGTTCTATGGGAATGAGTGCGGACTGGAAGGAGGCTGTAGAGAGTGGGGCTACATGGATTAGGTTAGGTACTTCTCTGTTTGGATCAAGATTGTGATTTCAATTGCGGCGAGATATCAATAAACCCAATTGAAAACCTTGCCCGTATCTTAAAATAACGCTATTTAGGTAATTAAGGAATATATTTATTCTTCTTTCAAGGGGGAGACTCTTGAAGCTCGGTTTTAACCGAAACAGCTCAAAATCATTCAGAGAGGATTATCAGGTGTCGCTTATTTCACGTCTTAGAGCCGTTGTTGCTGGTGATGATTATCTAGACGGTGACTTCGATGAGCTTGACTATGGAATGGCAGATGATTTTGATGATGAGAATAACTCAGGAGGGAATTATTCAAGTGGTCTTGCATCGCGTTCTTCTAATCCTTTCGACAAAAGAGGGACCTCTTCTAACGTGATAGGGATGCCTGGGATTGCAACTGCGACAGCAGAGGTAAGCCTAATGGAGCCAAGAAGTTTTGATGAAATGCCCCAAGCAATTCAGGCTTTGAGAGAAAGGAAAACGGTGATTTTGAATTTGACAATGATGGAACCTGACCAGGCACAAAGAGCGGTTGATTTTGTAGCAGGGGGTACTTTTGCAATTGATGGCCATCAAGAACGTGTAGGAGAAAGCATTTTCCTTTTTGCACCTAGTTGTGTAAAGGTAACAAATTCATTCCAAGAGGAGCCTTCTCCTTCTAGCGTTATGAACAAAGATCCTGAAACCAGTACCACTGAAACAGTTAGAGCACCTGAACCAGCCTGGGGTGCTAATAGCACTTCTATGACATCAGTGATCTAATTCTTTTAAAGTGACCTTGTCTCTTGGTGTAATTGGTTTAGGAAGAATGGCTCAGCTTATTCTTAGGAGTTTGTTTGAGGCAGGTCAATTTAAATCGGAAGATGTGATTGGAGTTGTTGGACATCCAAGGAGTATCAAAAGTGCAGCTAAATATTTCTCGACTAATTTTGATATTGTTGATGCAAAGGACTCGAAGGCAACCCAAGTTTGGGATTTGCCAGTGAAGCTTTTAGCTGTGAAGCCACAACAGTTAAGTCAGATTAAAGAAAATTGCACCTCGCTAATTCAATCAGCATCTGATCAAAAGCCTTTGTTGATTTCTATTCTTGCTGGAGTGAAGTTGGATAGATTGCAAACATTGTTTCCTTCTCATGCTTGTGTTAGAGCTGTTCCTAATACCCCTGCTCTTGTAGGTTCAGGAGTAACAGGACTGGCTTGGGGTGATGATGTCTCAGCAAACCAGCAAAAATTAGTTTTGGAATTTTTTCATCCAATTAGTAAGGTATATGAATTACCTGAAGAACAATTAGATGCTTTTCTAGCTTTAACTTCTTCTGGACCGGCATATCTAGCTCTTGTCTCAGAAGCACTAGCTGATGGTGCTGTGGCAGCAGGGTTGCCACGTAATTTATCTAACACCTTGACACATGCAACTATAGAAGGAACAGTGCGATTGCTTAAGGAAAAAGAGTTGCACCCAGGTCAGTTAAAAGACATGGTTGCATCACCTGCTGGAACGACTATTAGGGCCTTGCGTCATCTCGAAAAAGAAGGTGTTCGCTCAGCTTTGATCGAGGCTGTTGTTTTGGCTGCTAAGAGAAGTAGGGAGCTCTCCTAGAGTCAAGGATCCTAAAGGAGTTTCTTGTAAAGACACTCAAGGGAATTAATATTGTTTTTAAGTGTATATTGCGCAAGCACTCTTAGTCTGGCCTTTCTGCCTAGCTGAGAAGTTAAGGACTGGTGCTCTCTTAGGACTGGCAGAAGAGTTCTCAGTTGAGATGTAACATTTTCTGTGCTTAGGGTGATTCCTGCTCCATTCTTGAGGACTTCTCCATCTGCGCCTGCATCAGTAGCTATACATGCTGTCCCTGTAGCCATTGCCTCTAGTAAGGCTATTGAAAGCCCTTCAACTAAGCTTGGAAGAATAAAAACCTCAGCACATTTGAGAAGAGCGACTCTGGTTTTTAAATCTGCTTCATAACCCCACCAGAGGATCTCACACTCATCAGTTGATAAAAAATTGTTTTCTAGCGTTGGCCTTAAAGGGCCATCTCCAACTATAACAAGTTGACATCCATTGGTATTGATTGATTTCCAGGCCTTTAGAAGAGCTTCAACATTTTTCTCTGTAGCAATCCTTCCCATGTATAAAAAGACTCTTTTGCGACCGAGCCTTTTTTGAACTCTTTTCTCTTCTGTCCCTATGGATTTTTCAGACTTAGGTGTCCATAGATTTGTGTCAACTCCATTAGGAATGATTTCTATTCTTGTTTCTTTGACTCCTAGCTTGTTAAGCACATCAGCTTGTATTTCCGAGAAAACTATCACTTTGTCGAAGCGAGCGAGAGACGGTGCATATAGTTGATAGGTGAGTTGTTGAGTACTAGCTGAAAGACTTCTAATTTTTGAATCAAAAGGTGGGTGAAATGTTGCTAGTAGGGGTACCTGGATTTGCTGACAGAGATCAGGCAGTCTAAAGTCAAGAGGAGAAAGCGTAAGACTTGCATGAACAAGGTCTGGTTTTAATCTTTCTAAAGACTCTCTCAGTTCACGCTGGGCCCTTGGAGAAGGGATTGTGTAAACCTGAGACTTGATGAGATATGGGAGACTGACATCAGGATCATTTGCCAAAAGGGATGTTTTTGAAATGTCAGAGTCACTTGGGTTGTCAAAATGAATAAAACTTACTTGATGTCCCCTTTCTTTTAATTCTCTAGTAGTGCTTAAGCCATAGCTGACATTTCCACAAAACGGTGATTTTTTACCAAGCCAGGCTATATGTGCCACCTGAAGATTGTTTTTTGAACTTCTAGAATGCTAGCTGGTGTTAAGGCGATCAATTAATAGTTATTCCATCCCTAAAGAATTGTTGTTTAAGTATGAGGCTTTCAGTATTCCAAAGGAGTTGACATTTTTTTTGAGGTTTGCATTGATCCAAGCTTCTAATAATTTAAGCAATTTAAGCCAAACTTCTAAAGGACCTAGAATTTGCCCTGACTCTTTTTTGCGTGGTAGATGTGGCTTCAGCAGACGTTGAAGAAGGGCGAGCTCTGAAGCATTCAAAGTAAGTTTTGAATTATCGATTTTATCGACTGCAAAACCTTCATCTTCTATAAGGCTACAGCTCCAGTCCCAGTTCCCAATAGGAGGTTCTAGCCTTTTACCGCTTCGGCAACATTTATGAAGTGGTAAACCATAGCCACCAAGAGCAAGTAAATGAATACATGCTTGGACACAAGTAGCCAGAATTTCCAAGGATTCAATTTTGGGCTTTTGTAATCGCTCAAGGTGGATCAAAATCGCTTCAAGTATCTCAGGCTGTGGATCATTTGCTCCTACCAGTAACATCGATAACTCAATTAATGATTGAGCTGTTGCCAGAGTTTCTAGTTTTTCTCCTAAATTGCTAAAGCTTTTAATAACTTTAATTTGTCTTGCTCTTGGAAAATTGCTTTTTCCTCCCAGTTGAATCTCTAGAAAAGTCAGTGCAGAGGTAGCAGCAAGTTTACTTTTTGGGCGTCTAGCACCTGGCACTGCAAGGCGAAGAAGTCCTTCTTCATGGCTCAGAATAGTTAACAGTCGATCATTCTCTCCCAACGGCCCTACCTTTAAAGCAAGACCTTTAACTCTCCTGTTAAGACTCACTTGTAATTAGATGACAGTCTGAATTCTTTCATTATCTCTGATCCTACTGAGGTGCCAATTGAAGATACCCCAGCATCTATGAGGGCTAATACCAGAGTAATCTCTTTGATCCCACCCGCAGCTTTAATGGAACATCGATTTCTTGTTAGCTTAATTATTTGATTGATATGACTATGAGTAATGACTGGACCAAAGCCATTGCCAGTTTGAATGCCTCTTGCACCCGAATCTATACATGCGTCTATAGCTATCTGAAGCTTTTCCTGTGGAAGCTTCATTGTGTCAAGGATCACTCTGAAAGGGAGACCAACGGAATCTATTGTTGAGAGCTCTTCGGCAAAGTCTTCTATTGCACCTTCATGAAGCTTCAGAAAATTAGGTACTAAATCAAGTTCATCGGCTCCATTCTCAGCAGCCCACTCAGCTTCAGACTTCTTTATTGAGCCAGGATTATTGCCGAAAGGGAAATCTATGACAGCAATAAGCTTAGTGATTTTATTTTTTCCAAGGCGTTCTCTTGCTGCTGGAATACGTATGAGATTTGTGCACAAACCTGCAAAATTAAAATGATTGCAAGCATCACAGATCTGATTTAATGAATCTAATCTTAAATGAGGTTCTAGTGCCGCCTGATGAATAAAGGAAGAAATTTCATTTGGATTAGCTTTCCTTGCTTCGGATGGCATTAGTCCTTGGCCTGGATGAGACCATAGCCGCCATGCTTTCGTCTATAGATCACTTGTAACTGCTTACTTTTTATTTCTTGAAAGAAATAAAAATCGTGGTCTATTAGATCAAGTTGATGTCGTGCTTGATCAATGCTCATTGGTGGCATTGGAAAGTATTTACGGCGAATCCCAGGATCAGGTAACCTAGCCTCCTTACCCTCTAATAAGGAACTTTCAATAGATTTTTCCTCTAAGACTTCTTCTGTAGTAGGAGTTGATGATGCGCTATGACCATGACTGTGATGGTGGTCGCTATGCCTTTCCTTGTACCTTTTCAATTGCCTACAAAGCTTATTTGCTACAAGGTCAATGCTTGCATAAAGATTTTGACTACGTTCTTGTGCTCGAATGACTGTGCCATTAGCAAAAACAGTAACCTCAGCAGTTTGTTGTGGAACCCTTGGATTCTTTGCTACTGATAGGTGTACATCCGCTTCTTTTACCAAGTCCCCAAAGTGATGAATTGCTTTTTCAAGTTTGGATTGTGTGTATTCACGCAATGCTGGAGTTAGCTCAAGATTTCGCCCATGAATCAACAATTTCATGTTTACTTATCAGTATCTAGGAAGATATGCATAATTTAGCTAAAAATGATTTACTCGAAGAAGGTTCATCTACGATTCTTTTTGAACCAAGGGAATTAATTGATTTTCAGATTGCATGGAATTGGCAGAAAGATTGGCAAAAGAAACTTTTCACAGGGCAAACTCAAGATCAGGCTATTTGGATGCTAGAGCATTCTAGTTGCTATACCCTTGGGAGGAGTGCTACCACAGAAAATCTGCTTTTTGATATAGAGAACCCACCTTTTGAGCTTTTTCGAATTGATCGAGGAGGGGAAGTCACTCATCATGTTCCAGGGCAATTAGTTGTCTATTTGGTTTTGGATCTGGGCCGATATAAAACAGACTTGAACTGGTACTTAAGGCAATTAGAGAATGTGTTAATTGATGTTCTTGATGGGATCGGGCTAACTGGTTACAGGATTAATGGAATGACCGGTGTTTGGTGCAATAACGAGAAAGTTGGCTCGATTGGGATTAGTTGTCGTAGATGGATTACTCAACATGGCATGTCATTAAACGTAGATTGCGACCTTTCCGGCTTTAATAATATTGTCCCTTGCGGACTACACGATTACCCAACAGGGTGCCTTAAAAAATGGTGCCCTGATTTAAAAATGGAAGAAGTTCGTCTCTTAATGAAGAAATGCTTGTTAAAGCGTTTCGGATTGTTATGGACCTATTAAACAAAACTTCTAGAAGCGATAAGAATTAGTCATTGGAAAAGAAATTTCTTATTTTAATTTTTGGGATATGGGCTTTGACATTGCAGGGAGAATCAACCAAGCGGGTGCTAAAAAAGGCTTAGCACATGCAATTTGGATCCCAGCGTCAGGATCAAGAGATGCATAAAACTCGCCAAAAGTCTTTATGGCAATTTGATCATCAATTTATTTTGTTTGCTTCAAAATCACCATTTGTCTTATTGAAAATGACAAAAGGCACTTAACAGGAGTAGAAAAGATAAGGACACTCCTCACATAATTGTCCAATAGAGCGCTGCTAGTTAAGGGCGCTCTTTTTCTTGTCTGATTTTTTCAAGACCTACAACTGGCACATGTGACAGTTTTGAGTGTTTTTAGATGATTTCTCGCGCTTTTAAAGAATATGTGGCATATTTCCGTTGTGAGGAGTTGAGATCCTCCAGCAGTGGAAACTAGGAAACACTTGCTTAAGATCTCCAAAAGGACCTGTCTTCGGGCAGGTTTTTTTGTGTCTTGATGAGAAATGTCTCAATAGAAATCATCCTCAATCGCTTGACCAATAAAAAACCGAGTAGTAGTATATTTGTATTAGGGCACTCCTCACATAATTAGTCCTAATTGATAAGGCACCTGTGAGCATGGTGCTTTTTCATGTCCTGAATTATTAGCAGACGAATGGTTGATCCAGTCAGGAGAGCAGTCCCTACCCCATCAGGATGGTTAATTAATCCAGAAAAGAAGTTGGTGTTATTTTTCATTAGAGATCCAAAGTCCCTCATGCGGATGCCGAAAGTGATAACTCAACTTTGGTATGCCACTGATGAAGGTATTCCCACAAAAATAAAGAACACTCGAACAATTGATTTAGAGGAAGCAAATGAAACTTGGTTTGAATTGTTGAGCAATGGTTGGGAGTTGGTAGAGCATCAAATTAATGACGAGGTTGCATAGACAATCACTCATTTATCATCATGCCTTCTTCGGCATCCTTATGGGAACCTAGTTCGTCGATGTTGAGAATATTGGATAAGCGGTAATAGGTGAGTTCTATTTCTGCCTGAGAGTTGCCCACGTTATCGGCAATTACTCTTGTCCTATACCCCTTCAGGAGGGCGTGAGTAACGTGAGCAGCACGTAAAGGATGCAATGTAAATCTCTTGCCGAACTCACACTGGGGAAGGATCTCATTCATCCATCCGTTGATGTGTTCTGTGTGATAAACAGTCCTGCCATCAATGAATGGGTTCATCAAAAGAAAGTCATCCTTACCTGCTGAGTCCAGCATTGGAAGTTCATGCTTCTTAGTCCATTTAGGACGCTTACCTTCTCCACTCAAAACCATCTCATTGTGGATTTTGATTTGCTCATTGCGAAGTTTGATTCCTTTATTCAGGTGCGATTTAACCTTCCGAAGAGTATTTCCATTCATGATTAAAGTTCTTCTTCCAGTTTTTGTAGAAGGAGAAATGGAGGTGACTCCCTTTACTTTCCCATCAGGTCTTTTTTGTACTTCAGTATCCCCAAGAAGTATTAGACTACTTTCATGAACACGACAACCACTTTGATATTAAAATAAGACCCAGTTAATGAACCATATTTTTTCCCACTGATCAATTTCATCTACACAGTTCTGGTGTCAGTGGTCTCTAAAGAAACATTTGTGTATCTTCTGCCTTGTCTTTTGATTCTTAAATAGAAATATTCTCAATCTGCATAAGCAACAAGATCTGCCTGTCCATTCAGTGTTGGTTCTTTGCTGTGGATTTTTAGCATAAATGAAAAGAATTGGGGTCAGGACTGTCCAAGGCCTTGTCCAACCGCTATCAGGCGACCTAGTGATGCCAAAGTCCAATGGATTTTGTTTTCTATGTCCAATACGATGTCCAGCATTAAAGGCACTGCTATCACATGGTCATGGCTATGTGATAGCAGTGCCTTCTCACTAAAGTCTTTCCCTAATCTTAACGACCAATGGAGCAAAAAATCAAAAACAAAAAATTAGTCTTGATTAATAGCCTCCACAACGCCATCTCTAACAAGTAATGAAAGTTGCATCTTGCTGACTAGATTATCCCCAACTTTAAGGTCACAAAAGCTTTCAATTTGACCCTGTTCAACAATCTGCTCCATCTCTAATTCCCTAACTTGCGCTTGCTGTTGCAGCAAGTTCCTTTTCTGCTCTTCTAATTCAGAACGCTTCGCAGCAACCTGTTGTTGTACTTGTGCAACTTGTTCTTGAATTCTTGGATCTAAAGGATTTGCACTTTGTGTCCTTAAACCATCAACAACCTGCTGTCCCTCTTTCTCTAATTGAGCTAATTGCTCATCGCTTGTTGCGATAGCACTACTTATTTCTCTTTCAGCTTCTTCTTTCCAAGAAGGTGTAACAACTGCACGAACTGTGATGGAACGCTTAATTGAAATGGAGCTTTCTACGGTCATTTTAAAACAGCTTATGCAGCAAGGTTCTCAGTGAATGTGTAATAGGTCAATGAAATTCCAAGGAAAATTATCGCCCAAAAATATCTTCTATGGCTTTTTGGTCTCGTGCAACAATAATACTCCTTTTTTGTTTAAGAGTCTGCGTCAACAAACCATTCTCTATTGAGAATGGTTTAACTAAAGCCACTCCAACTACTCTTTCATTTGAACGAGAACCTCTACGTCGAGCAAGTATTTCATTGATTTCTCTGCGTAAAAGCATCCTCAATTGACCATCTCCCCAACCACCCCCCAAAGCCTCATCTAAAAAAAGATTTCTATTTCCAGCCCAAGCCAAAACATTTTCTATGTTAGGGACCAATAACACGCCAAGTTGTCTTTCATCTTGACCAACCACCATCGCCTGCTCAACAAGCGAACTGCTTAGCAATTCTTCTTCTAATGGGGCAGGCTCAATGTTCTCTCCAGTACTTAAAACGATAGTATCCTTTGCTCGTCCTGTGAGAACAATAGAGCCATCCTCAAGCAACATACCAATGTCCCCTGTATCAAACCATCCATTAGAGTCGAAAACTTTGGCAGTTTCATTTGGCTTCCTTAAATATCCATTCATAACCTGAGGTCCTCTAACCAAAACTCTCCCTTTTTCCAAAAAATTCATAGTTCTACCATCTTCAAGATCAACAATCCGAAATTCTGTTTCAGGCAAAGGCAAACCTGAGCTCCCGCGAATATTGCGCCAAGTCCTTCTACAACTCAAAACAGGGCTTGTCTCCGTAAGACCATAGCCAACCAACAATTCCACGCCTAAAGCCTCAAAAAACGCATCAACATGCGGGGCTATTGCACCCCCACCATTGATAGGAAAAATTAATTTCCCACCAGAAAGTTGTTCAAGAACTTTTGGCCATAGCACAACAGATGCAAGCCTATGCATTGGCCAACGAATTATCACCTCTGCAAAAGCTAAAAATCTTATATGCTTTTTCACTTTTCTCAAAAGAAGATTTTTAGATTTCCTTAGTGCGAGCTTGAAAGCACGACTATTACTAAGAGCAGCTTTAAGAATAATTTGCCGTGAATTAGGCATTTTAATCAATGCATCATCAAATCCAGTCTTTATTCCCTCCCAAAGTCTGGGGACAGTTGCCATCACAACGGGTTTAACTGTCTTTAAATCATCTCTTAGATGCTTAATAGTGCTGTAATTTTGCGTACACCCACAGGAGAAAAAGTAATACTCTGCACTTCTTTCATATGAATGCCAAATCGGTAAAACACTTAATAACGCTGCCCCTGGAGTTGGTCTGGCAATACAGGCTAATGATCTCATTTGATGAAGAAGGTTTTTATGAGTAAGTGGGACCCCTTTTGGTCGACCTGTAGTACCTGAGGTATAGAGAATAGTCGCTACAGAAGAGTTCGAAGAATGAGCAGCTAAATCATTAATTACATCTTTCAAAACTTCGCCTTCCCCTCCTCTGTCAAGGAAATCTTCCCATCCAATCAGGCCAGTCAATGGTGCACCCTCAAGCTGCAAGACAAACTTAAATCGCTGCTTTTCTTCCTCACTTAAATCAAGATCATTCCATAATTTTGCAGATTGAACTATCAAAGCAGCAGATTGAGAATCACTCAAAATATATCTAAGCTCTGAGACTGGAGCAGAAGATCCTCGCACTGCATTCGATGCTCCCACGCGCATTAAGCCTTGATCTGCAATCAACCACCTTGGACTATTTTCTGAAAACAATGAAACAACATCACCACTAACAATCCCAAAAGAACGAAACGCAGCTGCCGCAATAGAAATCTTGTCTGCCAGCTCTTGATAATTGTAGTGTTCTGGACAAGCCAAGTGGGGGGCCTTCACAGCCATAATGTGGCCATAGTTTGTTTTTAACCATGGCCACATTTGATCTACTTGATTAATTTC
>QCJV01000008.1 GCA_003215795.1 Prochlorococcus sp. AG-409-F19
ATTAAATTTCGTACTATGCACTCTGAGGCAGATAGTTTGCTGCAAAAACTTCTTGAAAGAGATACATCTTTAAAAGCAGAGTTTGAAAATGATTTTAAATTGCGTAATGATCCTAGAATTACTCCTATTGGAAAATTTCTAAGATTATCTAGCTTAGATGAGCTTCCGCAATTTTTTAATGTACTCAGGGGAAATATGAGTATTGTTGGACCTAGGCCAATCGTCAAAGAAGAATTGAAACGTTATGGCTCTCATATGAAGGAAGTCGCATCTGTTAGGCCTGGTATTACAGGACTATGGCAAGTTAGTGGACGTAATAACTTAACTTATAAAAGACGAGTTCTTCTTGACCTCATTTATGTAAGGAAGAGAAATTTCCTTATTGATTTAAAGATAATTTTAAGAACTTTTGGCGTCTTAATCTTTCCAAGAGATAGGGGTGCTTATTGAGCTCTTATGAAAATGAGAATCATCATTGATAGCCAAAGTATCTCTAGTTTAGGGTACAAATTTATAATTTTCTTCACACTTTTCTTGCTTGCTGGAGGTGCGTCTAATGCTAATAATGGTTTAAAAATATAGCTGTTCTTATATTTATTTAGCCCTCCCATTTGAATATCTGTACAATGAGCAAATATTGCTTCTGAAAGTCCAGAATTCGGTGAAATATCCTTCACTCCATCTTTCCAAGCTGCTTTAATTATTGAGGGTGCTTTCATCCAGTTTTTGCTTACGAAAGGTAGTGTAAGCAAAACTAATCTACATGGAATAAAAGTAAGAAAATCATCAAGTATTGCACCTGATTCTCCTAACCATCTCAGCTTTCCCACCTTATAACCGAGCATTGAATCAATGGTACTGCTTGCTTTAAAAAACCAGGCCATTGCTAGAGGTCCAGGTAAAGTTGTTGATTTGCTCCAAAAGAATATTCCAATCATCATCCAAAACAAAGGCGCAAAAATCCCATCAACAGCATTTTCACTTGCAGATTCAGCCGTAGCGCGAAGTATTTCTCCTTTGCTTAGTGTCTCAACATCTCTGCCAACAATATGACTTAGGCCTTTCCTTGCTAAAAAAAGGTTCTCCTGGGCGGGATTAGTATTTAATGAGGCAAGTATCTTTAGAACACTTTGAGATAGACTTTTTGCTGCAAGAGAACTTGCTAAGGCTATGACTAAAAGAATGTAGCGTATCTGATTTGGGATTAATAGATAATGTCCTTTCAGAAACCATTGTTCTATTAGCCAACCACTACCACAACTGATACTTACAATAAATATTGTAAGAAATGTTCCTCCAAGCCTTAGAAGAAAAGGATTTTGACCAGCTAAAGATTCAATCTTTGCCCTGAGAAATTGAATTAATCGACCAATGACTTCTACTGGGTGAGGCAAAAATTTGGGGTCTCCAACCATTAGGTCTACTAAGGTTGCTGCAAGAATTAGCGAAAGGTAGATTTTCAGTCTGTTTTAAGCCAGCTAAACATTGATCTAAGGCCTTTCCCAACTTTTTCTATTTCTAAGGAGGCGTCTTCAGAACGAATCTTTTTCATTTGAGGTTTGCCTTTTTCACATTCATCAACAAAGTTTTTAGCAAAAGTTCCATCTTGTATGTCAGATAAGATTCGCTTCATTTCTTTTTTTGTGTCTGATGTAATCAATCTTGGCCCACTGACGTAATCACCATATTCAGCTGTATTGGAGATTGAATCTCTCATAGCTGTCAGACCACCTTTAACCATTAGATCTACTATTAGCTTGACTTCATGAAGACATTCGAAGTAAGCCAACTCAGGCTGGTAACCGGCTTCAACAAGAGTCTCGAAACCAGCTTTTACTAGTGCAGAAAGTCCTCCACAAAGAACAGCTTGTTCTCCAAATAGATCTGTTTCCGTTTCTTCCTTGAAATTGGTTTCGAGTATTCCGGCTCTTGTCCCTCCAATGCCCTTAGCATATGCCATTGCAAGATCACGTGCTTTGCCGGAAGCATCTTGTTCTATTGCAAAAAGGGCTGGGACGCCTTGACCGTTTTGGAATTCCCAACGCACTGTATGACCAGGGCCCTTAGGTGCAATCATGACTACGTCAACAAATGACGGAGGCTCGATTAAGCCAAATCGAATGTTGAAACCATGAGCAAAACTAAGAATTTTCCCAGGTTGAAGATGGCTAGATATTTCTTTGGTATAGATATCTTTTTGAAATTCATCTGGGACTAAGATCATTATCCAATCTGCTTTGGCAGATGCTTCTGAAACGCTTAAGACTTCTAATCCATCAGCAACAGCCTTGTTTTCTGATCTGCTCCCTTCATAGAGTCCTACAACAACGTCAATTCCGCTGTCTTTAAGGTTCAAAGCATGAGCATGGCCTTGAGAGCCGTAACCAATAATCGCAACTGTCTTGTTTTTAAGAAGATTGAGGTCTGCGTCTGAATCGTAAAAAAGTTGAGCCATCCGGATGTTGTTCAGGGCTTTCTTAGGGCCAAGCTTACAAAGAATAAATTATAAATAAGAAACCTTTGCTAAAAGGACTTTTTTAAAATTAGGTAGGTTTTGTGTTGAACCGTATGAAAAATTCTTCATGTTTCTGCGTTTCTATTGCTTTTTAGTTTTTGGCTTCATTTGGATGAGAAATAACCCTGTCAATAAGTCCATAATGCTTTGCCTCTTCTGCACTTAGGAAATAATCTCTATCAGTATCTTTTTCAATTTTTTCAAATGATTGTCCTGTCATTTCAGCCATTGCACGGTTAAGCATTTCCTTGATTCTTAGAATCTCTTTCGCTTCAATTTCAATGTCACTGGCTTGTCTTTGAGCCGTCCCACCCAGAGGTTGGTGAATCATAATTCGACTGTGAGGCAATGCAAGACGTTTGTTTTTAGTACCTGCTGATAAAAGAAATGCTCCCATTGAGGCTGCAAGACCAACACATATAGTCACAACATCACTCTTCACGTATTTAATCGTGTCATATATAGCTAATCCAGCAGTAACTGAACCTCCAGGACTATTTATATATAAATAAATAGGCTTAGTACTGTCTTCTGAGTCTAGGTAAAGCATTTGAGCGACCAGGCTATTCGCAACTCCATCGGTTACTTCCTGGCCAAGAAACAAGATTCTTTCGGCGCCTAGCCTGGTATAAATGTCTACCCAGCGTTCAAATTGGCTGCCTGGAAGTCTATAGGGAACACTTGGAGTACCGATTGGCATGATTAATTAGAGATAAGGGAAGAATAAAGAACAATTGATAAGCAAAATTAGTTTATAGAATCAGTTTTGGGTAAATCTTTGCGACTTTTTAGGACTCGGTCAATTAGCCCATATTCAACAGCCTCATAAGGGTTCAGGTAACTCATTCTGTCAGAATCTTTAGACAACTGTTCTACACTTTTACCAGTATTTTTAGAAAGAATTTTTAGCATGGCTTGTTTATTGTGAATCACTTCTTTTGCGCGTATTTGGATATCTGTTGCTTGTCCACTAGCACCACTCCTTGGTTGATGAAGCACTATTGAAGAATGTGGTAAAGCAGCTCTATGACCTTTGGAGCCTGCAGAGAGTATTACAGCAGCAGTACCCATTGCTTGACCTATGCAAATCGTATGAATAGGTGGTTTGATGTAGCTAATTGTGTCACAAATGGCAAAGGCTTCGGTTTCAAACCCTATTGCATCTCCTGTATGCCAGCTTGTTCCTGTTGAATTTATATAGAAGTAAATTGGTTTCTCAGGATTATCAAATTCTAGGAATAATAATTGAGCAATAATTAACTCGGTAACATCCATCCCTAGTTGTCTTTTGGCATCATCATCAGAAAACAAAGGAAGTCCAAGATAAACAATCCTTTCTTTAAGTAATAATGATGGCAAATCTGGTGGTGGAGTGCGCATTACGGCTGAATCGCCGTAGTAAGGTGCCGAAACCGTCATATTGACAAAAATGTCCAGAGACTAAAATCTTAGCTATATATCTAGTTAGAAGAGACATTCTTGTTGTCAGATTTGTTGGGAGGAGGATTTTTCTCAGGTTTTCCAAAAATCATTCTTCCTGTAGGAGTCTGCAATGCTCCTGTAACAATTACATCTAGTCTTTTGCCAAGTGACTTCTTGGCTCCCTCTACTACAACCATAGTCCCATCGTCTAAATAACCAACTCCTTGGCTATTCTCTTTCCCTTCTCTAACTATTTTTAACAATAATTTTTCACCAGGTTGAACTTCTGGCCTAAGCGCTATGACTAATTCACTTAGATTTAATATATTTAATTCCTTAACTTGTGCAACTTGTGCAAGATTATAGTCAGCAGTTATAAGCATACCACCAGTATCTGCAGTAAGTTTTAGAAGCTTTTCATCTGTTCCAGACCCTTCATATTTCGTGCTATTTATAACAAGCCTTTTTTTAAAACTTTCACGTAATGCTGTAAGTATCTTTAATCCTCTTCTTCCTTTAGTCCTTTTTTCATTATTGTTGGAGTCGGCTAATTGTTGTAATTCTTCTATAACTGTTTCTGAGACTATTACTTTCCCTTCAATTAACCCAAATTTAAGAAGATCTTTAATACGACCATCAATAATCACGCTTGTGTCCAAGATCTTTGCGCATGCAGGAGTAAGGATGCCTTCAGCTATAAGTAAGGCTTCTGTACTGTTTGGGTTGAAAAGACGAAGAAATGTTCGGCCATGGATTTCGGCAAGGTTGTAACCAAGGAGACCAAAGAAAACATTGCTAATTACTGCCGAAATTGGTTTTGCGAGAAAGATTTCTTTTGGGAGAGGAATTAGAAGTATTGGAGCTAATACTAAGTTTGCTACAAGCAAACCTAGTATTAACCCTACTGATCTACTTACTAGGAGATCAGTAGGGGTGGTCTTATTTTGTTGAGTTAGCTTTTCTCTTAATTGTTGAAAGAAAACTCCTATTAGTAAAGCTATACAAGCAGTAACTACTGTTGAAAATATTTTGGCTTCATTTGGCGATTGGAATTTTTCTAATATGATGGGAGGAAATAAGTTGACTCCAATCCAACCACTAGCACCTCCAGCAATACAAAATAAAATCAGTATTAGGATCTCCAGCATGGTATTAATTTTGGGTCCTTTTCTTTGATTTATGAAGCATTGTTCTTCTTTAATCTATTGCTTTAAAGGTAGATGGATACCTTTGTGTATTGATTTATAAGTCAACTTGTGAATTGTCCTCAAAGTGCTTATTTGCATATTCCTTTTTGTTATAGGCGATGTTTTTATTGTGACTTTCCTGTAGTGCCTTTAGGAGACAGTGCTCGAGGAGATTATGGCCCTGGTAGTAATTCGATCAAGTCATATTTAGACCTTCTCTACAGAGATATTTCTTTGTCTCCAAAAGGAATGCCATTGGCAACTATTTATATAGGTGGCGGAACTCCATCACTTTTGAGTTCTTCTCAAGTGGCAAATTTATTAGACCATTTGCGATCACATTTTGGATTTCAATTTGGGGCGGAAATTACACTTGAAATAGACCCTGCCAGTTTTGATAAGGTCTCACTTGAAGGCTTTTTAGATGCTGGTATTAACCGCTTAAGTTTAGGCGCACAAAGTTTTGATGATAATGTCCTAAAACAATTGGGCAGGACTCATTCATCTACAGAGTTGTTAGAAGCATGTGATTGGATTCAAGATAATTTTAAAATAGGGAAGTTGTCTAGTTGGAGCCTGGATCTGATAAAAGATTTGCCAGGACAGAACTTAATTGCATGGGAGAGACAATTATTAAAAGCGATTTCTATTGCGCCCCCTCATTTGTCTATATATGACTTGTCTATTGAAACAGGGACTGTTTTTGCTTGGAAATTGAATAGAGGTGAATTGTCCTTACCAAATGATGAGCTTTCTTTTGATATTTCTAAGATTACTAGTCAAATACTAAGAGGTGCAGGCTTTTCTCGTTATGAAATTTCCAATTATGCGTTGCCAGGCCATGTATCTCGTCACAACAGAGTTTATTGGAGTGGGGCAAATTGGTGGGGTTTTGGTCAAGGAGCTACTGCTTGCCCTTGGGGACACAGATTTACACGACCAAGAACTAGAAAATTCTATAAAGAATGGATTGAAAAGGAAGAAATGGCAGGAAAACTAGTTTCATTTGAACCAACCCCAAAAAGCCAAATTATAAATGTTGAAGATCTTTTAATTGTTGGATTACGTCGTAGAGAGGGGGTGAATCTGAAGATGCTATTTAAAGGTTTGGGCTGGACTAACCATCAGTTAGAAGAAAATATAAATGCATTAAAAATGTGCTGGGAATATCCTTTAAAAAAAGGGTGGATCAAGCAGAACGGTTGGAGATTTTCTTTGACTGATCCAGAAGGAATGGAAATTAGTAATCAGATACTTGTTCAAATGTTGGAGTGGTGGGAGTCTATAAACGGCTGTTCTTCTGATTAACCCATTCTTTCAGAGCTTTTATGGAAAGTTCCCTTGTCTGGATTAATGGCTGGGCAAAAGGAGGCTGTTTGGCAGTTAGCCCAAGCAAATCTGCGGTGACTCGAACTTGTCCATCGCAATGATCACCTGCACCAATTCCTATCACTGGGATTTTTAAAATTCGGCTTAAATTGCTTGCAACTTTTGAAGGAATATGTTCTAGGACTAAAGAAAAACATCCAATCTTTTCTAGTTGAATAGCTTGGCTGATTAGCTTCTCTTGCTCTAATTCCGTTTTAGCTTGCTTCTGGTAGCCAAGGTTATGCACTGATTGTGGTGTTAGACCAAGATGTCCCATAACCGGTATTCCCATACGAATTAATCTTTCAATTACCATTATTACTTCAGGTTCAGCTCCTTCAATCTTTACAGCTGCTGCACAAGATTCTTTTAGAAGACTTCCTGCTGCCTCTACAGCTTTGTCCTCTCCACATTGATAGCTTAGGAAAGGTAAGTCGCATACAACTAAAGGTTGTTTGTGTATTGAATTAGAAAAGCCCCTCCCTACTGCTTGAGTGTGATGGAGCATTTGTTGCAATGTGATAGGCAATGTAGTGGTATGCCCATGAATAAACATCGCTAGGGAATCTCCTACAAGGACAACGTCCGCCCCTGCAGCTTCAACAATTGCAGATGAAAGACTGTCCCACGCAGTAAGGATTGTGATGTGTCGCCCCTGCTCTTTATATCGAATTAATTCCTTAGGAAGCATTTAGCATGTTGGCTAAGAGATTTGAATTGCTAAACTTTAGGAGACTCGGACCTATGCGGCCTCGACGCCTAAATCTGGTCAGGACCGGAAGGTAGCAGCCAAAAGGGATGCTCGAAGCAGGCGTAGATTCCGGGTCACCTAAATCAAACGATGAGAATTAGTTCCCAGGATCCCGCTTTAGTTGCCTAAGCCTTAAAAATTCAGGAATACTAGCCCCAGCTTCTTTATTGTTCGCTTGTCGATAAAGTGACTGAGAAGACAATTGTGCGCCTGGCTTTTGATTCCGATATGGTTGATTACCCTCAAAACCTGTGGCTATTACCGTGACTTGAACTTCTCCTTCAAGAGCTTCATCGATAACAGCCCCTACAATAATATTTGCTTCTTTATCAACGACATCATAAATAACTTCAGAGGCAGAAGTCATGTCCTCTAATGTCATGTCTTTCCCACCAGTAATATTAACTACGCACCCTTTTGCGCCATCTATGCGTCCAGCTTCCAACAAAGGACTGCTAATGGCCGTCTGAGCTGCTTCTGCTGCTCTAGATCGACCAGAGCCAATGCCTATGCCTAATAATGAAGTGCCTGCTTCGGTCATTACAGAACGAACATCAGCAAAATCAACGTTAACAAGACCAGGACAAGTGATTATGTCAGTTATACCTTTTACTCCCATTCTTAAAACGTCATCAGCGTTTTTAAAAGCTTCTTGAAGGGGTGCGCCAGCAATTGCTTCTTTTAGCCGATCATTTGGTATGACAATCAGTGTGTCTACACTCTGAGATAGCTTTGCTATCCCTTCATCAGCCTGTCGCATTCTTCTTCGACCTTCAAACCCAAAGGGCTTTGTAACTATTGCTACGGTTAAGGCGCCACTTTGTTTTGCTACTTCTGCAACTACTGGTGCAGCTCCTGTTCCTGTTCCACCTCCCATCCCTGCAGCTATAAATACTAGGTCTGCTCCTTCTAGTGCCTGTTGAAGGTCAGCTCTTGACTCTTCTGCAGCTTTCTCGCCAATATTAGGGTTGCCTCCTGCTCCTAAACCTCTTGTCAGAGTTTGACCAAGTTGAACTCTGTTCTCCGCAGAAGATTGCAATAAAGCTTGAGCATCTGTATTAAGTACTCTGTAGGAAACTCCTTGGAGATCACTCAGAATCATTCGATTCACAGCATTACTTCCACCGCCGCCAACGCCGATTACTTCAATTCGGGCGTTCTGGCTTGGTTGAATGCCTTCAGCCCTAGAAGGAGAGTTTGAATTGTTTCCCATACCCATATAGAAAATTTAAATAATGATTTTTGCTGCTTTGTGAACTTGTTATAGATCATATTGGCTTTTTCAAGAAAGTCTCTTCTTTTCTTTAAGGAAATAAATCAGAATTCACTGACTTTTGCCAAATGCAGAAGAGAATATTCTTGCCTTTTAGCGGAATTTATTTTTATAAATCTATTCCCTCGGGTAAGAACACTTTTGGTTTTAAGTGGTTTTTCAAGTCAAGAATGGTTGAAGAGCTGTGAATTAATTCATGGGGAAGAGACTTTGAGAGTTGCTCGATTGATTTTATTTGCTGTTTTAGTACAGCAGGGTTGTTCCCTAGATAAATAAATAAAAAATCTGCAGTTTGCAAGACAATGTTCCCATTAGGTTTGAGGATGATTCGTTTTAACTGGCTCCCGAGTTTTTTTTCATTTCTCATAATGATTGAAATCAATTTTTGATTATGTTGTGACCAACCATCGACAATTAGTTCTAGTGAGGGGTGGTTGTGTTGTGCAGAGTTAAAAATTGGAATCCAATATCCTTTTTCATCAATCATTCCTTTTTCTTGGACATTTTCGTTTCTTCTCAAGGCGAATGCTTTTGGTATTCTCTCAACAATTTTCACCTCAAGACTTAAAGGTGCAATCCTTCTATTTACTGAAACTGCCTGAACTGATAGCCCCCGATGTATATTTTCTTCAATTTGGTTTGGATTTATTTCTAATATAGCTTTGGGTAAATTAAGTTTCATTGCTGCAAGAATTTTTTCTCTTGGAGTATTGAGTGCACCTTTTAGATAAATTTGATCCTTATCAATTTCTTCCCACCCTTTAGTCACTAGTAGAAATCCTAGGCTTGTGGTCATTGATATAAAACAAATAATTTGCCAGATTTGTTGAATTTTAAGAAAAGAAGGATTATTTGAAGGCTTTTTAAACTTGGAACCTTTCATAGGTCACAGCGTGCTTTCCTCATTAGCTGATTCATCCACTTACGAGCTCTGTCAGCATCTGAGAATGGAACGTCTAGCTCTTTCCCGCAACCAATTAAGCGTAAACGACATTGCCCTTGAGATTCATTCGTTAGAGGTGCTTCCCCAGAACTTAGAGCCATTAATTCAATTAGTTCTAGCGATTTAATTTCAAACCTGTCTTTTTCATGAAAACTTCCTGCTTCAAAGCTGCTCCAGCTAATGAAACCTTCTTTTACCCTGGCAGCCCCACATCCGTCTAATTTGGCTAATTCCGAACCTTTTGCCCAAATACGGTAAAGGTTCTGTCGTCTTCTCTCTAGCCATCCAAGTGACGTTAATAGTCCGAATACTAAGAGTAACGGGAACCAAAGTAATCCATGCATCATATTTTTTCAAAGGCTATTTAAGAAGCATTCCTAAGAAACTAATTTATTCTTTAGCGGTTTCTACCAACCTTGCCACAAGTTGTGAAAGATTGATTCCTGATGCGGCCCAAAGTAGGGGATACATACTGTTGGATGTGAATCCCGGAAGAGTATTTATTTCATTGATTAAAATAGAATCATTGTCTTCTTGATAAAAGAAATCTACCCTTGCAATTCCTTCTGCTGAAATTGCTTTACATGCAAGTAGAGATAAGTCTTGAACTTTTTTAGAAACATGATCTTTTATTGGAGCAGGGATTATTATTTCTGCTGAGTTTTCAGAGTATTTGGAGTCATAGTCATACCAATCAGCGTTAGGGTTTATCTCGCCAACACAAGATGCAGAAATACTTTTTTTGCCAAGTACGGCGCATTCAAGTTCTCTTGCATTAATACTTTTTTCAATAATTAGGCGTTGATCTAATTGGGACGCAAGTATTAATCCAGCTGTCAGTTCTATTCTTGTATGAGCCTTTGTGATTCCAACTGATGATCCAAGGTTGGCTGGCTTTACAAAACATGGGTACCCTAATTCAGATTCAATTTGTTGAATTAAATAGGATTTTCTTTCCTTGTCTAGTAAATCTTTAGCATAAGCTTTGCAGTACTTCACTTGGGGTAGGTTTTCTTTAGCAAATGCCGCTTTCATTGCTAGCTTATCCATGCCTAAGGCAGATCCCAAGATGCCACTACCTACAAATGGCTTCCCCGTAAGTTTGAATAGCCCCTGAATCGTCCCATCTTCACCATTTGGGCCATGAAGAACGGGAAACCATACATCTATCGCTTCTGTTTCTGCTGGTAAATGAGTTAAACCCCTTGAATTTAAAGAAGAGATAATCTTTTTGTTTAAGGAACTAGAACCCTTTTTTAAAACTTCTTCTGAAATATCACCAGACCACCAAAGTCCTTTGTTGTCTATATAAATGCTAATCACTTCAAATTTGTTTTTGTTTGAGTTATCTCTTAGTGCCTTGATAATAGTTGCTGCAGATTTGATTGAAATATTATGCTCTCCTGAGATTCCGCCAAAAACTAGTCCAACTTTTATAAGCTTATTCCTCATGATTTGATCATATATTGTTCATAGTAGGGAAAAGATATATTTATTCAATAGGTAATCCTGTTAATGAAAATGGTCTAATCTGATTAATTCTTACTTTTACTAAGTCACCTGGTTTATATGAAGAACCTTTTGAACTTTGTTTTTGGAAAAAGGTAAGTCTGTTTGTTCTTGTTCTTCCCATTAATTGATTGGGATCTTTCGGGTTAATCTTTTCTGCGAGGACCTCTTCTTCCTTATCTTTATACCTAGAGTTTCTTTCCTTAGCTGTTCTCTCGACGAGTAGGTTAAGTTTTCTTAAACGTTCGACTTTTATTTCTTCAGGTATTTGATTAGACCATGTTGCAGAAGGAGTATTAGGTCTTGGTGAATAAGCAGCAGTATTGACTTGGTCAAACCCAATTTCTTTAATAACTTCAAGAGTATCATTGAACTGATCCTCTCTTTCTCCAGGAAATGCAACTATAACATCAGCACTAACTGATGCTTCTGGCATTAGAGTCCTTATTTGATTAATAATCCTCTTATACTTTTCAATTGTATAACCTCGACTCATTTTTTTAAGGACCTCATTATTACCACTCTGAAAAGGAATATGAAAGTGCTCACAAACCTTTGGAAGAGTTGCACAGGCTTCAATAAGGCGATTTGTGAAATAACGAGGATGACTTGTAGCAAAACGAATTCTCTCTATCCCATGAACATCGTGAATGAAATGAAGTAAATCAGTTAAGGTATTTTCTCTTCTTCCAGAGATAGAAATACCAGGTAAATCTCGTCCATATGCATCAATGTTTTGACCTAGCAAAGTTATTTCTTTAAAGCCCTTTTGAGCGAGATCTTCGATTTCTTTTTTAATTGATAGTGGCTCTCTAGATTGCTCCTTCCCTCTTACTGATGGGACAACACAGTAGGTACATCTTTCATTGCATCCATAGATTATATTGACCCATCCGCATATTTCGCTATCTCTTCTTGCGGTAGTCAAGTCCTCGAGGATTTTATGCTCTTCAGTGGCTACAACTTGTTGTCCATTGTCTACTTGAGAAAGGAGTGTCTCAAGCCGATTTGCATGCTGAGGCCCCATGACGAGATCAAGTTCAGGAACTCTTCTTAGTAGAGATTCCCCCTCTTGTTGCGCAACACAACCTGCAACAACAAGTTTTAAGTTCGGAGTTGTTTTCTTTCTTAAAGCTTGTCTACCTAGGTAGCTATAGACTTTTTGCTCAGCATTGTCTCGGATAGTACAAGTATTATATAAAACAAGATCTGCATTAAGCTCATTATCCGCTTCTTCATATCCCATTTCTTGTAAAATCCCAGCCATCCTTTCTGAATCAGCCTTATTCATCTGACAGCCAAAGGTTGTAATCCAGTAGCTACCTCTCTTGTTTAGAGAGGCAGCTAAACCTTTATAGTCTGATTGTGATTTTGTTGATAGCACTGTGAAATTGTTTCTCTTCTGATGGAATAAAAGGCTTTTTTGATTTTCCCTATGGAGTTTTACTTTTGGATTTGATATTTCATAAGATTCTATTTAGTAAGGGCGAGCGAGGGGACTCGAACCCCCGAATAGCGGCGCCACAAGCCGCTGCCTTAACCACTTGGCGACGCCCGCCGCATGTATACAAATTAACCAATTCTTCCTCATTCATATAAATGTTTGCGCAAAAAAAGACATCTTCTGATATTCCATACCTTGATGCACTTGTCCCAATTGGCTTAGTGAAAAGTGGAAGAAATCTTTTGAATGCGCCAGTTTCGAGTGAGGGGCTTTGCTCGTTAAGGATATTTTTAGGTGGTGGAATTATTAGAGGTTTTGAAATTATTAATTATTGTTCTGAAAAATGTTTTGGCTTATTACTTCCAAGACTTGTTGAACCCCACGCACATCTAGACAAGGCGTTTACTTGGAAAGATTTTCCTAATTTGTCTGGAACATATGAAGGAGCAATGAAGGCAAATTTAGAAGAGCATAAAAATAGGAATAAATCGAAAGTCCGTTTTAGAGCCGAGAAAGCATTGGAATTAGGACTAAAAAATGGTCTTAGAGCAATTCGTAGTCATGTAGATAGTTTTGGATTGGTAGGAAGCCAAACTTGGGATGTTTTGTTGGAAATTAAAAGTGAATGGGAGAAAAAAATTGAATTGCAACTTGTTGCCATGGTCCCATTGGAATATTGGCGCAGTAATGAAGGGAAAACTTTGGCGAAGAGAGTGTCCAGTGAATGTGGCTTGATTGGAGGCGTTATAGCCCCCCCTTATAAGAAAACACAATTAAGAGAATCGTTGCATGAGGTTTTCTCTTTGGCGAATGATTTGGGGTGTGGAATTGACTTCCACATCGACGAGTCACACTTGGATCCTGGGGGAGGTTTGCGCGAATTGCTTTATGTGCTTGATTGCATAAGCATGGATGTTCCATTAACTTGTAGCCACCTAAGTAGCATGAGTTTGCTTTCTCACAAAGACTTGCGGGTCTTTGCAGAAAGATTGGCAAAGTACGAGGTAAAAGTGGTTGCATTGCCACTCACTAACTTTTGGCTGCTTTCAAGGGATAACATGACAACACCAGTTAAAAGGCCTTTGGCACCGATTAAACAGCTTCAAAAAGCAGGTGTCACAGTTGGGATTGGTGGGGATAATGTTCAAGATCCTTGGAATCCAATTGGCGATTTTGATCCGTTGTCCTTAATTGCAGCTTCAATCCCTATGGCTCAAGTCGCTCCATGGCAGAGAGAGGGATTAGCTACATTTACCACTGGTGCTGCTCGCTTAATGGATCTTGAATGGGATGGAAGTTTTCAAGTTGGTAGCCCAGCAGATTTTATTTTGTTAAACACTGATAGTTGGGCTAGCGCTCTTTCTATGTCACCAGATAGAAAGGTAATGATTAATGGGACTTGGATTGAATAAGCAGTTACTTCATTCAAAAAAATCAACAAATGCTTAACAAATCAAATTTAGATAACTTTCTAGAGGAAATTAGGCGAATTAGTCATTTAGAGCTCCTTCTTAAGCCTGCTGAACAAAAAAGATTTTCCCGCGATTTTTTTGATTACTCTCCAATTCTTAGAGAAAAGCTTGCTGAGTGTTGTGCAGACTTTGTAGTTAAACCCCTTTCTGTTGATGCAGTTTTGTCAGTTGCATTTACTTGCCAAAAATATGAGGTTCCGTTGACTATTAGAGGAGCAGGCACAGGCAACTATGGGCAATGCGTCCCGATAGAAGGAGGAGTGGTAATGATTATGACCTCTTTAAACAAAATAAGAAATTTTGATATTGATACTTGTGAAGTTACTGTTGAGGCAGGTTGTTTACTTGAAGATCTTAATAAATACTTGCTTTTAAAAGGGCGCCAGCTTCGATTGCTGCCGAGTACTTGGAGGACTGCTTCTGTTGCTGGTTTTATCGCTGGAGGTTCTGGAGGGATTGGTTCTGTGAGGTGGGGTTTTCTTAGAGATCCTGGACATTTGCTGGGGCTTGAAGTTGTAACACTAGAAGATTGCCCTAGGAAAATTCAACTTGATGCAGGATCCTCTGAACCACTCAATCATGCTTATGGGACAAATGGAATTATTACTGCTTTGACCATATCAACTTGTGATGCTGTTGATTGGCATGAGGTTGCAATTGATTGCGATGATTTTTTTGAAGCAATTGAAGTTTTTCAATCTTGCACTAAAGCCGCTGTGGATTTATTTCTTTGCAGTTTTTTAGAGAATAAGATTGTTGAATGTCTTCCTTCTTGGAGTGGAAAGGCGAGAGGTAAGAATCGGTTATTACTTTTGGTTGCTCCAGACGGGGTGAGCACCTTAGAAAGAATTTCTAAGAGAAAGGGAGTTGACTTTTTTCATTTGGGACCAGAAGACAAGCAAGGGGGAAATGGTTTACGTGAACTTACTTGGAATCACACTACTCTTCATATGAGATCAATTGACTCTAAATGGACATACCTTCAGTTGCTTTTACCTCAACCCGAAGTCAATGCTATTGATGCCATTCAGAAAAAATGGGGAAGTAAGATACTCTGGCATTTTGAAGCTGTTAGACAGCAAGGTGTCCAACGAATGGCGGCTTTGCCTTTAGTTCAATGGGAAGGTCGGAAGAATTTGGAGATGTTAATGAATGACTTTAGAAAAGTTGGGGCGATTTTGTTTAACCCACATGTGATTACAGTTGAGGATGGTGGATTAGGTGTAATTGATTCTGATCAGGTTCAGGCGAAAAGAGATTATGATCCAAAAGGTATTATGAATCCTGGGAAATTAAAGGGATGGTCATAACTTCTACTTGGTTTAAGTCTTAAGTTTTTGAAGCATATCGCCAATTAAATAAAGTGAGCCAGTCAATACAGGAGGGGGTATTGGCCACTTATTTTTTAACCTTAGGGTCTCTAAAACTTGTTCTGCACTATTGGCTTTGTGTAATTGGGAAGATATCTCTGGACAAGCATTAGAGAGGTCTTCTAACTCCCAACTTTGATGATTGGGAACAGGAACTACCCATGCTAAATCATGTTTTTTTAATAGAGATCTCAGCATTGCCGGAGCATCCTTTTGAGTCTGTATTCCAACAATCCAATGGATGCCTTTGCTTTGCTCCTTCCAAGTTGTGCGCTCTTTAGAGAGTTGTCTTATTGCATGCGGATTATGTGCACCATCTAAGACAAGAGGTAGGTTTTCCCATGATGAATTTTGCAACCTTCCTGGCCATCTTGCAGAAGCAAGACCTTCTTGAATTTCTTGCGAGTTCACTCTGAACCCAATGCTTGGCAATGCTTCTAATATTCCTTTTGCTACTGATGCATTTTCTCTTTGTATTTCTCCAGGGAGACCTAAGACCCAAGCCTTCGGTAACGGGGGAACCCAAATTAATGTTGAATTTTGTTTTTTTGAGGTTTTAAGAAGAACTTCTTGAACGTCGGGATGTTGCTTTGAGCTGACTATTATGCTCCCTGGCGAGATAACAGCAGCTTTTTCGTTGGCAATATTCTTTAAATCCCTCCCTAGGAATTCACAATGGTCTAAGCCTATTCCTGCTACAGCTATTAAAGGTCTATAAGGATGAACTGTTGTGGCATCAAGCCTTCCCCCCAACCCTACTTCCAAAATCATCAATTCAACTTGATTGATTGAAAAATAATTAAAAGCAGAGGCTATTACAAGCTCAAAAGGAGTTAATTGTTCTTCAGAAGAATAGTAATTTACATTATTTATACATTCTTTAAAATCTTCTTTAGAAATCATTTGACCATTAATCCTTATTCTTTCACACCAGTCAATTAAATGTGGAGATATTGTACAACCTACCTTTATGCCAGCTTTTGTTAAACAATTTTCAAGGAAACATGCAATTGAACCCTTCCCATTCGTCCCTACAATTTGAATTGCAGGTATTTGCTTGCAGGGATTCCCCATTTTAATAATTGTATTTTTTATTCTGTTAAGATCAAGATTCATTCCTCTTGATTTAAAAGAAGGTATTATTTTTGAAAGATCTACTTGGCTTGACATATTAGCAAATATAGATGATTAAATTAAACTCTTTATTGATTTATCTAGTCTAAATATTAATTGATTTACTTCTTTCTTTTTAATTATTAAAGGAGGGACTATCCTTATTACTTTAGGCCCTGCACCAACAATAAGTAAACCTTCCTTAAGTGCTTGTTTTGTGATGTCTTGGGAGCTTAAAAAACTTTCTTCTTTAATGACTAGCCCTTGCATCAACCCGATACCTCTTACTTCATTGAAATGATTTGAATAATCATTTGCAATGTTTTCTAGCCCTTGCCTTATTTGTTCGCCTCTTGAAGTTATGTTTTTCAATAGGTTTTTACTTTCTATCTCTTTGGCAACAGTTAAGGCTGCTTTACATGCAAACGGATTCCCTCCAAAAGTGCTTGCATGATCGCCAGGCTCAAATAAATTTGCACATTCTTTTACAAGAAGTGCGCCAATTGCATGCCCACCGCCTAAGCCTTTAGCAAGAGTGAAGGCATCTGGTTCTACTTGTAAGTGTTCGTGCGCCCAAAGCTTTCCAGTCCTGCCCATGCCTGATTGGACTTCATCAAAGATAAGTAGAATTTTGTGTTTTGTACAAAAATCTCTAAGGAAATGGAAAAAAGCTTTGTCTCCTGGAAAGATGCCACCTTCTCCTTGAATAGGCTCTATTAATACAGCAGAAATCCTAGATAAGTCCTTCTCTAATTTTCCTTGTAAAGCTTGGAATGATTTTAAACTATTGAAAGAAAAGAATTCAAATCCTGGGACTAATGGTTCAAAGTTTTTGTGATATTTTTTTTGACCTGTAGCACTTAATGCTGCGAGAGTTCTTCCGTGGAAACTTGATTTAGCAGAAAGAATAATTGGATTTTCAATCCCTTTTTTAATATGAGCAAATTTCCGCGCTAGTTTTATTGCCGCTTCATTTGCTTCTGCACCGCTATTGCAGAAGAAAACGCTGTCCGCGCAACTTTTATCAACTAACCATTGCGCTAAATCTTCCTGCTCTGGTATTAAAAATAGATTTGAAACATGTTGAATTTTTCTAAGTTGTTTATTTAGAACTTTGAATAATTTCCTGTGACTATGACCAAGACTGCATGTAGCAATCCCTGCTATGGCGTCTAGATATTTATTCCCTTCCTGGTCCCAAACCCAGCAGCCTTTACCCCTAACTAATTTGAGAGGAAGTCTTTGATAAGTATTCATCAAACATATGGGAGCGGTCGGACTTGAACCGACAAACCCGAAGGTGCCGCATTTTGAGTGCGGTGCGTCTACCAATTCCACCACGCTCCCTTAATTGTGTTTTAGTTCAGGACTAAGTTCTAACTTTAGGCCACTTCGGTATCAGAATAAAGAATTTGTGTATCTTCATATGTTTTTGTAGTTCGATGCGATGTTTTTTGAACTTGGCTATGAGTCCTGGTGATTGATGCTCCAGCTGAATTGAGCTTTTCAGCGAAATCTTCATAACCTCTATCGAGGTGTTCTAAGCCTTTAACAACGCTTGTTCCATTAGCAACAAGGCTTGCTAAAACCATGGCAGCGCAGGATCTTAAATCTCCTCCTCTTATAGAAGTTGCCTTTACATTATTGCCTCCAACAACAAAGGCAGTATTGCCCTCTAGCAGAATCTTTGCTCCCATTCTCTGTAATTCTCTAACATGCTGCATTCTGTTTTCAAAAACAGTTTCTTCAATTTTTGAGGTTCCCTTGACCGTAGTCATCAGTGCCATAAAAGGAGCTTGCAAATCAGTAGGGAATCCTGGGAATGGACTTGTGGTGATATCCACTGCTTGAAGACTTTTTCTTGAAATGATGCTTATGGTTTCACCTGAGCATTCAATTAAACAGCCACATTCTTGTAGCTTTATAATTAGGGCTTCTAAGTGCTCTGGAATAGCAGGAGAGATAGTTAAAGGAGAGCGTGTAATTGCTGATGCGATAAGGAATGTACCAGCTTCAATACGATCTGGCATGACGGTAAAGAGACATCCATTGAGATAGTCAACGCCTTCAATCGTGATCTGAGAAGTTCCTGCACCTTGAATCTTTGCACCCATCTTGTTCAACATCTTTGCGAGATCTTGAATTTCAGGTTCTTGTGCGGCATTCTCGAGAATTGTCGTTCCTTGCGCAAGAGTTGCTGCCATCAAGATAGTTTCAGTTGCTCCAACACTTTTACAATTGAATGTGATTCGTGCACCGTTTAAGCGTTTTTGAGGACTAATGGCTTTTGCGACAACATAATCATTCTCAATTTCAACTCTTGCTCCTAAAGCTCTCAATCCTTGAATATGCTCGTCAATAGGCCTTGCCCCTATTCTGCAACCACCAGGCAATGGAATCTTGACTTCTCCAAGCCTTGCAAGAAGGGGACCAATACAAACAAAACTAGCTCGAAGAGCATGAACAAGGTCATAAGGAAGATTACTGGATGAATCATTTAGCTTATTAGTTTTTATTTTTAAGATGTTTGAACTCTGCCTTATTTTTGATCCAATGGCTCTTAAAAGCCTGGACATCACATCAATATCTGTAAGTTGGGGAACATTTCTTAGACCTACAACTTCATTTGTTAATAGAGAAGCGGCCATAAGGACTAAAGCAGAATTCTTTGCACCACTAACTTTCATATAACCTGAAAGCTTTCTTTTACCTTCAATTTTTAGAAATGGCAAAAGATTTGACTCTTCTTTTAAAGCTTCCTTTCTTTGCATACACTAAATCAAATCACCAATTACCGGCGATGACAAGTACATAAGATCAGTTCTAGATAAATGAAATACTATCCAATTGCTTTTCTTTAATCCTTGGGAACTTATGCTTACTTTAAAGCTTTTCTTAAGGTTTTTGTGTGGTTTTGTGATTGACTTGAAGATGTTTATGCGGGTGTGGCGGAATTGGTAGACGCGCATGTTTCAGGTACATGTGGCTTTTTGCTGTAGGAGTTCAAGTCTCCTCATCCGCATTGTGTTTTTTGAAGAATCAATCCAGAAAAGCTTTTGAACAATTATTGATACCTTGTCAACGCTAAATTTCAAGGAAGGAGCTATATTGTGTCCCCTTGAAACCATTCAGGAGGATAAGGGGGAAGACAGTGAATACGTCTTTAATTTCTAGTCGACGCAACCCTTTAGTTCGACGTTTAAAGGCCCTCTCAAGACCTAAGGGACGGAATGAGGCTTCGATGCTCCTGCTTGAAGGCACTCATTTGCTGCAAGAAGCTCTGAAAGCATGTTGCATGCCCTCTGAGATTGTTGTGACACCAAAATGGCTGGAAGAGCATGATGCAATATTCCAAGAACTCTCCAAAAGAGTTCAAATTCATATGGTTACACAATCAGTACTTGAAGAATCTCTCTCAACGGTTACGCCTGATGGAGTTGCTTCTCTTTTACCTGTTTCGGCTCTTCCTAGAAAAAAGAAAGAGACCACTTTTATTTTGGCTCTTGATCGATTACAGGACCCGGGAAATTTAGGAACGTTATTTCGTACTGCTTTGGCTGCTGAAGTTGAATTAATTTGGCTTGCCTTGGGGGCTGACCCCTTAGGTCAAAAATGTATAAGAGCTTCTGCAGGAGCTCTTATACATTTGCCTTTTGAGCGTTTAGGCTCTCATGAAGAAAATGCTGTTGATAAACTTTCCTATAAATTGAAAGATGCTAAAAATAAAGGATTTCAGGTGGTTGGGGCTTTTAGCGCTAGCTCATGTGTTGATATAGACCGTTCTCTTTATTGGGAGATAGATTGGCAGAAGCCAACAGTCTTGGTTTTAGGCAATGAAGGGAATGGGATTCATCCAAAGGTTCAGGCTTGCTGTACTCATGCAGTAACTTTGCCACATAATAAAATTGTTGAGTCTCTAAATGTTGCATCTGCTGCAGTTCCTCTACTGTTAGAAAGGCTACGGGCCAGAATGACCTCTTAGTATCAAACAAGAAAGGTGAGTAAAACGAATTTCGATTTTGATTTAATTGTCATTGGGGCAGGGTATGGTGGCTTTGATGCTGCTAAACATGCTGCTGAACATGGCATGAAAGTTGGGATTATTGAATCTAGGGAAATGGGAGGAACTTGCGTTAATAGGGGTTGTGTCCCTTCAAAGGCCTTGTTGGCTGCTAGCGGCAAGGTGCGAGAACTGGCAGATTCTGACCATTTATCTAAGTTTGGTATTCATGCAGCACCTGTTCGCTTCGAACGACGAAAGATTGCTGATCATGCAAATAATTTAGTGTCTAATGTTAGGAATAATTTGACAAAAACATTAGAGAGAGCTGGTGTGACTATTCTTCGAGGGGAAGGGCGCCTAGCAGGGGATCAGAAAGTTGGGTTGAGAGAAATTAATGGTGTTGATCGCGTTTTATCAGCACAAGACGTTATTTTGGCAACGGGCTCAGATCCATTTGTTCCTCCAGGTATTGAGCTGGATGGACGAACAGTTTTCACAAGTGATGAGGCTGTAAATTTAGAATGGCTTCCTAGATGGATCGCAATTATTGGCAGTGGATATATAGGATTGGAATTTGCAGATATTTATACAGCTTTGGGATGTGAAGTGACAATGATTGAGGCGTTGGATAGAGTAATGCCTACATTCGATCCGGATATAACAAAGATTGCTGCACGTAATTTGATTACAGGCAGAGATATAGATGCAAAGTCAGGTGTCCTAGCAAGCAAAGTTTCTCCAGGTTGCCCAGTGAAAATAGAACTTTCTGATGTTAGTACACGCAAGTTGGTTGAAGAATTAGAAGTGGATGCAGTTCTTGTTGCTACAGGAAGGGTCCCAAGTAGTAAAAATTTAAATCTGACTTCTTTGTCTGTTGAGACCAATAAAGGCTTTATACCTATTGATGATTCGATGCGGGTTCTCTCGAATGGTCGGCCATTGCCACATCTTTGGGCTGTTGGAGATGTGACTGGAAAGTTAATGTTGGCGCACACTGCAGCAGCACAAGGAACAGTTGCTGTTGAAAATATTCTTGGAAACATTAGAACAATTGATTATAGAAGTATTCCTGCTGCGACTTTTACTCATCCAGAAATAAGTTCGGTTGGATTCTCTGAAGACGAGGCTAGCGACTTCTCTGCTCAGGAAGGTTTTCAGCTTGGAATTGTTCGAAGCTATTTCAAGGCAAATTCAAAGGCTTTGGCTGAGTTGGAGAGTGATGGGTTAATGAAACTATTGTTCAGAAAAGATACCGGCGAGATTCTAGGTGCTCATATATACGGCCTACATGCCGCTGATCTAATACAAGAAGTAGCTAATGCATTAGCAAGAAAGCAAACTGTAATCGAATTGTCTAGAGAAGTTCATACGCACCCTACTTTGAGTGAAGTTGTGGAAGTTGCCTATAAGCAGGCGGCTAACCAATTGAAAAGCTCTTAACTAGTTTTACTTGATTTATCAGATGGAGATTCGACGACGTCCACCAAATCCTAAAATTCAGGTAGCGAATCTAGAATATGCAATACCGCATAAAGATTCTGAACCTCGTAATATTCTCGAAAAGATTGTTTGGGAGAAGGAGCGTGAAGTGACGCTTGCTCGAGAACGTGTGCCATTGTCAAAATTGATTGAAAAAATTAATACATTGACTCAACCTAAGGATTTCTTAAGAGCTTTAAAGGATTCTGATCATTGTCCATCTGTGATTGCGGAGATTAAGAAAGCAAGCCCTAGTAGGGGAGTCATTAGAGAAGATTTTGATCCAATTCAAATAGCCCTTGCTTATGAAAAAGGAGGTGCAACATGCATCTCTGTATTAACTGATAAAACTTTTTTCCAAGGAAGTTTTGATGTTTTAAAGAATGTTCGACAAAGAATTGAATTGCCTTTACTCTGCAAGGATTTTATTCTTCATCCTTATCAGATTTACCAAGCTAGAGCTGCAGGTGCTGATGCTATTTTATTAATAGCAGCAATACTGTCTGATCAAGACCTAACCTATTTAAAAAAGATAGCATCAAACCTTTCTCTGTCCGTTTTGCTTGAGGTTCATAACGTGGAAGAATTAGGAAGGGTCCTTTCCATTGGTGGATTCCCTTTGATCGGAATAAATAATAGGGATCTCAAAACATTTGAAACTGATATAGCTACTACTGAGAAGTTATCTAAAGCATGTTCTAGTACTTTAAAAGAACAGAATATTTTGATCGTAAGTGAGTCTGGCCTTTTTACTCGTAAAGATTTAGACAATGTTGTTTCTTTTGGAGCTCAAGCAGTTTTAGTTGGGGAGTCATTAATGAGGCAACCTGATGTTTTAAAAGCTTTGAAGACAATTATTGGATAGAATAAATTGGATAATCGCTCAGTAATTACTTCTTTTATTTATAAGAAAAATTTACAAATTGCCTGCTTGTTGGGCAGACTTGAAGAAGTTTTTGAATGAAATGTTTTTTAGTATCTTGACTGGTTTTGCTGCTGGTGCTTTGCATGTAGTGAGAGGTGCTGACCATTTAGTTGCAATGGCACCATCAGCCTTTCGGAAACCAAGATTGGCTCTTAAGAGTGGTTTTGAATGGGGATTAGGTCATTCTGCTGGTGTCCTTCTTTTATCTATCGCTGGGGTTCTGATTAAGGATTTTGTGCAAATTGAAAGGATGTCTAATTTTGCTGAGCTATGCGTAGGAGTATTCCTCCTGATTGTAGGGACATTGACCATTAAAACTGCTTTTGGGTTACGTATACATACTCATACTCACAATCATGGGAATGGATCAAAACATCAACATTTTCATTTTCATTTAAGAGGAAGGAAAAAACATAGTAGTCACTCTCATGCTTCGACAAGTTTGGGATTTCTTCATGGAATTGCTGGAGCCAGTCATTTGTTAGCAGTTATACCTGCTTTGGCGTTGCCTCCATTTGGTGCTTTTCTATATTTGTTGTTCTACCTTGTAGGTTCTGTTATTGCAATGGGAGTAGTTATTTCTGTGATGTCTTTAGCAACATTGCGAGTGGGTAAAAAGGCTATTCCTCTTTTGTTTGCTATTACAGGGTCACTATCAGTTTTTACAGGTCTTTTTTGGATTCAGAAAACATCTTATTATATTTTTTAAACAACGTTTAAATAGGAATTATGGCTTCTACAATTCCTTGTATTTGACTTGTATGAATTTGTCCAAACTGACGACTATCAATGCTTTTTGACTGATTCTCCCCAAGAATTTCTATTGCTTCAGAATTAATTTTTGAAATTCGTTTAACAATTGTGATTTCCTTTTTTAAAGGATGAGTTGCTACTACCAATAGTCCTTCTGAAAGCTCAGACTCAAAGTTTTTAAAAGGTTTATAAATTATCAGGTCACCTTCTTTTAATGTCGGATACATGGAATCCCCTGAAACACGACAGTGCTTCAGGGAACCAGTTAATAAAGAAAAAAGAAAGCCCAAGATGCTCTTTCGAGCAAGATGATTTCTTAACTGGCTGTGGTCCAAGAATCTGAACGACCTTTAGATGTCCAGAACATGTTATGGATTTTTTCTACAGCAGCCATTAACTCCTCAGCTTTTCCTTGATCAATATTGACTTTGCAAGCGCTACATAGCTTTGCTGCTTTCCAGAAAGTGTCATGCAAGTCAGGGAAAGCTGCCAAATGTTCTGGCTTGAAATAATCGGTCCACAGAATCAACAGTTCTTCTTTTGTTTCTTGTGCTTGCTCTTCTTTTACAGCAACAAATCTTGAGAAAGTATTGTTATAAGTCGCCCAAGCTGTTGCATCATTGCCTTCAGGAGGAGCTAAAGCAATTAACTTTTTGGTCATAGAAAGTACTGCTTCAGCAGCAATACGTGCTGATGCAGGATCGTATACACCACAAGGCCCATCACAATGAGCCAGTGCTTTCTTTGCAGGAAGACTTTTTAAAATGGATGAAATTGCCGAACGAAGCATTTGGCATTAATGAAAACCTAGTAACACATTACTTGGCTATGAGAATTAATGAGTGCTTTTTGATTTTTATGGTAGAAAGATTTCTACTGAACACTTAATAATTCAACTTCAAAAATCAAAGTTGCATTTGGAGGGATGACACCACCTGCTCCTCTCTCTCCATATCCTAAGGAGGGTGGAATAGTTAGTTCTCTCTTCCCTCCAACTTTCATGCCTTCAACTCCTTCGTCCCACCCTTTGATTACTCTTCCAGCCCCCAGAGGGAATGTGAAAGGAGCCCTCCCATAGCTACTATCGAATTCTTTCCCATTTTCTAGAGTTCCTTTGTAGTTAACTGAGACATTCTTGCCCTTTAGAGCTGTCTCTCCATTTCCAATTACAACCTCAGTAATACGAAGGCCTGTGGATGTTGTTTCTGTCTTTAAGGAACCTCCTAGAGGGCTTGTATTTGTTGATGAATCGTTTGCCATGGTGAAAAGAGAAGGGTTGGGGTCGTCTGGATCCAATTCCAGTGGATTATTTATTGTTGTTTGATTCTCTAGGGTTTGTACCCCAGAATTAAAAGCTGTTGATACGTTGTTTTCAGCAGACGCAACTGTTGGAGAAATGACTTGACTGGCAACCGCCACAATTATGCAAGCCAGGAAAACTGAAAAACTAATGAAGATTTCTTTCACGGAAATTTATAATTCATCTGGATTGATTCTTGCAGAAGAATTGTCATTAAGGCTTTTTGTTTTTGGAAAGAGTAAAAATCAAATAGTTTTTTGTGGTGCCTGAAAAGATGAGTAATAGTAGTAAAAAATATTTGGCATTCTTTTTGGGAACATCTGGGGGCCTCCTTGCTGGTGTAGGCCTATCTCAAGGTGGCTTTTTGTTTACTTTATTTGCACTGGCGTTGCTCTGGGCATCTAAAAATTTCCCGACTGCGGGTTGTTTGTGGGGGGGGGTCGCCACTTTGCTAAGTCATCGTTGGCTTTTAGCACTTCACCCTTTGACTTGGTTAGGTGTTTCTGAGTGGTTAAGTCTTCCAATTGCGGTATTGATATGGCTCTCTTGTGGCGTCTTTGGGGCTTTGCTAGTTGGATGTTGGTGCTTTTTGGGGAATACGTCTTTTTTTTATAACACTGATCAAACTTCAATTAAGAAGCAACTTTTATCTGCTTTTGCTTTGGCATTGATTTGGGGTTTGATAGAAGTATGTCTTACAAAAAGCCCACTGTTTTGGGTTGGACTAAGTGTCAGCTTTTTGCCTCAGGATAGATGGTTGGTTGGTTTGGCCAGGTGGATTGGTGCAGGAGGAGTAGTTACCATTCAATTGTTAATGGGGTGGTGGCTTTGGCAGATTGGAGTTGCAAAGCGAAGAGGGAGACCTTTGTTGGGTTTATTGGTTTGGGGTGCTTTCGCTTTATTGCTAATTCATTATTTGGGTTGGCAACTTATTTCTAATGACAAGTTTTCATCTACTAAGCGAATAGCTCTTTGGCAAACAAACATTCCGACAAGAGAGAAATTCACAACTTTGCAATTAAAGAGACTTCCTGATTCTATTCAAGCAGCATTAGAGCAGGCCAAACAAATGAATGCTGACTTTTTGGTTGCCCCTGAAGGAACAATGCAACCAGATCAGATACTTGCTTCTCCTGCTTCACTTCCATTCCTCACAGGAGGATTTCGTTGGATTGATGGAAAGCAAAGAAGTGCTTTGCTTGTTTTCAGAGAGGGTGAAACACGTTTTAAAGAAGTGATTGATAAATATCGCTTAGTTCCATTAGGAGAATGGCTACCGAGTTTGCCTGGAATTACTCCAAAAGGTCTTTCTTTTGTAGGTGGTCTTGAGCCTGGGGAAGCGTCAAGATTACTTCGTTGGAATGGACCACCAGTAGGCGTTGCTATTTGTTATGAACTTAGTGATGGAAATGCTTTAGCTAAGGCAACAATGAGAGGAGCTGAATGGATTTTATCTATTGCTAACTTAGATCCCTATCCATTGTCTCTTCAAAAGCAGTTCATTGCCTTGGCCCAATTGCGGAGTATTGAATTAGCTAGGGATGTAATTACTGTTGCAAATACTGGCCCAACTTCTTTAGTCTTAAGTTCAGGAGAAGTCTTATCATTAATACCTCCTTTTAAGAATAAAGTCGCTTCTATAGATGTGCATTTATCTAATGAAATCAGTGGTTATGCTCGTTGGAAAGAATTGCCATTGATAACTAGTTTAATAATTGCTCTTTATGCGATTTGCCAACTCAAAAGAACCATTTGATAATGATTGTTTAGCCCAAATTATTTTTTTCTATTATTCCGCCTCCAAGTAGAACTTCACCGTCATAGAAAACTGCAGCTTGTCCTGGAGTAATAGAAAATTGCTCCAATTGAAAAAGCAAATTGCAACGATAAGGTCGTTTGCTTTGAATATCTTTTAATAAAGGTTCTATAGGAGTAAGAGTGGCTACTACAGGTTTGCTTCTATAACGTAATTGAACTTCTACTTTAAGATCCTCCTTAGGTGGCTCAATTGAGACCCAGTTGATTTCACCAACAGTACAATCTATCTGGCTTGCGTCTGATCTAGGAGCTACTATTACTCGATTAGTTGAAGCTTCTATTTCTATGACATGAAGGGGTTCTTCCCAGGCAATCCCTAGCCCTTTTCTTTGACCAATGGTGAAGTGCTCAATACCATCATGATGACCCAAAACCGTACCATTCTTAAGAACAATCTCTCCGTTATTAGGTGGTAGATAATTGTCTAAGAATGCTTTCATAGAACCATGATGCTCAGCTAGGCATAGGTCTTGGCTTTCGGGTTTAGTTGCAGTTCTTAGATTCAATCGACTTGCTTCTTTTCTTGTCTCTGATTTTTTTAATTCTCCAAGAGGAAAAACCACTTTCCCAAGAACTTCTTGGGATAAGTCGTAAAGAAAATAACTTTGATCTTTTGATTCATCCAGACCTCTTAGAAGTTGATGACGGTTAATTATTTGTTTTTGATTATTGTGTTCACTTGTATCTTCATGAAAATATCTTATTCGAGCATAGTGACCTGTTGCAATGCGATCTATCCCTAGCTTTTCGTTGCTCCATTCGAGCATTGGTGAAAATTTTACAAAACGATTGCATTTTGAACAGGGTAAAGGAGTAATACCTTCTTCATATCCTTGAACTACAGATTCAATAATCTCCTTTTTAAAGTTTTCTCTTGCATCAATTACATGATGTGGAATTTGAAGTTGTTTGCAGATGCCAGCTGCATCAATAAGACCATCTGTACAACATGAACCTTTGCCACTCATTAACCAAAGAGTTATCCCTTCAACTTTCCACCCTGCTTCTACAAGAAGAGCAGCAGTTAAAGAACTGTCGACTCCTCCAGAAAGGCCTACAGCGATCTCATGATCACCGCGAACTTCTTTTAATCTTTTTAAGACTTCTTCTCCTTCAGGCGTAGGTTCTGCTTTTTGTTTGATCGATAAACATGATGTTTGTTTTGGCTTAATAGTCATTGCCCTGCTAAATTTTTAATAGTTTGGGAGTAAATGTTGAACAGTTTTGAGCTGGCCTGCTTCTGATGCTGATCATTTAATTGTCTCATCTTCACAGATGAGAGGATTAGAAGAAAAACTTTTTTCGCATGGAATGCCTGAAGAAGCATTAATGGAAAAAGTTGGCTTGAAGATGAAAGGTTGGTTCATGGAGAATCGAGAATTTCTCAATAAAGGGGTTCTTGTTTTAGTTGGGCCTGGTCATAACGGTGGAGATGGTCTTGTCTTAGCAAGGGAGCTTCATTTAGCAGGTGTCGAAGTATCTATATGGTGCCCACTTGAAATTAAAAAGCCTTTAACTGCAAAACATCTTTCCTATTGTATTTCTATTGGGATAACTCAACTGCAAATTGAGCCTGATGCTGCTGATGAGGCATTGTGGATTGAGGCTCTTTTTGGTCTTTCCCAAACCAGGCCAATACCCCAAGAGATTGGAAGACTTTTGCAAGCTCGTGAAGAGCTCAAACCAGGCCATTTAATTAGCCTGGATGTCCCTGCTGGAATCTGTTCAGAAGATGGAAAGATTTTTGAGACTGGTGCTGCAAAAGCAGCATTTACGTTAACAGTAGGTTTGATAAAGAGAGGCTTGATCCAGGATCGTGCATTGCATAATGTAGGGACTTTGGTCAGGCTTGATATTGGAATTCCAAAAGTTTTTTTTGATTCATTTTCTAATAAGACACCGTTGAAAATATCTTCGAATGATATTGAGTCTTTTAACCTCCCAGAAATTGCCCCAAACTCAAGTAAATATAAGAGAGGAAGAGTATTTGTTGTTGCTGGTTGCAAGAAATATAAAGGTGCTTCTTTACTTGCCTTGCAAGGTGCAATTGCAAGTGGTGTGGGAAGTATTCAAACTGTTTTAGCCTCAGACATAGTTAACTCGTTGTTTGGGATTGTTCCTGAAGTGATTTTTCATAATTACGATTATTCACAAAATGAAGATGTTTTTCTTGCTAAATGTTTTGAAAAAATTAACTTTTCTCGTGTTGACTCTTTGCTGATAGGACCAGGATTAGGCCTTGCAGATGAAAATTGGGATCACTTTGCTTTAGCTCTTGAAGAATTTGCTGGACTGTTAGTACTTGATGCTGATGGGCTAAATAGGTTATCTAGCTCCAATGAAGGGTGGAAATGGCTACGGAAACGTCAAGGCCTTACATGGATAACCCCTCATATAGATGAATTCTCTCGTTTGTTCCCAGAGATAGATCCTTCTTGCCCTTTGAAAGCAGCAGCTGTAGCAGCTGAGGCAAGTGGGGTTGGAGTATTAATTAAAGGAGCCCATAGTGTTATAGCTTCTCCTTCTGGCTCCGTTTGGCAATTGGTGAATACGTCTAGTGTCGTGGCTCGAACGGGTTTAGGAGATCTGTTGGCAGGCTTTGTTGCAGGGGTTGGAGCACTGGGCAGTTGTTCAAAAAACAAACTTAATCATGATTTATTTGCACTGGCAGTTTTAATTCATGCACATGCTGCAAAAAAATGCGAGGAAGGCTCAAATGCAAGCCTGATTTCTAAAAAATTAGGAATTGTTATGAAGAAGCTTCAACACTAAAAAGTTTACTTTTATACATATTGGCGTGTTTATTGACGCTTTTTTGTGGAAATGTGTACGTTTCAAAGCAAGAATCTGTAGGGTTTTTGAAGCATTGGCCTCTTTTCCAAAATCTGTAGGAAAGTTACTACACGTTTTGGGAAATAGAAAAAATGGTTTCATCAGCACCCAAGGCAGCTGAATCACACAAAAGGCGTAGCTCTGACCCTATTAGTTGGTATTTAGCAACTATAGGAAGAGTTCCTTTGTTGACTCCTGCAGAAGAAATTGAATTAGGTAATCAAGTACAGATAATGATGAATTTGACTGAAGATGGGATGGTTGACGAAAAAACGAAGAAATTCAGTTCTCATGAACGTAGGTTGATTCGAATTGGGAGAAGAGCGAAAGAACGGATGATGAAAGCTAATCTTCGTCTTGTCGTTAGTGTTGCAAAGAAATATCAAGGCAAGGGCCTAGAACTTTTAGATTTAGTTCAGGAAGGTTCTCTTGGTTTAGAAAGAGCTGTAGAAAAGTTTGATCCAACTCGTGGGTATAAATTTTCGACATATGCTTTCTGGTGGATTCGTCAGAGCATGACCAGAGCGATTGCTTGTCAATCTCGCACTATTCGCTTGCCAGTCCATTTAAGTGAAAGACTTGCAGCTATTAGAAAAGTAAGCCTTGATTTGGCTCATAAATTAGGCGCTATTCCTAATCGCATTGAAATAGCCGAAGAAATGGATATAGAAGTTGAAGAGCTTGATTCTATTTTGCGTCAAGCGCTTACTACTAGTAGCCTTGATGCACCAGTAAATGGAGATGATGGACGTAGTTTTCTTGGTGACTTAATTGCAGATGCTTCTGCGGAGGAACCTTTGGATAAAGTTGAACAAAGTATTCATCAAGAACAGCTTGGGCGCTGGTTGACTCATTTAAGCGAGCAGGAACAACATGTTCTTAAGCTTAGATTTGGTTTAGAAGGAAATGATAGGCATACCCTTGCCGAGATAGGACGATTGCTTGAGGTCTCTCGAGAACGTGTTAGACAAGTTGAATTGAAGTCCCTCCGTAAACTAAGGAATTTAACTAGAAAGCTACCTAGTGGGATTTAATTAATAGTTTTTGACTTGAAGAACCAAGCGACTATTTTAGTCTTCTGCCCAAATATATTTCGTTAATTCAGAAGGATCTGGATCAGAAGATCCAAGAGCAAACTCTACTGCTTCATTGATTTCTTGATCAATTTCTTTTTCGATTGCTCGTAGCTCATCGCTTGTAATAAGGCCTGTTTCGGAAAGACTCTTTTCAAAAGATTTTATTGGATCTCTTTTAGCCCAAAACTCTTTTTCTTCTGAGGAACGTAGTTCATCAGGATCAGCTAAGGAATGCCCCCTGAATCTATAGGTAAGACACTCGAGCAAGGTAGGACCTTGACCTGATCTGGCTCTTTGAATAGCTCTTTGCGCAGCTCCACGAACTGCAAGTATATCCATCCCGTCTACTTCTTCCCCTGTCATTCCAAAAGCATTGGCCTTTCTCCAAATCTCAGGTTCGCTAGTTGCTCGATCATGGGCCATTCCTATTGCCCATTTATTGTTTTCAACAACAAAAATAATAGGCAGTTTCCATAGTTGAGCCATGTTTAGACATTCGTAAAATTGACCAATATTGCAGGTTCCATCTCCAAAGAATGCAGCTGTAACCGAGTCACTTGCATTGTTATTAAAAACTTCTTTTTTGTAACGACTAGTAAATGCTGATCCAAGTGCTACAGGGATACCTTCTCCAATAAATGCATAGCCACCTAGAAGGTGATGCTCTTTGGAAAATAGATGCATTGATCCTCCTCTCCCTTTACTGCATCCAGTTTCCTTGCCGAATAATTCACTCATCACTTCTTTCGCTGGTACACCAGCGCTTAAAGCATGAACATGATCACGATAGGTACTACAAAACCAGTCATGCTTTTGTTTCATTGCCCCAATTACTCCTGAACTAACTGCTTCTTGGCCGTTATACAAATGAACAAAGCCAAACATCTTTCCCCTGTAATACATTTCCGCGCATTTATCTTCAAACCTTCTCCCTAATGTCATGTCTTTAAAGAGCCTTAGACCTGTTTCACGATCTATAGGAGCTGGCTTTTGTGCCGAGATGTTCTTTAGTCGCTCTGCATGTGCGCCTTCCAAATTCAGATTATTTTTAGCTTGTTGATTAGTCACGTTTGTTGATTGAGTCATTTAATCGCCTGCTTATCTATGTATAACTTTAAAGGTCTATGGAAGTAATAAGCATTGCATAGATCTTTGTTCTGTCTAAAGTTTAATGCTAATAGCCCGATTCTGGATTGGAACTGCCGATCGATCATTTTCGTTTACTTGGAGTTAGTCCTTCTTCAGGACCTGAGGAAGTACTACGATTTTTCCAGTTACGCTTAGATCGTACTCCTGATAAGGGGTTTACCCCTGAAGTTATTTCACAGCGATCGGAGCTTTTGCGCCGATCTGCTGATTTACTTTGTGATAAGGAGTCACGAGAGAAGTATGAAGCCGCTTTGTTGAGCGGGGCTGAAGGCCTTGAATTTTCGTCAAACCGAGATGTTGCTGGCTTAATACTTTTATGGGAAGCAAATATTTCTTATGAAGCTTTTAAGCTTTCTAGGAAAGCACTCCAACCACCTCAGGCGCCTGCGCTTGGGAGTGGTAGAGAATCTGATTTGACTTTATTGGCAGCTCTTTCTTGTAGAGATGCTGCTTTGCAAGAACAAGAACAAAGACATTATTCATCTGCTGCGGAACTTTTAGAAGAAGGTATTCATTTGCTGCAAAGAATGGGAAAGCTACCTGAAAAGAGGAGAATGCTTGAACAGGAGCTTGAATCACTATTGCCTTATAGGATCCTTGACTTACTGAGCAGAGATCTTTCAGATCAAAAGGCTCATCAAGATGGATTAAATTTACTTGATGGGTTTGTTTTAAAGCGAGGTGGATTGGAAGGCAAGAAACTTAATCATTCGAATACGGAATTAAAGCAATCAGATTTTGAGTTGTTTTTTCAGCAAATAAGGAATTTTCTGACAGTTCAAGAACAGATAGACTTGTTTTGGCATTGGGAGAAAAATGGTTCTGTTGATGCAGGCTTCTTATGTGCTATCTCCCTAGTCGCTTCTGGTTTCTTCAGAAGAAAGCCTGAATCTTTGCAAAAAGCCAGGAAAAAGCTTAATAAACTCAATTTGCAAGGTTTTGATGCAATGCCTCTGCTTGGCTGCATAGATCTTTTACTTGCTGATCTGAAGCAGGCGGAGGAATGTTTTGCTAATAGCAGTGATACTGGTTTAAAAGAATGGTTTGATTCATACCCAGGGGAAAAGCTTGCAGCATTATGTGACTATTCTCGAAATTGGCTGTTAAGAGATGTTCTTCCTGGTTTTAGAGATATAGAAGTTGAAACTGTTGATTTAGAAGCTTGGTTTGCAGATAGAGATGTTCAAGAATATCTTGAAAAGATTGAGAAGAAAGGAGCTTTAGGTATTGCTAAAGCAGGCTTTTCATTTATTTCTGGATTGTCTCCCGAAAAAACAATCTCAGAGTCATTAGCCTCGACGGAAGAAATCGAAGAAGGTGGCCATAGAGCTGTAACTAGATCTGATAAATTTCCTTTAGGAAGTGAAACTGTAAGTGAAGATGTTGTTGAAAGAGAGACTCTGAAAGAAAACATTCTTGCAATTTATAAAAGATTTATTCCTATTTTAAATATTCCTTCTTTTAAAACATTTAAGAAAAGAGTAAAGCTAAGAAATAAAAGGATGATATTTGCCCCTTTGCTTTTTATTAGTATGTTCTCTTCTGGATCTTTGATAGGTTGGATTTCAATTAGGAGTCAGATTCGGGAAAACATTAAAACACCAGAAGTATCCTTGGCTAAGAAGAAAACAAATATTGAAAGGACTGCAGTAAATGATGAAGCTAATGCGGAAAAAAACATTCCAAAATCAACCATTTTGGAGTTTAAAGCTTTAACTGCCGAAACTCCCAGCAAAGATCAACTCCTTAAACTGATAGAAGCTTGGTTGCTTGCAAAAGGCGATATTCTTGCAGGTAGAAAAAATAGTAATTTATCAGTTGTAGCAAGAAGCCAGCTTGTAAAGATAGTTAGTGAACAGAGAAGGAAGGACGAGGCATTAGGTCAGAAACAAATTATTAATGCGGAAATCAAATCTTTGAAAATTCTAGATCAAACAAGCAAAAGAATTGCTGTTAAAGTTGAGATCAACTACAATGACAAACTTGTCAAGCAATCTGGAGAGATTCTTTCCGAGACAGCTCTACCTTCTTTGAAAGTGAAGTATGTATTAGGTAGAAAGAAGTCTAAGTGGCAGTTGATTGACTTTGGAAGTGAAAAATAAAGGAACTTTTCTTTTATGGCTTTTTATTTAGCTAGGCTGGAAGAATATGAACAAAAATCTTAGTTAAATGTTTGATGAGCTGTCTGCACGTTTTGAAGATGCTGTAAAAGGTCTTAAAGGTGAAAAGCAGATCAATGAAGATAATGTGGAGGTCGCACTTAAGCAAGTTCGTCGTGCTCTTTTAGAAGCAGACGTTAGCCTTTCTGTCGTTAAAGAGTTTGTAGAAGAAGTTCGTCAGAAATCTATTGGAGAAGATGTAGTTAGAGGAGTTAAGCCAGGAGAGAAATTTATTGAGATTGTGCATAAAGAATTAGTTGATGTAATGGGTGGTAGTAATGCGCCTTTGGCAGAAGCAACAAAAAAACCTTCTGTCATCCTTATGGCAGGTCTTCAAGGAGCAGGGAAAACAACAGCCACAGCGAAGCTTGGCTTGCACCTAAAAGAAAAAGGACAAAGAACATTATTGGTTGCTGCAGATGTATATAGGCCAGCTGCGATAGATCAGCTGAACACTTTGGGAAAACAGATTGAACTAGAAGTCTTTAGCCTTGGTCAAGATTTAAAGCCTGAAGAAATTGCTGCATCAGGCTTGGCTAAGGCTAAAGAAGAAAATTTCGATAATTTAATAGTTGATACAGCTGGAAGATTGCAAATAGATGAAGACATGATGGATGAAATGGTACGAATTCGCACAGCTGTTAATCCTGATGAGGTTTTATTAGTAGTTGATTCGATGATTGGCCAGGAGGCAGCAGATCTAACTCGAGCTTTTCATGAAAAAGTTGGAATTACAGGAGCTGTTCTTACAAAACTTGATGGTGATTCAAGAGGTGGTGCTGCCCTCTCAATTCGCAAGGTAAGCGGTCAGCCTATCAAGTTTATTGGTACTGGTGAAAAGGTTGAGGCTTTGCAGCCTTTTCATCCAGAACGGATGGCGGGCAGAATTTTGGGAATGGGTGACGTTTTAACTCTTGTTGAAAAAGCTCAGAAGGAAGTTGAAATTGCAGATGCTGAGCAAATGCAAAGGAAGTTTCAAGAGGCAACTTTTGATTTTTCTGATTTTGTTAAGCAGATGAGACTTATTAAAAGGATGGGGTCCTTAGGAGGACTAATGAAAATGATTCCTGGAATGAATAAAATTGACGATGGGATGTTGAAGAGTGGAGAAGAACAGCTGAAGAGGATCGAAGCAATGATTGGTTCTATGACAAATGCCGAAAGAAAACAACCAGAATTACTTGCAGCTCAGCCTTCAAGAAGGAGAAGAGTCGCTCTTGGCAGTGGCCATACCCCTGCAGAAATGGATAAGGTTTTGTCAGATTTTCAAAAAATGCGTGGCTTGATGAAACAAATGTCTAGTGGGGCTGGCCTCCCTGGAATGGGAGGCTTGCCTGGCCTTGGAGGACCTGGCGGAATACCTGGAATGCCACAAGGTGCTGGTGGCTCAGTTAGAGCACCAAAACGTCAGCGTCCTCATAAGAAAAAGAAAGGGTTTGGAGACTTATGAGCCATGACAAGCTAATGTATATAACTGGTAAGTGGTTTTTCACTGCCACTACACAATCAACCAAGAAGTACAGCGAAGATGATCAAGCTCCGCCTTAAGCGGTTCGGTAAGAAGAGAGAGGCTAGCTTTCGCCTAGTTGCTTGCAATAGCACTTCGCGAAGAGATGGTCGACCTCTTCAAGAATTAGGTTTTTACAATCCTCGAACTAAGGAAACAAGGCTAGACACTGAGGCCCTTAGATTGAGATTAAGTCAAGGTGCCCAGCCTACTGATGCTGTCCGCTCTCTTCTTGAGAAAGGAGGCATTCTTGAAAAGACTATTCGTCCAGCCCAATTGATTGGCAAGTTAAAACAAGAAGAAACTAGAAAATCAGCGGCAAAAGAGTCGTCCAAGAAGATAGAGGCAGCGACTTCAGAAGAAGCTCCTCCTGAAAATTAATACTTTTATGACAGGAGCAGAGTCTTCTGGAAGATTTGCAATTGATTTACCTGATTCAGATGCTGCTATAGCTCTTGCAGGTGCAGGGCTCTCAACGCTTCATAGGTTGGAAGCCTTGACAGGTGCATCAATTGTTTTAAGAGGCTTAAAACTTGAATTAAGTGGTCTTTCAAGTCAGATTGAAAGAGCAGCAGCATTGGTTGAATTAATGCGCCCGGTTTGGGGCGAGGGCCAAGCGGTCTCTGATGTTGATCTTAAAGCAGCCCTTTCTTCAATTGATACTGGGAGAACAAGTGATTATGCATCTTTGGGAGATCATGTTTTAGCTCGAAGCCAAAGAGGAAAGCTTTTAAGGCCAAGAACACTAAGGCAAAAGGCTTATTTAGATGCAATGGAATGCAATGACTTGACTTTTTCTCTTGGACCAGCTGGTACTGGAAAGACTTTTCTTGCAACCGTTTTGGCGGTAAGAATGTTGTCAGAGCGAAAAATTGAAAGGATTATACTCACCAGACCAGCAGTGGAAGCTGGGGAGAGCTTGGGTTTCTTGCCTGGAGACCTCCAACAGAAGGTTGATCCTTATTTAAGACCTCTTTATGATGCACTCCATTCTTTGCTTGGTTTGGAGAAAACAACATCGTTGTTTGAGAAGGGGATTATTGAAGTTGCTCCATTGGCCTATATGCGAGGTAGGACTTTAGAAGACTCTTTCGTCATTCTTGATGAAGCTCAAAATACAACTTCTGCACAAATGCGCATGGCGCTTACTCGCTTGGGAGAAAGGTCTCGAATGGTTGTTACAGGTGATATAACTCAGATTGATCTTCCATCAGGACAAATTAGTGGCCTTGTTGAAGCAATTGAGGTGCTTAAAAAAATTAAAGGCATTGCTATTTGCAAATTGACTTCTGCCGATATTGTTAGACACCAACTTGTTCAGCGAGTAGTTGATGCTTATGCAAAAAAAGAGAAAAGTTCGTGACATCCGCACAATATAATTCGCGCAAATATTTTTTTTCTGTCAAAGTATTAATTAATTACTTGGATACATATGCCAGCAAGTAGCAATTTTCAACAAGCCATTCGCGAGGCTCAATCAGGCTCTTTAGTGGGGCCAAATGTAGTTAATAAGGCTTTGCCTTACGTTGGTGGCGGGATGGTCCTTACGGCCTTGGGAGTCTTGAGTGGATTATCTCTCTTGGCTTCTAATCCAGCTCTGTTTCAACCTCTTTCATTTGTAGCCCTGATTGCAGAAATAGTTCTGTTTTTCATGGCTACAAGTGCTGCAAATAATGCAAATAATGCAAAAGCTTTGCCACTGCTTACTGCTTTTAGTGTCTTAACAGGTTTTACTCTTAGTGGAATTGTTGCAATTGCTATTGGTACTGCAGGTATCGGTTCAGTTGGCACAGCAGCTTTTGCTACAGGAATAACCTTTGTTATCGCTTCATCAGTAGGTAGAAAAATGAGTGATAGCGTTGGTCAGGCTTTAAGTGGGGCTGTTGGATTAGGTCTCATAGGCTTAATCATTGCAATGGTTGTTCAACTTATTGGAGGCTTCTTCGCTCCAGGAATGTTTGGTGGAAGCGGCTTTGAGTTGATGATTGCAGGCTTTGGGACAGTTCTTTTTGTTGCGATGTCTTTCGTAGATTTCTATACAATGCCTAGAAGATATAACGATGAGCAGTACCTTGCGGGCGCATTGGGAATGTATTTAACGTATATCAATTTATTTGTTTTCATACTTCGTTTGATTATTGCTCTTCAAGGCGGAGGACGCAGAGATTAGTAATTAATTAATCAAAGAAAAAAAAGGGGGGGTGGGGCTCCTTTTTTTTTTCAATTTTCAGGAATTGAATTAATTGCTTTTGCTATTTCTCTTTTCTGAGCATCGTCGTAGTTCCATCGATTAAGAAAATCCACATCTTTCCCCTTTCCATTTGTTGCTTCCAGAAGACTTTCAAGCCTTTCTTTAACAGAATGTGTTTCTAGTAACCTTAAAAGCTCTATACATCTTCTTTGGATATTTTCAGATGCAGCTTTCTTGTCAGGTTTATTATTAAGTTGATGATGCAATGTCATGGCTGTACTCATCGCAAGGTTTTTTACTGTAAGATCAATAAC
>QCJV01000009.1 GCA_003215795.1 Prochlorococcus sp. AG-409-F19
TTATTGGCAATGCCATTCAATTCAGACCAAAGGTAAACTTATTAAAACAAGGGTTGTAAAGTGAACAAAATTTAGAAATCATTAGGACCTCTATAATTACTCCATTCTGCTAACTCTTTAAGACTCCTTACTCCTGATTCAATTCTTCCATTTATTTCCCAAGTTGGGAACCCATTAATCCCTTTTGCCTTGCAAATATCAGATTGGCTATTCTTCCCATCTTCAGCACATTCGATAATATTTAATCTCGAAGTAGCTTCTTTACCGAATAACTCTCTTTGATCCTTACAATGTGAGCACCAATAGGCTGAGTATTTTACAGCACCAATCTTGTTGAGATGCTCTGCTAAAAGAATGGCTGAAGTATTACTTTTTGACGAAACGATAGCTGCAGAACCCTCACTTCTTCCTAATGTAACTTTCTTTTCAGGATCAACATAAGATGACCAAATTAGACTCATTAAGAAAATAATAGTGCTTATTACGATGCCTCTAAAAATTAAGTCTCGTCTTTCTTCCCATCCTCCACCAGCTATTGTTAAAGTTAAGATAGAAGTTGATAATAATGCTGAAATAATACAGAATAAACATATTGCTTGAATTTTAAAAATCATTATTCCCATAAGTACAAAACTGAAGATAGTCATGCAATTTGAGAGGATAAATAATCCCCACCAAGCTTTCCTAGAAAGATCTATTGAACTTTTACTTAGCAATGGTAAAAAAGGGATTATTGAGATAATAAGAATTGCTGAATAGCTGAAAAAACCAAGTAAAGATAATGGAATAGGTTGGCCATTTAATTCAAAGACTGTGCCCCAAGCGCTATTTAGAACTCTGTCACAACCTTGGCTTCCACCTGGGCAAGAAATTGAGCTAATCCAGCCCCATCTTTGTATGGTTATTGAACCGGTATCTATAACCCCTATTGTTGCGAGTATTCCTATAAAAACCCTTGCTAATTTGGAGCCTTGTTCTTGTCTTCTCCGACTTTTAAGGCGAACTTTCCCCATGTGACATTTTCATGATTGCTTGATTCTTACAGTTTTTATCGAAATAGTCTTTTATTTTGAGTTAATACAGTCATAATTTCTTGTTGGCCATTGATTTTAGATCGCGTTTCAATGATGATTGGAAAGTAATTGAATCAAAAGTCATAGAAAATACTGCTTTTCATTCAGAAGGAAAACCAATTGTGGCTTTTGTCCATTTGGGGTGTGAAAAGAATCTTGTGGATACTGAACATATGATGGGTTTATTGGATCAAGGTGGATATTGTGTAAGTTCTAATCCATCTGATGCATCTCTTGTAGTTGTTAATACGTGTAGTTTTATTCAGGAAGCTAGAGAAGAGTCTGTTAGGACATTAATTGGTTTGGCTGATATGGGTAAAGAAATCATAATTGCTGGCTGCCTTGCTCAACATTTCCAAGATGAGTTATTGCAGTCAATTCCAGAGGCAAAAGCAATTGTGGGAACTGGAGACTATCAACATATATTGAATGTATTAAAAAGAATAGAGCAGGGAGAAATAGTTAATCAAGTTTCCGAAATACCAAAATTTGTAGGTGATGAGAAACTTCCTCGTTATAGAACAACTGGTAAGGCTGTTGCCTATATCAAAGTAGCTGAAGGGTGTGATTACAGTTGCGCCTTTTGTATTATTCCTAAACTACGTGGAAAGCAACGTAGCCGTACGATTGAATCAATTGTTTTAGAAGCTAAACGGCTTGCATCAGAGGGAGTTAAAGAATTAATTTTGATTAGTCAAATAACTACTAACTATGGTTTAGATATTTATGGAAAACCTTCTCTTGGAAGTCTTTTAAAAGCTCTTGGAGATGTTGAGATTCCTTGGATCAGGGTTCATTATGCTTACCCTACTGGCTTGACTTCAGATGTAATTAATGTGTTTAAGGATGTTCCAAATATACTTCCATATTTTGACTTGCCATTACAACATAGTCATCCTGACGTCCTTAGGGCTATGAATCGCCCTTGGCAGGTAAATTTGAATACAAACTTGTTGAATAGAATTCGAGATCAAATACCAGATGCGATTTTTAGAACATCTTTGATTGTTGGATTCCCTGGGGAAACACAAGAACACTTTGACCACCTAGTTTCTTTTGTTCAGAACGAGGAGTTTGATCATATTGGTGTTTTTACGTTTTCTGCTGAGGAGGGAACGAATGCTGCAAATCTAAATCAGCAAGTTCCTGAAGATATTGCTGTGGCAAGAAAAGATAAAATAATTTCAATTCAGCAGCCTATTGCTGCTATGAAAAATCAAAGTTGGGTTGGCAGGATTGTAGATGTATTACTTGAAAGAAGGGAGCCTGATACTGAAGAGATTGTAGGCCGCTGTTTTCGCTTTGCTCCAGAAGTTGATGGCACAGTTAGGATCCCAATGGCACCAGATGATGATGAGTTAATGGAAGGGATGATGATACCAGTTTTGCTGACGGGTTCAGATTTGTATGACTTGATTGGTGAAGTTGTTGGAGCAACGGAAATGGTTGTATCGGCAAGAGAAAATTAGTTACGAAAATAAATGATCACTGATGGTGTTATGTTGCTTAAAATGTTTTTTGATCGTATTTATATCCATCTTCATCTATTCAGACAAACAAATTAGATCAATTTAACAGTTTTTAGAATTTTGCTGATAGCAAATGCTGTACCAAGTCCAATGCCAACAAGTCCAAAGTAAAATAAAATTCCCATTTTCAATCTAGGTTTTTTTTATTAGAACAGATCTAGGTACCTTTTGTGGAGATTTAGATCTTTTTTTAAACTTAGTCTTGAATGTAAGACTTTCCATTCATTAAACAATATTCAGCTTTCTGAAGCTCTCTTCCAAGGTAAAGCGCATGATCAAGCTTGCTTATTGGAAAAGGCTCCTTACCTTCTGTTAATTGTATGCCAACCTCTTTTGCGGTCTTTCCTTTAAAGATCTTAATTGGTACTCGCTTTTCCCCATCTTTACATTTGAGGGGTTCTCCAGTCTCAGGGTCCTTTGCTATTCCTTGCTCATCAATATCATTACTAAAATGCTTAACGATTAATTCATTTTCCTCTTGGTTGACTTGAATTAAGAAATAGCCTTTGGGGTCTAAAGCAATTTGTCTTGAAGAGTAAGTATCATCAATATGTTTTGATAGCTTTTCCTTTTCTTCTTTGGAAATGTTTGTATTCATATCTTAAAATTACAAAATCTAGCCAATTAAGACAAGTCTAGGTTTTTCAAAAGAAATAATTTTCTTTCACTTTTCTGAATTTGAGAATTCCTTAGCTAGAAAATATTTGTATTTTTCATGTATTACTCTAAATAAAATTTTCTTTCTATGGTTATTATAAGTTAGAAGATTGCTTACCGTTTCCATTTTTCTTAATCTGCTGAATATTTATATCTTCCATTGATGTAACTATTTTTTATTCTTCTAACTATACTTAGAGAATTCTAAAGGGAGCTTCATTGTTTGAATTGTTGATTTCTTCAACTATTAAGTTATTCAGCTTTGGTAGGCATGATTTTAGGATGACCTCCATATTTTTGTTGTACCAGCGATGCATGCTGAAGCAGGGAATTGCTTGAAAACCTCTTCTAATCTTGTGTTTTCCACCAGCACCGGGATCAAATTTTTTGATGCCATTGTTGATCGCCCAATTGATTGGTGAATAATAGCAAAGTTCAAAATGTAGGTTTTGTATTATTTCCTTGCTCCCCCAATATCTTCCCCATAACATTTCCCGATTTTTAATACAAAGAGACATTGCTACTGGATTTTTAGGGTCTCCTCTGTGTGCATTGAACAAGACAATATTTTTTTTGAGACTATTTGCTTCTAATCTTTCAAAGAATTCATTACTTAAATATTTACTTCCCCATACCCCCCATTTTGCACAATGGTTTTCATAAAACTTGTGCATTAATCTTAGCATTTCTAGATCAATGTCATCATTGTTTAATACTTTAATTTCTAAATTAGCCTTTTTAATAGAATTTCTTTCTCTTTTTATATTCCTACGTTGATTAGAATTGAACCTTTTAAGATAGTCTTCAAAAGTGATTTCACCAATTGAATTCCATTGGGTTTGCCTATTGGTCCAAGTTAAATAACCAACTGACTCTAAATAGTTTTTCCAATTTGGATTTACGTATAGAAAATTACAGCTTAGAAGTTTATTCTTAATAGCAAAGTCGTCAATAATCTTAAGAATAATTGTTGTTAACTCTTCCTCATCTTTGTCCTTTGCTATGAAAAATCTATAACCTTCGATCGGGCTAAGTGGACTCATTCCAATTAGCTTTGGGTAATATTCTAGACCTAATTGTACAGATAACTTTGCAAACTCATGATCAAAAATAAATTCACCATAACTATGATTTTTTAGATATAGAGGTGCTAAAGCTATTATTCTATCATTTTCCCACAATGATAGATGAATAGGTTGCCAGCCATATTTTGGGGATACACTTTCTGATTGTTCGAGAGCAAACAACCAATTCCATTTATAAAATGGAAGAGAATTATGATCTATTAGATTATTCCATTGGTTCTCTGAAATTTCTTTAATTGACTTATGCCACTGAGCATTAATTGAATATTTCAATTTCGATTCCTAAAGTATTTTAATAGAATCTCATTGCCACCTATTTCTTTCATATCTTCCAAAATCCAAGCATTTTTGCTGGTTAATTCGATTGGTAAATTGTTCATTTTGATTGATGTCCAACTATATTCACCTGAAAGAATTCGTGGTACGAATGTAAGCTGTAGTTCATCAACCTTATCTTCTAGCAAAAGTGAAGTTATTAGTTTTGTTCCTCCAAGAAGGGCAATTTTAGAGAAACCTTTCTGATTTAAAATCTCAAGGGTTTCCCTCCATGTTTCCCTCATTAATAATTGATTATCAAATGATTTTGACACCACTTCTGAGATTTGATCTGGACACAAAAGCCATTTTTTTACTGGCTGATTAAAAAATTTCCATGAAGTATCAATTTCCCCTTGCTTGCTAACTATTAAAGAAAGAGGTTGTTCTGGCCTGCCTTCTTTGCTTCTTTGATTAATTAACTTCTTGTCATGAATTAGACATGTACTTTGATGCATCTGTAATGTAGTTCGTCCCATTAATGTCGCATCAGACCATGCTAAAGCTTCTTCTAAAGCTTTTTGGTCAGCTGCTCCGCCTAGATCAGCCTTACCTCCAGTTGCTTTGGTGAGGCGACCATCTAAACTAATTGCTATTACTAGCCTAACTCTTGGTAAAGTTAACAATTTTTATATATACTGACTTATCTTGGCATTACCTATGTTGAGAGTATCAGCATAAATCTCTGCAGCATTATTAGGACTTTCTTGTAGCCTAATTTTGTGTAAGTTTGCACCTATTTTCTTAATTGGTTCCGCTAACTTATCAGCTATATGAAGAGCAATATTCTCTGCTGTAGGTACACAAGTGGAGAAATACTCTATGTCTTTATTGAGAAAAGTATGATCAAATGGTTCGATTATTCTTTCATCAACTAATTTTTGAAGAGCACTAAGATCACAAATCATCCCAGTTCGTGAATTAATTGTCCCCTTCACTGTTATATCAACAAGGTAGTTGTGCCCATGTCCATGAGGCCTGGCGCATTTCCCATAGATTATTTCATTTTCTTTTTGGGAGAGCTCTTCTCTGGCTAAGCGATGCGCAGCTGCAAAGTGGCTTCGAATTGTTAGGAAAGCTTCCATACCTTCACCAAGATAGTCTGCCCATAAGTTGGTTTGTTCATATAGCCTAAGAGACTTCAGTGGTAAATAAGATTTTAGTCTTGTCCATATTACTCGAGTTAGAGATTCAGTTGTTGGTAAGCAGCCTTGTGCGTTTGCCAGATCAAACTCAGGCCATGTTTCATTTAAGAAGCGAAAATCGAGCTGACTCGTTACTTCTTTTTTGATTGCATGTTTAACTTCAGAAAGGTTTAGGACCATTCCATCTTCATCAAGCTCTCCATCCATAGAGACAATTAATTCGTAGTTATGTCCATGACCTGGAGCTATGGCACATGTTCCAAACCATTTTGAATTATCATCAGCTGATAATTCAGGCAGCCAATATCTATGACTAGCACTGAATACAGCTCGACGGGTAATTACGCAACGTCGACCTTTACCATGCTTGTTCTGAGATGTGACTTTACGCATTTGGTTCTCACCTCAATAAAAACATCTTAATTAGTTCTTCGCCCATCTGTTTCATGAAGGATCACATAGACACTAACGAATTAAATCAAATATTAAGTGGACGTATCCTTTATCTTGTTGGCATGATGGGTTCTGGTAAGTCTAAGACAGGTCCTCATCTTTCTAGATTACTAGGATATAGCTTTGTTGATCAGGATGATGTGATTGAGAAAGTTACACAATCATCTATCGCAGAGATTTTTCAAGAAGAAGGAGAAAGTAGCTTTCGCGAGATTGAAACACAAGTTCTGAAAGAAATTGGCCAAAGACATTCACTTGTAGTTGCAACTGGAGGTGGTGTTGTGACTCGCATTGAAAATTGGGGTATTTTGCATCAAGGAATAGTGATCTGGATTAATCCAATTAGAGACTGCTTAATTGAAAGATTAAAAGGTGATGTAGCTAAGCGGCCTTTATTAGAAACGGAGAATTTCATTTCATCATTAGATAAATTATTGATAGAACGACATCGTTTTTACTCTGAATCGGATCTAAATATATCCGTTGACCAGGAAACTCCAGAGGAAGTAGCTCAATTGATTTTGCAAGCTTTGAACGCAAAGCTTAAGAGTTCTCAGGAGTGAGTCGAATTGCGAACCATTCAACTTTAAAACCAGGTTTTATTTCTAGATCACACGAAGTGTCAAGCAATCTTTCTGCAGCGGATCTTGTGGAGACTTCAGTTTGTAAATCTTCAGGAAGCCTTGTCATTTTTTTGAGCCATTGCTCTATCCATTGAATAGTTTCTTCTTCTGTAAGAAATTGTTCGTTTTTGCATGGTTCCATCACCAAGTAATTATCGCAATCTCTAATTATTGGATTAGACATAAAATTACTGATTTATATCTCTGTAGGATCTTTTGCAAGGAGCAATTGCTCGAGATTATTTCTCCATTGAAAAAGAGGCTCTAATCTTGGATTATCCTTATATCCAGGACATCCTTTTCCAAAAAGATTTTCACCTGAGGAAGCAGGAAAACAAAGTAGTGATAATTGAGCAGCCACGGCTATATCGGCAATACTTAATGAATTCCCAACTAGCCACTGCTTAGTCTTAACTAAGGTTGCTATTTTTTCAAGATTATTAAGTAAGGTATTACTTGTTTCATTATTCATTGCCTGAGTTAAGCCAGTCATGAATTCCAATGGAAGATTACTTATTAATCCTTTAAATGATTCTGGGAAATCTTCAGGTAAGAGAGCTTCTCGTAGTGATGGGTCAATTGCAGCAGCCCTAACAAGCTCAATGCGAATATCTTTAGCTAAAGTTGTATCTGCCCAATCTTCGATAATGTGGGCATTTGTAGATTCTTGTGGTTCGCTAGGAATTAGCTGAGGCTCTTTTGTAATGTTTTCTAGATATTCAATTATTGCACTGGAATCTGCAATTACATTTTCCTCATCCTTTAACAAAGGCACTTTCCGTTGTCCGGAAAGCTTGAAAACATTGACTTGTCCAAGACCAGGAAAAATTTCAATAGTCCTGTAACTCATTTTTTTTGCCTGAAGGACCATGCGGACTTTTAGGCAAAAAGTAGAATGTTGAAATTGATAGAGCTCCAACATAAAGCTTTTAAGTCAAAATAGATCAGAATAGCTATTAAGGATATTAAATAGCGAGAACAATGGGTGAGTTTTTTTCAAATGTTTCTAGATATCCTAAATATCTGATAACAATCATTCTCGGGGTTTTTGCTGCTTCTCTTGGACCATTAATTCGTCGCAGCAAAAATCCTGTTACAGCTATTTCGTTGATTGGTGCTTTTATTAGCGGCCTTTTGACTTTGGTCTTTATTGTTCGTGGAATGGTTTTCCCATCATCTTTGCTGTAGTCATGACTCAAAGTAGACGTGTTGAAAAAGTTGCTGCACTGATTCGAAAGGAGATGAGTCATCTTTTATTAAATGGACTGAAAGATCATCGCATTCAGACGACTATGATTTCTATTACTGATGTTGAGGTTTCAGGTGATCTGCAGCATTGCAAGATCTTTGTAAGTATTTTTGGAAATTCAACTCAAAAAAATACAGTTTTTTCTGAATTAGAAGCTTCTCAATCTTTTCTTAAAGGAGAATTAGGTAGAAGATTGAAGATGCGCAGAGCTCCAGAAGTTGTTTTTAAGCTTGATAGAGGCATGGAAAAAGGTATTCCTGTGCTTGATCTTTTAGGTCAATTAGAAAATGAGAGAAAAGCTAAGAATACGGATTTCATTGAAAATCAAGAGCAATTGTGAACGCAGAACAACAGCTTGAGCTTAGGAGAAAGGTTGCTGAGCTTTTAGTGGTTAGAGCTAGTGGACATGCTTTGGATTCATTGCGGGAATATCCGGCATGGGAACTATCTAATCAAGAATTGAAAAACTTGTTACGAGATGGAGTTGGTGGAGTGATTTTGTATGGAGGAACTGTTAATGAAATCCAGGAAAGAACAGCAACATTACAGAGCCTTTGTAATACGGAACTTCTTTTTTGCGCTGATGTTGAAGAGGGCGTAGGTCAAAGGTTTGCTGGAGGTTCCTTTTTGCCACCTCCTATGGCATTGGGTCTTAGATACTTAAAAGACCCTGACCATACAATTAAATTGGCTGAAGAGTATGGAAAATGTGTTGGTGATCAAGCTCGTCGTTGTGGATTGAATTGGGTATTGGCGCCTGTTTGCGATGTAAATAGTAATCCTTTCAATCCGGTTATAAACATGAGAGCTTGGGGATCAGATCCTCAGATTGCCTCTGTTCTTGCATGTGCTTTTCACAAAGGAATAGTTTCGCAGGGTGTGATGAGTTGTGCGAAACATTTTCCGGGTCATGGTGATACAAGAGTTGACTCACACTTGGAGTTGCCAATTATTGATCATGATTTTCAAAGATTGGAACAATTAGAGCTTATTCCTTTTCAGTCATTAATTGAGGCAGGTGTCAGTAGTGTTATGTCAGCGCATGTTCTTTTAAGGAACATAGATCGAACATGCTTAGCAACTTTTTCAAGCAAGATTTTAGTGAAGTTGCTTCGAAAAAGATTGGGATTTGAAGGGTTGGTTGTTACTGATGCCTTACTTATGAAATCAATAAGTGATCGATATAACTCTGGGGAAGCAGCTGTATTGGCTTTTGAAGCGGGGGCGGATTTGCTTCTTATGCCTCGAGAACCATTTATTGCTATCAATGCACTTGTTGAAGCTTTTATGAAAGGAAGAATTCCTCTAAGAAGACTGGATCAATCATTGAAAAGAAGAAGAAAGGCATTCTGTGATATAAAAAAAAATTGCTCGAATCAATTTCAAAAAGAAGATGAATTGAAAACCCAGCAGTTTGTCAAAGCAAAGGATATTTCCCTAGTTCATAAGCTTGTTGATGTTTCAATTCAGATTAAGAACCCTCATGGAATTGCTCGGTCCGGAGATTTAGTGAATTTAATTAAAATCGATCAAGCTTTATCAAGTTTTCAACTATGCAACTCTTCACCAGCTTTAATGATTCCTCAACAAAATGGGTTTAGAAATATTGTTTGTCACCCTTTAGGAGTTAGCCCTTGGCAAGACAGTGAAGAGGAACCGTTGGCTTTAGATCGTCTTGGGAGTGGACCCTTCTTGCTCCAACTTTTTTTTAGAGGTAATCCCTTCAAAGGTGATCAAAACATGAAAGAACCTTGGGTTGCAGTTGTTGAACAATTGCAAAAGGATAATCTTCTTTCTGGATTAGTTGTTTATGGCTGTATCTATTTTTGGGAAAGACTTCTTACTGTATTAGAGCCTTCAATCTCAGCGGCTTATAGTCCTGGGCAGATTCCAGAAGCCCAAGAAAAAATTCTTACAGCTTTATTTGCAAAGAGCAAAGGGAAAGCTGTTTCCATGAACAACTCTTTAGAATTCACTAATTAACTTCGACCATAATTCGATGATTTCTTAACCTATGAATATGGAGTCAAACCTTCCTTTGATAGGAAAGACAGTTGTTATTACTAGATCACAGGATCAACAAACAGAAGCCCGTTCTCTTTTTGAGAATCAAGGTGCAAGAGTATTAGATCTTCCTGCTTTAGTTATTGGTCCTCCTGATGAATGGGCCCCTTTAGATGATGCTTTGCGAGATATAGAGAATTTTCATTGGGTCATTTTTTCTAGCAGTAATGGAGTAATGGCTGTAGAGCAAAGATTGCAATTGATTGGAACGTCTCTTTCTGCATTGTCTAAAAGGTTAAAAGTTGCTGCAGTTGGTAGGAAAACTGCAAGTTTTTTGGAATCCCTTGCGGTCACTCCAGACTTTGTACCGCCTAAATTTATAGCTGATAGTTTAATTCAACATTTCCCTGTATCAGTTTTAGGATTAAGAATTTTGATTCCAAGAGTACAAACTGGAGGAAGAAATTTTTTGGCTCAGGAGCTTTCTAGGTCTGGGGCCAGTGTGGTTGAAGTCCCTGCATATGAATCGCAGTGCCCAAAAGATATTCCTAGAGATACTTTGACAGAGTTGATTAAAGTAAAAATTGATGCAATTTTATTTACTAGTGCTAAAACAGCAGCCCATACAGCGCATTTAATTGAAGAAGCTTTGGGATCTGATTGGGAAAAAATATTGTTAGGAGTCAAGATTATTTCTATAGGCCCTCAGACAAGCATTAGTTGTAGAAAATGTTTTAACCGCATAGATCAAGAGGCAAGTCAGCATGACCTTGAAGGTTTATTGCAAGCCTGTATCAAATCTATTCGAAGGTAAATTATGGTTAACAATTGATACTTAATTTAGATTACTTTCCATGGCCACTCTCAACAAGATTTTTAAAATTATTTAGGTTATTTTGCAGTTCATTAGTTACTAGCTTTCCCAGAATATCTTCCTTCATGAATCTTGCTAGTGCTTTAGGCAATTCATAGGAGATTATTAATTTTACAAGTGTAGTATTTTCTTTTTCTTCAAATTTTACGGACCCTTTCGTTGGTAATCCTCCAATAGAGGACCATTTAAGACTTTCTTTTTCAACTCTTTCATTTATTTGTGCCTTCCATTTAAAGCGAAAACCATTAGCGGACAAAGTCCATTCTGTTAAATCTGGGAGCGTAGTTGTTTCATTGTCAATTGGTTTAACTGATTCGATCCATGTCATCCATAAAGGCATTGAGTCTAGATCACTCCATACGTTCCAAACCTGGCTTATGGGAGCATCTATTTTGCTAACAACTGTATGCTCAAGCCATTGTCCCATATCAATATACTGAAGAATTTTTTTCTAATTTAGATCGCTTCTGAAGTATTGCTGAAGCGGCTAAATGCCCACTCATTGTCGCACCTTCCATAGAGTCTATATAGTCTTGCTTTGTATAACTGCCTGCTAAGAAGAAATTATTTATTGGTGTTGATTGACTAGGTCTAAATGGTTCCATTCCAGGTGCTTCTCGATAAAGAGATTGAGTTAACTTAACAACATTACTCCAAACTAACGTTAAATTATTTGCTGATGGAAAGAGGGCCCGAATTTGCTTATCAGTATGTTCAACTATTGTCTTTGAGGGTTTAGGTATCCATGGATCTCCTGGAGTAAGAACGCATTGTAATAGGGAGCCAAGACCATCTTTCCGGTAGTCTTCTGGACTAGTTAAGGCTAGATCTGCAAAACAACTGAAATCAGCATCAGCAGTATATAAAAGGTTATCTAGCCCTGATGGTTTATTTAGGTTTTGTTGGGCATCTTTGCTCTTTAACTCTGTTACCCATCCGTTATATCTCAGTTGAACAGTTGCCACTGGCACCGCATCTAGTTTATCTATACATGCAAATTCTGAGAATGACTTCCATCCTTCAGGAATAATTTTTTGAATTCCAGGTACATCACAAGCTGCAAGATATTTATCAGCTTTAATTATTTTTTCTCCTTCAGGAGTATTTAATAACAATTCAGTAACTTCTGGCTTCTCAATACTTTCATAACAAATTTTTTTGACTTGATGTCTCAGATGAAGTCGACCTCCTTTTTGTTCGATGTATTCAAGAATTGGTTTTGTAAGCCATTTATGAGGAGAACCTTTTAGCAGGTTTAATTTAGAAGCTTGAGTTTTTGCTGCAAACATCATAAATATTGTAAGCATGCATCTGGCAGAAATTGCCTCGCAATCAATGAACCCAAGAGCATAAGCAATCGGATTCCACATTCTTTGGATACTATTTAAACTACCGCCATGATTTAAGAACCATTCTTGAAAGCTAATTTCATCTAGTGCTCTAATCGTTTTCATAGCACCTTCATAATCAACTAAGCCCTGAACAATTGGGCTTGTACCAAGAGCAAGAGCATTTCGTAATTTATCTATCCAATTCAGCTGAGGTGTAGTAAAGAAGGCTTTTAGACCGTTAAAAGGTGCACCCAGAGCAAAACGAAAATCTAGAGATTTTACATCTCCGCCTTCATTAACAAATAAATGTGTATGTTCTTTGGGCAATAAGTTTTCCAGTGCACCTACTTTTTTCATTAGAGCAAATAAATTTGCATAATTGAAGAAAAAAACATGTAGTCCCATTTCTATGTGATTACCGTCTTGATCTTCCCAGCTGCCAACTTTTCCACCTAAAAAGGGCCTAGCTTCAAAAAGCTCGACTGAGTGGCCTGCATCAACAAGATCTACTGCTGCTGAAAGCCCTGCCAGTCCAGCGCCAATTATCGCAACCTTCATCGCTTTATTTGAATAAACTTGCTAATACCATTCACAATAGTGGAAAGGTTGTATAAGACAAAATCTTAAGCTTATTAATAAATTGATATTAGACTAAGTATAAAAACAATGAATAGCTCAGTTTCACCAAGCACTGCTCCCCACACATCTCAAGATGGGAAAGGCATTTTAATCACTCATTCTGCTATGAACCAATTAGCAAGACTGTGTGAGGAAAAAGGTGAGCATCAATTGCTTCGTGTAGGTGTGCGCTCAGGTGGCTGCAGTGGAATGAGTTACACAATGGACTTTGTTGATTCGGTTGATGTACAGGAAGGTGATGAAGTGTATGAATATCAAACACTTGAAGGAATATCCTTTAAAGTTGTTTGCGATCCAAAAAGTCTTTTATATATTTATGGAATGCAGTTAGATTTTAGCAATGAATTGATCGGTGGAGGATTTAATTTTACTAATCCCAATGCCACTCAAACGTGTGGATGTGGAAGTTCATTTGCTGTTTGACAATTAAAAACCTCATTTTTTAATGCGACTATGACTTCAAACCCAATAGATAGAAATGAAGAAAGTCTTTTTGATAATGCTATGTCTAGGTATCAGTCTGGCGAAGAGGCAAGTAAGTTAATTAAAGATTTTGAGAAAATCACAAGCATTTCTCCAAATCAATCATCAGGTTGGACTTGTTTAGCTTGGCTACAATTACTATGTAATCAGAATCAGAATGCTTTGAGATCTGCTCGAGCTGCAGTGAAACTCAACCCGCAAGATCCACAATCTAGAATTAACTTATCAATTGCTCTTCTTGAAACTAATTCAAAAGGAGTTAGGGAACATATTGAATTTATAAAAAGAGCTTTATTTATTGTGCCAGATCTGGAAAAGGAACTTAAAGAGTCTATTAAAGATGGACTAAATAGAAAGCCTGATTGGGATTCATTGAAGAAAATTCAGTCATGGCTGGACTTTTAATTTGGCTAAATTACTTATTATAAGTAATGGACATGGTGAAGATGTATCTGGTGCATTGTTAGCAACTGAATTACAGAGAATAGGTCATCATGTTGAAGCTTTTCCTTTGGTTGGTCAAGGAAATGCTTACCAAAATGAAGCAATTAATATTCATGGTTTTCGAAGAGAATTTTCTACAGGAGGAATTGGCTATACAAGTTTGTTTGGTAGATTTACAGAATTGATTGAAGGTCAAATATTTTATCTTGCCCTTAGTTTTTTGCGCTTATATAAGATAGCAATTAATTATGACCTTTTAATTGTTGTTGGTGATGTGGTCCCATTACTCGCAGCTTGGATTAGTCAGAGAAAATTTGTTGTCTATTTAGTGGCATACTCTAGTCATTATGAAGGTAAATTATATTTACCATGGCCAGCTTCACTTTGTTTGAAAAGTAAGCGAGCTTTAGAGATTTATAGCCGAGATACTTTAACTTCTGAAGATTTAACAATTCAACTTCATAAACCAGTAGTTTTTTTAGGTAATCCATTTATGGACCCTGTGTTAACTCCTACAAATAAATTGCCTGAAAGAGTTTTTCGCTTAGGAATATTGCCTGGTAGTAGGAGACCAGAACTGGATAATAACTTATTAATGATTTTGTACGTTTTAGAATGTTTGCCTAATTCATTCCTATCTAATTCAGATTTTAGCTTAGATATGGCATTGGTTAATGCTATCGGGAACAAAGAATTGCTGGCTTTGGCTTCTGTGCATGGGTGGCATTGTATTGATGAATCTTGGCAGAATAGATTTATTAAACTGTTGAAGGGGTCTTGTTGCTTGACAGTTCATAGGAATTCTTTTATAGAACTTCTACAGAGTAGTGATCTTTTATTGTGCATGGCTGGAACAGCTACTGAGCAAGCAGTTGGGTTGGCTAAACCAGTTGTCCAGCTTCCAGGAAAAGGACCTCAATTCACTTCTTCTTTTGCTGAGGCTCAAAGAAGATTATTGGGAAAAACAGTTTTTTGTGCGAAGGATGACTCTTTTAACAAAAGAAATCTATTTTCGGAAACAGCTAATTTAGTTTTGGAAATCTTTGAGCAATTGCAACAGGACTCTCAACTTAAAAATGATTGTGTAAAAGAGGCTTTCTTTAGATTAGGTAGTAAAGGAGGAACAAAACGTATAACTTCTTCTATAAATGAATTGATATTTAAATATGGATTAAATGAGTAAGAGCTGAAAATCTTCCAATTATGAGTCCATGATTGCTTCAAATGCTTTGTCGAGGTTTGGGTAATTAAATTTGAAACCTGCTTCTGCTAGGCGCTTGGGTGTCACCCTTTGACCTTGAAGAACTACTTGTGCCCCATCTCCAAGCAAAAATTTTAAGATTGGTCCTGGAACAGTCACGAGCGATGGACGATTCAATGATTTTCCTAAAAGATTACAAAATTCGGCCATCGTTACTGGATTTGGACTTACACCGTTAAAGACTCCTGACCAAGACTTTTTGGTTAGGGCCTGTTCAATAATTTGGCATAGATCACTTCTGTGAATCCAACTCATCCATTGTTTTCCGCTACCAATAGGACCACCAAAGCCTGATCGGAAAACAGGAATCATCTTTCCTAACGCTCCTCCATCTTTTCCTAGTACTATTCCTGTCCTAACAGTTACTAATCTTGTTTTCCTTGGTTTATTTGAGGCAATGCTTTCCCATTGATTGCACAACTGGGCTAAAAAATCTGTACCTGCGAAGCTATCTTCGTTGAATCTTTTTTTCAAACTTGTTCCATAAAAACCTATTGCTGATCCATTGATGAGAACTGATGGAGGTCTTTTAAGTTTAGAAATTGCATTAATTAAATATTGAGTAGTTTGGAAGCGGCTTCTCTGTATTTCTTCCCGATGTTTTTTAGTCCACCGTTTTTCTGCAATAGGCTCTCCAGCGAGATTAATGACTCCTTCTGCATTTGTTAATGAATTAATAAGAGTACTATCTTTCCAACAATAGAGATTTGCTGGATTAGCATTTATAAAATCAATTGCATTCAAATTAGAAATTTTTGGCTTCCTTTTCTTCATTCGACTAACTATTGTTAATTTGTGTCCTGAGGAAAGAAGCCTTGGAACTAATTCAGAACCAATAAATCCAGTACAGCCTAATAGTAGTAATCGCATAAAACCTTATGTCATTGATAGAGCTAGAGTTTGTGCTAGAGATTGGATACTTATTTATTTTAGTAGGATTATTTTCCCATGACTGACAAACCTGTCTCTATAAAAGCTCCAAAACCTTTGCGAAAGGGTTCACTGGTTCGTGTGAACCGTGCAGCTTATCAACATAGCCTTGAATCCTTGGCAAGTGATGAGTCTTTACCTGAATATATTTTTGAAGGACCTGGCGAGTTGCTTTTTGTTCAAGGGGATTTTGGACAAGTTCGTTGGCGCATGCCTGTCCCTGATGTTTGGTTTAGGGTTGATCAATTAGAAGTTTGGACTGAATAAAATTATTTGTGAAATTAGAAATTCATTTTTTCTTTTTTAAGAAGAAATCTTTTCTTTTTTGCTTTGAGTAGCATTTCATTGCCATCATGTAAATAACTTTCTACATAACCTGCGGTATATCTCTCCCATTCATTGATTCCATCCTGTAGTTCTGAAAAACATTGATATAGCATAAGACTAAAGTGTTTTGCCTCTAATGGCGTAGGAATAGATTGGTATATATCTTTTACCTTAATTAGTTTCCTTTGGCTTTTTTCAATGTATTCACAGAAACTTGCCATAAGCAGATCGTCGTAAGGATCTGCTGAGAGGTTTTTTAATTTTGTTGGAAATGGGTTAAGCACTTCCCCCATTAATCGATCTATAGGGATATAAACAACTTTCAACCAAAGAGATATCTCTTTATCTTTCCCAGAGCCTTGGTTTCTTGGAGTTTGATAATTATCAGTATATTTTTGATTAATTTCTTTACCTGATGAATCCTTTGTTTTACTTTCAGCATTTTTAAGTATTTCCCAAGCTGCATTTATGGCGAGAATCTTCTTTGCATCTCCTCCAGTATCCGGGTGGAATTTCTTTGCCAATGCTCGGTAAGCAGACTTTATTTCTTTGAAAGGCGTGTCTTTAGATACACCTAGAAGCTTGTATGGATTATTAATCATTGTTGAGATCTCTTTTAATTAGTTAAATGTATCCATCTTTTCTTGGTTGGAAGGATGAAAGGTTATTGAACATAGAAGTAGATAAATATCTTTCTCCAAAACTTGGTAAGACAATAACTATACGTTTATTCTCCATATCCGATCTTTTCCCTATGTTAAGTGCTGCAAAGACTGCTGCCCCACTACTGATTCCGCTCAAAAGTCCTTCTTGTCTTGCAAGTTGTCTGCCAACTTCCATTGCTTTGTCATCATCAATTTCTATGACTTCATCAATTAATGATGTATCAAGTACTTTTGGTACAAAGCCAGCTCCAATTCCCTGGATACTATGAGGACCAGGATTTTTTCCTGAAAGAACGGCGCTAGAGGATGGTTCAATGGCAAAGACTTTGAGATTTGGATTTCTTTGTTTAAGGACTTTGCCACAGCCTGTAATGGTTCCTCCAGTACCAACCCCTGCTACTAAAGCATCAACATTTCCTTCACAGTCTGACCATATTTCCTCTGCAGTTGTAACTTCGTGCACTTTTGGGTTTGCAGGATTATCAAATTGCTGCAAAAGATAGGAGTTTGGAATTGAAATCACTAACTCTTTTGCCAGGTTTATTGCACCTTGCATTCCATCCTTCCCTGGTGTTAGTTGAATCTCTGCACCATATGCTCGTAGCATTGCCCTTCGTTCTGTACTCATCGAGTCAGGCATTGTAAGAATTAAACGATAACCTTTTGCTGCAGCGACCATGGCAAGAGCTATTCCAGTGTTGCCGCTTGTTGGCTCTATAAGCACTGTTTTGGAAGGACTAATAGTTCCTTCTGTTTCTGCAGCTATAACCATTGCTCCAGCAATACGGTCTTTAACGGAGGATGTGGGATTAAAACTCTCTAGTTTTGCTAGTAATTCTGCCTTACATCCAAAAGACTTTGGAAGACGGTTCAGCCTTACTAGTGGAGTTCTGCCCACTAAATTGGTTATGTCAGATGCTATGGGCATTAACTTTTTAGATTGTTTGACTTATGGAAATGTTGAAGCTGAATTCATGTATATATTATTTTCACTTAGAGCTGAAAATCAATAAAATCAAAGTATTTGAGAATTTACTGTGTATTTAATTGAGCTTGCTCTTAAATTGAACCCTCTGCCATTGTCAGTTCAACGTAAAAAACTAGAGGATGCTAAAGCTTTGTATAAGTCCTTAAAAGGAACTCTTGAGTCTGGTAACCCAAAAGTTATAGAGATACATTGCGAGATGGCTGAGGATAAAAAAATAGCAGTTTTAGCTAGTGAAGTGTTAGCAGTTCAGATGTTTGAAAAAACAGCTGGAGCTGGGGGCACTAGACGACCGGGCTTTTCCTTAGATCAATAGATTTATGAACGTAAGCCAGGAACAACTTCTTGTTGAAAAAAAACATACAGGATTCATAGAGCTGCAAAATATTTCTTATGGCTGGAAAGTCGGTCAAAAGACATTGAATCAATGCAATTTATCTATTTCCAGCCCAGGTCTTTGGATGATTGTTGGAAGTAATGGCAGTGGAAAAAGCACTTTATTTCGTTTAATTAGTGGCTTAATTAAGCCACAAGAAGGTCATGTCATTTGCTCTCTAAAGCCTGCATTCATGCTGCAAAACCCTGACCATCAGTTGCTTTTGCCAAGTTGTGGAAGTGATTTACTTCTAAGTCTCCCTCCTGATTTGGACCCTAGTCAAAGATCTGAAGAAATAAACTCAGCTCTTAGGCAAGTCGGCTTGCAGAATATGGCTGATAGACCTATTCATACTCTTAGTGGTGGTCAAAAACAACGCCTTGCTCTTGCAGGAGCTTTAGCAAGTAAGGCAAATTTACTTTTACTGGATGAACCTACGGCTCTTTTAGATCCCTTTAGTCAGAGGTCAATTTTAGAAATTGTTCAAAAAATCACCAGAAAGTCCAATAAAAGGCCAATTACTGCTCTTTGGATAACTCATCGTCTCGAAGAGCTCACATTTTGTGATGGTGCAGCAATTATGCAACAAGGTCGTCTGGGACAATGGTTTTCAGGAGAGCAAGTGATGAAGACATTTATGTGACTTGCGGTACGAGGGGTTTCAAGGCTAAGTTCTATTGATACTTTCCTCGGTAGCTCAGCGGTAGAGCGATCGGCTGTTAACCGATTGGTCGCAGGTTCGAATCCCGCCCGGGGAGTTTTATTATTTTCTGCTGATTTAACAGAGAGACTGTTGGGAATCTGAAGAAATTCTAAAAACTGAAAATGTTGCCAATGATCATTAGGGCCAGATAACTCTGTCAAGAAGAGTGATCTCGAGGATTTGAGGATTTTTCGGTTGAATTATCAATTCTGCAGAAAGTTTTAAATTTTGAGAGAATCGTACCTATTCAGACCATGCAGTAGATTGTTGTCTGTTTTCCTAACCTGAGATCGATCTAATGAAGCCTTGCATTCTGCTAATTGAAGATGACAAGGACATGCGTGAATTAGTTGCAGGTCATCTTGAACATACTGGTTTCGATGTTCAGATCGTTGACGATGGTATCAAAGGGCAAGCTTTAGCTCTGCAATATAAGCCAGATCTCATTCTTCTAGATCTGATGCTTCCTAGTGTAGATGGTTTAACTCTTTGCCAGCGTTTACGAAGAGATGAAAGAACTGCTTCTATTCCCATTCTTATGATTACAGCTTTGGGAGCAACAAAGGATAAGGTAACAGGATTTAATTCAGGAGCGGATGACTATTTAACTAAACCATTTGATCTGGAAGAATTACAGGTTCGAATAAAAGCATTGCTTCGGAGAACGAATCGTGCCCCCTTAAGTAGTAGCGGCCATCCAGAAATTCTTAATTATGGGCCATTGACGCTGGTCCCTGAAAGATTTGAAGCAATTTGGTTTGACAAACCCGTTCGATTAACCCATTTAGAATTTGAGTTGTTGCATTGTCTTCTTCAAAGGCATGGCCAAACGGTTGCTCCATCTTTAATTCTGAAAGAAGTTTGGGGTTATGAGCCTGATGATGATATTGAGACGATTCGAGTCCATGTGCGTCATTTGCGAACAAAACTTGAACCAGAACCACGTAAACCCATATTTATTAAAACAGTTTATGGTGCAGGTTATTGCTTAGAGTTGCCTAAAGGAGAGCAAATTGATGTAGCTAAGGAGTTGATTCTAAAGAAATCGCAGGAGGATAAAACTACCACTCCTTTTGTTGATAAAGTAAATAGCTAAAGTATTATTTACTAATAATTTCTAAAAGTGTAATTTCCCAGGCAATTCTTTGGTTAATATAAGATTTTAATTGTATTTTTAATTCTTCTAATCTTTTTATTATCATTATATCAATTTCTTTTTCCCAATAATATTGTTGCATCCAATCTATTAGTAAAATTTGTTCCTCATGGTTAAGGCTATCTGCAATATGCTTTGCTAATTTTAACGCCTCTAATGGTTCTTTTGGGAGACTTTTCACATCAGACCATATCTTCGCAGGGATATCTTCTATATTCTTAAGGATTTTTTCAAGTAGATCAGGCGAGCCATTAGAAAGTTCAATCAACTCTCTTTGACTATTTACAATATTTTCGCTTAACTCATATTGATTTAGCTTATCTTTTAGAAGTCTATTCTCTAAAGGTTTGAAAGGAATTACCTGACAGCGAGATTTGATTGTAGAAAGTAATTTCTCAGGTCTGGATGAGATTAATATTAATAATCCGTTAATTGGTTCTTCCAATGTCTTGAGAAGAGCATTTGATGCTGCTTCATTTAGTGCATCTACATCTTCGAGCAAGCCAATGCTTAATTTACCTTCAATTGGTTTTTTATTTAAGAAACTCTTAAGGCTTTTTATTTGCTCTAGCCTGATTTGAGCGAATGCATTGCTTTTATAATTTTCCTTTTCATAAATCGATTGATTAATTAACTTACCTTGATATAAGTAAGTTGGTTCTATTTGCAGGCAGTCAGGGTGATTTCCTGATTCTAAACGATTACGTATATTTCTTTTGTTTGAATTCCTTGACTCCTTATTTAAAAGACCTTCTAAAAAACGTAAAGCGATTTTTTTTTGACCAACTCCTTTAGGACCTGTAAATAAATATGCTGGGGCTATGTGATTTTTGCTAATTGAAGTAGATAAGATTTGAGTTGCTAAATTCTGATAACTAAATTCCTTAAAAAGGCTTGCATGAGAATTCATTGTTTCAAAGATTGCTTTTATTTAAAAGCTTGATTATTTCTCTTTCAATTGATTTGCTAACTAACTCTTCTTTTTCATGACAAGAAATGGTAATCCATTTTTTATCCTTTGCTATTGATTTAAAACCATTAGAAACACACTCTAGAAATCGTTTTCCTTCTGACTCGATCCTATCTTTTGAATCATTTCTCCTTCTGCTTATGCTTTCGGCAACTGAAATATCTAGAAGAAGCGTAAGATTTGGCGTAATTCCTTTAGTTGCAATATCTTCTAATTTTGAGATTATTTCTTTATCTATTTTTCTTCCAAATCCTTGGTATGCCATTGTCGAACTGCTAAAACGATCGCTAAGAACCCAGTGCCCATTGTTAAGTGCTGGAAGTATTACTTGGCTAATGTGTTGTGCACGATCAGCAGCATATAGTAGAAGCTCGGTTAATGGTTCAGGTGAACTATCTTTATAATCTTTTAGGAGTAACTCTCTAATAGAATTTCCTAATTTTGTGCCTCCAGGCTCACGTGTTGTGATTAGCTTTGACCCCTCAGGAATTAAACCACTTTGAGGCAACCACTTTGATAAATGTTTAATTTGTGTGCTTTTACCACATCCATCTATACCTTCAAGAACTATAAATATTCCTTTCATGATATTTTTAATGATAGTGAATTAATCACTACGGTTATTGAACTTAAAGCCATTAATAAAGCTGCAATAGGTGGTGAAAGTAATAATCCAAACTTTGGTAATAGGATCCCGGCAGCAATTGGCAAGGCAATTATGTTATAGCCAAATGCCCAAAATAGATTTTGTTTTATTTTGTTGATGGTTTTTTTAGCAAGCAAAAATGCCTTTGGTAAACTTTCAAGGCTATCTCCTAATAAAACTAGGTCTGCGGAATCTTGTGCAATTTGTGTTCCTGTACCAATTGCAATTCCAAGATGAGAACTTGCAAGTGCAGGAGCATCATTAATTCCATCACCAACCATTGCTATATTACCATTATTCTTTAAACTTTCTAAATTATTGAGTTTATCTTCAGGCAATAATTGCCAATTAATAAGATCATTTTTAAATCCAAGCTTGCGTCCTATTTCTTGAACTGCTTCTCGGCGATCACCACTCATTATTCTTAATATATGGCCTTGCTTTCTTAATTCTTTTAGTGCTGCATTTGCATCAGTGCGAATTTGATCATCAATCATTATTAGACCAATTAGTTTACTTTCAATTGAAACTGCAACAATGGATTGACTTGAATAGGTCGATTTTTTTAATTGATAATCTATATCTTCCTCCCATACTACTCCTTCATTTTTTGTCCATTCAATTGTTCCTATTTTAACCTTACCTTTTATATTTTCAAGTTCACCACATATGCCCTTACCAGGGATAGTTTTTATGTTAGAAGATTTGAGAAGAGGTAAGTTTATTCTCTGAGATTCTTGAAGAATTGCATATGCGATTGGATGTCTACTATTGTTTTCTAGACTTGCTGCTATTTGAATTAGTTTAGATTTATCTTCTGTTGCTAAATAGCCAATCACGCAAGGACGACCAATTGTAAGAGTTCCTGTTTTATCAAAAATAATTTGATTAATTGATGCAGCTTTTTCAATCACATCTCCTCCTTTGAAGAGCCAGCCATTTTGTGCTGCTTTCCCAGAGGCAACTGTTATGACAGTTGGTGTTGCCAGTCCTAGTGCACACGGACAAGCAATAACTAAAACGGCAATGGATAGTTGAAGAGCTATTCCTAAAGGAGTTTGTGCTTCCCCACCAAGAGATGAATGTAGAAGGTGCTCATGGCCATTAATTAGTCCTTGGCCTGAACTTTGAAGAACTTCTGGCCATAATTGACTTCCTATTTTCCACCAGAAAAAGAAAGTACACATTGACAAAGCCACAACTCCATAGCAAAACTTTCCTGCCACTTGATCAGCCAGACTTTGTATCGGTGCCTTTCTTGCTTGTGCTTGTTCAACTAACCCAATGATCCTAGCCAAGGCTGTTTCAGCACCTATTCGATCAACTTGAACTATTAGAGTTCCATCTAGATTTAGTGTTCCTGCTGTTATTGCTGTCCCACTTGAAGCTGTTACAGGCAAGGGCTCTCCTGTAAGACTTGACACATCTATTGCAGAATTCCCTTCAATGACTGTTCCGTCAATGGGAAAACGGTCTCCAGCCAATACTTGAATTTGTTCTCCGACTTTCAGAGCACCTACTCTTATCTCTTTGAATTGATCTTTATTAATTAAAAGTCTTGCTTTATCAGGTTGCAATTTAGCTAGTTCTTTAAGTGCTTTTCCTGTGCGAAACCTTGCTCTTTCTTCTAAGAATCTTCCAAGTAAAACAAACCCTAGAAGCATGACTGGTTCGTTGAAGAAGCAAGGCCAGCCAACATTTGGCCAAATTAAAGAGCTTAGGCTTGCTAGATAAGCACTTGAGACTCCAATCCCAACTAATGTGTCCATCGAGGGCGTGAAGTGTATTGCTGACTTGATCCCACTTTTGATGATTGAAAGACCTGGCCCAAAAAGTGCAAATGTCGCAAGGCTTGCATGAAAAGGCAATGTGCCCAGTATTGGGATGTCAATTTTGCCTCCTTCAGCTAAATGTCCAATTCCAGACAGTAAGAGCAAAACCAAGGCGATCATTAATTGTTGCCATTGTTTCCAGAATTGCTTTGGGCTGTTTAACTCTGCATTGCTTACTGGTTGAGCATTTCTTCTTTGCTTTGCGGGAAATCCGTGATTTGTTAATGCAGTAATAATGCTTTCAATATTGTCATCTTTACCGTTCAGTTCTATCAAAGCAGTTCTCTGAACTAAGTTAACGCTTGCTGTCTTAACATTTTCTTGATCAAGCAGAGTTTTTTCTACTGCGCGAACACATCCTCCACATTTCATTCCTTCCACATCTATTAAAACGGATTCATATTTAGCCTGAATGGTTGGACTGTTCAAGGATCAATTTAAATTTGGCATGGTCTTAATCTAATGAGTATTTGTATCGAAGTATTTTTGCTTTTAAAAAAAATTAAGTCCTTTAAGCAAGAAATCAAGAATCGCGTCAGGATGGTCTTAAGAACGTTTTGACTTCATTCATCGTGCCCAGCAGCAAAAATAACGACAATCCTTTTGATAAAGCATTTTCAGTAATTGCCGAAGGTATCGTGAAGATGATGCCTATTCCAGCTAAAGAAAAGCAAGCTTATATTTACTACAAAGAAGGCTTTGCAGCACAAACTAATGGAGATTATTCTGAGGCCTTAGAGAATTATGAAGAGAGTCTAAAGCTTGAAGAGAGTGCCATTGATAGAGGGGAAACGCTGAAAAATATGGCCATTATTTATATGAGTAATGGAGAAGAGGAAAGAGCCCTCAAAACTTATATGAAAGCTTTAGAAGAAAATCCGAAACAGCCATCATGTTTAAAAAACATGGGTCTCATATATGAAAAACGTGGTAGGTCTTTACAACAAGAAGGTAAACCAGATGAAAGTGATATTTGGTTTGATAAAGCTGCTGAGGTTTGGACTAAAGCAGTCAGGCTTTATCCCGGTGGATATTTAGATATTGAAAATTGGTTAAAGACTTCTGGAAGAAGTAATGTAGATGTCTATTGATAATTCTTACAAGTATTAACTCTTGAAAGATTAAATTAGCTTAAGTACACTTTCAAATGCTTCCCTGATATTTGAGACTTCTTTTATTTTTATTTGGCTATTATTTTTTGAGGACAATTCTTTATTAGATAACTTTGGAATAATTGCACAATTAAATCCTAATCTTTCAGCTTCACGAATTCTTAATTGTATTTGACTGACTGAACGCAATTGCCCCCCAAGACCAAGCTCTCCAATAAGAACTGTTCCTTTCGGAAGCTCTACTTTTTTATAACTTGAGATGATAGCCGCTGCAATTGCTAAATCTGCAGCAGGCTCTTCAACTTCTAAACCTCCTGCAACTGCTAAATAACAATCTAAACGTGATAAGGGAAGATTTATATGCTTTTCCATGACTGCCAGAATTTGATGCAATCTATTGCTTTCAACGCCAGTGGTGGTTCTTCTGGGAGATGGATAACTGGTTTGGTTAATTAAGGCTTGAAGTTCTATAGCAATTGGTCTGGTGCCTTCACAAGACACTGTGATAGCCACCCCAGGTGCGTTTTGAGAGCTTAAAAAGAGTTCACTTGGGTTGAGAACTTCTATTAATCCTGAGCCCTGCATTTCAAAGACACCTAACTCATTGGTAGCTCCAAATCTATTTTTTACAGTTCTAAGAATTCGGTGACTCGCGAAACGATCTCCTTCAAAAGTCAAAACTGTATCAACGAGATGTTCAAGGACTTTAGGGCCTGCCAGCATTCCTTCTTTTGTGACATGGCCAACAAGGATTATGGTTATATTTTCTGATTTCGCCAACTTCTGTAAGGCGGCAGCACACTCTCTAACTTGGCTTACAGAACCTGGCGTACCTCCTAAATGACTATCTTGTAATGCCTGGATGCTATCAATTATTGCAACAGTTGGGTTGAAATTTTCTATCTCATTCAAGATTAATTCAAGATCTGTTTCGGCAAGAAGATGAAGAGAAGATTCGTTTTTTTTCAGCCTATTCCAGCGAAGTTGTACTTGGTTGCTTGATTCTTCAGCTGTTATATAAAGAACTGATTTGTAACGAGCCATTTCAGTTGCGCTTTGTAAAAGCAGAGTGCTTTTACCTATTCCTGGGTCTCCTCCGATTAGTACAAGAGAACCAGCGACAAGGCCTCCCCCAAGAACTCGATCTAATTCTTTGTACCCAGTGACAATGCGTTCAACAGGCTCATTACTGAAAGATGATATTGGTTCAGAACGCTGTGCTCCCAGACTTTTTGAAGAAGAACCTCTCTTGTTTGTAGTTCGTGAATTTGATGGGCGAATTACTTCTTCAACTATTGAGTTCCAATCCCCACAACTTGTGCATCGACCAAAAAACTGTCGTGTTTCTGCTCCACATGTTTGGCAGATGTAGATAGTGCTAGTTCGTTTCACTCGGTTGTCTAAAGAAAGTTCTTTGTAGTTGAATGAAGTAGTTTTTTAGATGATTTTAAAGGTTTGTCTAAGATAAACTGCTTTAAGCGGATTCAGCGACAGAAACAATGACGGCCGCCAGTCCATCTAAAGAAATCATCCTCGTAGCTGATGATGAAGCGAGTATCAGGAGAATCCTTGAGACTCGCTTGTCGATGATCGGCTATCAAGTTGTTACGGCTTGCAATGGTAATGAAGCTCTTCAGCAGTTTCAAAATTGTGAGCCTGATTTGGTTGTTCTTGATGTCATGATGCCCAAGCTTGATGGTTATGGCGTCATTCAAGAATTAAGAAAGGACTCAGATGTCCCGATAGTTATGCTTACTGCCTTAGGTGATGTTGCAGACCGTATTACTGGCCTTGAATTGGGTGCTGATGATTATGTGGTTAAGCCTTTTAGTCCTAAAGAACTGGAAGCACGTATTCGTTGTGTTTTGCGTCGTGTTGAAAAGGAACAAATTGCAGGTTTGCCTAACTCAGGTGTGATTCAGGTCGCTGCATTTCGTATAGATACGAATAGAAGAAAAGTTTATAGAGGTGATGAACGGATAAGACTGACAGGGATGGAATTTAGTTTGTTAGAACTACTTGTTAGTAGATCCGGAGAACCATTTAGCAGAGGAGAAATTTTGAAAGAGGTTTGGGGATATACACCTGAAAGACATGTTGATACAAGAGTTGTTGATGTTCATATTTCCCGACTTCGTTCTAAGTTAGAAGATGATCCTGCTAATCCAGAGCTGATTCTGACTGCGAGAGGCACTGGATACCTTTTTCAACGAATCGTTGACCCTCTATCAACAGATCATTAGAGATAACCTAAGTGGAAAATGAATCTCGCTCAAAAAGTAGTCGCTCTAAAGCTATTAGAAGATTAGTTATTTGGTATAGACGAAACTCTGCTGTTACCACCTTGGTGGATACAGCAACAAGTTCTGCTTCAGCTGCTGGGAATGTTGTTTCTAGTGCTGGCTCAATGGCAAGAAGTACGTTAGAGCCTTTAGTCTTTGATCCTTTAAGGAGGCTTCAAGGAGGACAAAATGATTTAGAGAAATCTATCAGTAGTGATTCCGCTGAAAAAAGACTTTGGGTTGCTGTTGATGGCATGGGAGGAGATTATGCTCCAGGACCAATCCTTGATGGTTGTTTAAAAGCGATAGATCGTCTTCCGCTTTGTATCAAATTTGTTGGAGAAAAGGAGAAGGTCCTTGAATCAGCGAAAGAAATGGGATTATTGGATTTGCTCAATGAGACAATTTCTGCAGGGCACATTGAGTTGGTTGCAAGTGGTAAATCAGTTGAGATGAATGAGGAGGCGACTGTAGTAAGAAAGAAACGTGACGCAAGTATTAATATTGCAATGGATTTAGTCAAGAAAGGAGAGGCTCTGGCGGTTTATTCAGCTGGAAACTCTGGTGCGTTAATGGCATCAGCAATCTTCAGACTTGGTCGTTTAGGTGGAATTGATAGACCTGCAATTGGTGCTTTATTCCCTACAAAAGACCCAGGTCAACCAGTTTTGGTACTTGATGTAGGAGCAAATATGGATTGCAAACCATCTTACTTGCATCAATTTGCGCTCTTAGGAAATATTTATTCACGAGATGTTTTGCAAGTTACTACCCCGAGAATTGGATTGCTAAATATAGGTGAAGAAGAATGTAAAGGCAATGATTTATCCCTGCAAACATATGAGTTAATGAATAAAGAAGAGCGTTTTAAATTTGTTGGAAATTGCGAAGGGAGAGATGTTCTTTCTGGAGACTTTGATGTTGTTGTTTGTGATGGATTTACGGGAAATGTTTTGCTGAAATTTCTTGAATCGGTAGGAAGTGTTTTGTTAGATGTTTTACGAGCAGAGTTGCCAAGGGGAAGGAGAGGAAAGGTAGGCTCTGCATTTTTGAGAAATAACCTAAAAAGAATAAAAAAACGTTTAGATCATGCCGAGCATGGTGGGGCGTTATTGCTTGGTGTGAATGGAATTTGTGTAATTGGGCATGGAAGTAGCAAGGCATTATCGGTTGTTAGTGCTCTTAGGATCGCTCACTCTGCCGCTAGTCATGGAGTGATGGATGATTTAGCTCAGCTTCAAAGTCCTAAAGCATTGGATTAGATGAATCGAATTGTTTTATGATGCTTTCTTATGATTGAAATTAGGCAAGTTTTTTCTTTTTGACTGGGAATTTCAAAACTCTTTTCGGAGTCTCTTTAGTAGGCAGCGGTAGTGCAACTCCAGCACAGAAGATTACTAATGATCAGCTTGCCGCACGAGTAGAAACTAATGATGAATGGGTGAGAACTAGGACTGGAATAAGAGAAAGGAGAATTATTGGATCAGATGAATCGCTTTCTAAGCTTAGTTCTCAAGCTGCAATATCTGCAATAGAAATGGCTGGCTGGGAGGCAGACACAGTGGATATGGTATTGGTTGCAACTTCTACTCCAGATGATTTATTTGGCATTGCGCCAAAGATTCAAGCTCAATTGGGTGCGACAAATGCAGTTGCTTTTGACCTTACAGCTGCATGTAGTGGCTTTTTGTTTGCGTTAGTAACTGCTGCTCAGTATCTTCAAAATGGAGCCTTTAAAAGAGCAATTGTTATTGGCGCAGATCAATTAAGTAGTTGGATGGATTGGGATGATAGACGAAGCTGCGTTCTGTTTGGTGATGGTGCTGGAGCAGTTGCTATAGAAGCCACTAATAATGATCAAAATGCTTTAATTGCTTTTAGGCTTAAATCAGATGGAAGTCGGGGAGAATGTTTAAGTGTTCCTCAGAAAAAAGATTTTGTAGATTTGGTTGGTCCCTTTAAAAATCAAATTGGTCGATTTTCTACAATTCAGATGAACGGTCAAGAAGTTTATAAATTTGCAGTTAGAGAAGTTCCTTTACTTTTAAAAGATGTTTTAGGCAATTGTGGAATATCTGCAGATTCTTTGGATTGGCTTCTCTTGCATCAGGCAAATCAAAGAATTTTAAATGCAGTAGCAGATCGTTTTTCTATTCCCAAAAGCAAGGTTTTGAGCAATCTTGAAAAGTATGGGAATACTTCAGCTGCCACCATCCCCATAATGTTAGATGAAGCTGTGAGAGATGGACGAATAAAACCTAGGGACCTTATAGCCTCAAGTGGTTTTGGAGCAGGTTTGAGTTGGGGTGTTGCGTTGTTTAGATGGCATGGTAAGTCTTAGTCTGATTGGTATTGCATTAAAAATGTTATGAAAATTGCTTGGACCTTCCCCGGGCAGGGATCACAAAAACCAGACATGGCCGATGCAGTACTTCCTCTATCAGGCTCTACAGCGAGGTTTGCATTAGCGTCAGATATTTTAGGAAGAGATTTGTTGGGGATCTGTAAAGGAAATACCAACCCAAATGATGAATTGAGCGATTTGAATGATACACGTAATACTCAATTGGCATTATTTGTTGTGGAGTCATTGTTGATTGACGATTTCAAAAGACAAGGAAGAGAAGCCAGTTATGTTGCAGGACATAGTCTTGGTGAGTTTGTTGCTCTTTATGCGGCTGAGGTGATTGATCTACAAACAGCATTAGTTCTTTTGAAGAATCGTTCTGAGCTTATGGCGTCTGCTGGCGGCGGTGCAATGACTGCAGTACTAGGTTTTGATAGAAAAGAACTGGACAATTTGATAGCAAATACTGATGGTGTTGTTATCGCTAATGACAACAGTTCTGATCAAGTTGTTATATCTGGTGCCCCAGATCCTGTTGGCTTTGTTGCGGGAACATTAAAGTGCAAACGAGCAATTCCATTGAAAGTTTCGGGAGCCTTTCACTCTCCTTTTATGTCTAAGGCTGCGGATGCCTTTTCTTTGCAATTGGATGATGTAATTTTTAATGAAGCCATATTTCCTGTTTTAAGCAATGCTGAACCAACTCCTTCGATAGATGGCGAATTATTGAAGAAAAGGTTGAAGCGTCAAATGGTTTCTGGTGTTCGATGGCGAGAAACAATGAAGAATTTGGAGAGTCTTGGTGTAGAAACTTTCTTAGAAATTGGACCAGGAAAAGTTTTAAGTGGTCTTGCGAAACGATCAATTAAGGGGGTTAATTTGAATCAATTATCTTCTGCAAGTGACTTGGGGCATTCAAGTTGAAAGAACCCACCAATACTCTTATTCCAAAGCCTAGTCTTATCTATAGACTTGTAAGCTATCTTTTGGTTTTTCCTGTATTTCGACTTTTATTTCGAGGGCGTACCACTGGCAATGATTTAGTCCCGTTAAATTGTTCCTTGGTTGTTGTAGCTAATCATGGCTCTCATTTGGACCCACCATTTTTAGGACATGCTTTAGGTAGACCAGTAGCATTTATGGCTAAAGCAGAGCTATTTAATATTC
>QCJV01000010.1 GCA_003215795.1 Prochlorococcus sp. AG-409-F19
ATCCCAATGGGACATCAAGGGATGGTTAGTATCCCTCATTTGGCATCTTTGGGTATTGGTTTTGACCAAGCTGGTGCTTGGACAGGACAAGATATTGCATTCGTGGGCATTTTTCATCTGATTTGTTCATTTGTTTATGCACTTGCTGGACTTTTGCACTCAGTTGTCTTTAGTGAAGATACTCAGAATTCTTCAGGTTTATTTGCTGATGATCGTCCTGAGCATCGTCAAGCAGCTAGGTTTAAGCTTGAATGGGACAATCCAGACAATCAGACCTTTATACTCGGTCATCACCTTGTCTTTTTTGGTGTTGCCAATATATGGTTTGTTGAATGGGCCAGAGTCCACGGTATTTATGACCCTGCTATAGAGGCTATACGCCAGGTTAATTACAACCTTGACCTAACTCAAATTTGGAATCATCAGTTTGATTTTATTCAGATTGACAGCCTTGAGGATGTTATGGGCGGCCATGCTTTCTTAGCTTTCTTCCAGATTGGAGGAGGCGCATTCCATATTGCTACTAAGCAAATTGGTACTTATACCAAGTTCAAAGGTGCTGGATTACTTTCCGCAGAAGCAGTTCTATCTTGGTCGTTAGCAGGTATCGGTTGGATGGCCATTATTGCAGCATTCTGGTGTGCAACAAATACAACTGTTTATCCAGAAGCTTGGTATGGAGAGACTTTACAACTTAAGTTTGGGATCTCTCCTTATTGGATAGATACAGGTAATATGGATGGGGTTGTTACTGGGCACACTTCTCGTGCTTGGTTAAGCAATGTCCATTACTATCTTGGATTCTTCTTTATTCAGGGTCACCTATGGCATGCAATTCGTGCAATGGGCTTTGATTTCAGAAGAATTACAAATGCAGTATCAAACTTGGATAACTCAAAAGTTACCTTGGCTGACTAAAACTACTTAACTACTCGATATGATTGATTTCTCTCATTTGCTGGATTTCGCAACTCAGCTACCTCATCCCTCAGACATAGGTTTAGTAAAGCCATCAGGTGGCTTTCAACTACTGCCAACAATCTTTGGATTTATTGCAATAATCCAAGTCTCTCAATTCCATTGGTATGCAAGAGACTGCAATGATCCTGAAAAGTTTGAAGGAACTGAAAGACAAAAGCTATCAGGAAGATCCTGAATATCGCTTTAAAAGCTAAATTTTTTCTAGCTTTATTTAAACGATTAATACTCTTAAGCCTCGTCTTTTAAAGATGGGGCTTTTTCTTGTCTTTTGAAAATTATTTGATAGAAAATGAATACTTAGTAGATATTTCTTCGTATCCATTCAGTGACTATGTATAAATGCTTGAGTTTTTACTCTTATAGACAGAAAAGTTCTCTTGTCCTAGAAATAAGATTAGTCCAAGGGGGTTTACTTGCTCACTGAAAGTGAAGCTCCCTAGGGCTTGGGTGTTTGGTATCTTATGAATAGAACCTTCCCCATTCATTGACATCTCAAGGAGGAAGCCATGTCTTATTTGAGCGAATATACTCCACTCGTTGTTGGGTTGGTGCTTTCTTGGTTTGTGATACTTGGAGCTCGTGAAATATTTAAGGAAGCTTCTTCGGCTTTTGTGAAGAAGTCGAATGCTTAATTTAAGATAGAAATTATTTTATTTGACTAAGTTCCCTTGATGGATTTGTCGAAAATAAAAAAAATCTCACCTCTATATTCTTATTGGAGGTCAAATCAGACCGATGAAGATGAGAAGAGTCGGCTTCTTCTAGCAAATATGAATAGTAAAGCAGTTTATTTATTTGAAAAAGAGCCTTATAAATGGGAGAATTTATTTCAGTCGATTGCTCGTAAAATTGTTAATGGGGATTTAGATTCAATTCGAGGAATGAAAGTTTTGTTAAGTACAATTACTATTTCTCAGAGAACAAAAGTGCTTGAATTTTTTTTACAAGAGGGACTTTTAAAAGAGGAAATTATAGAAGAACTCTCAGAAGTTGATAGTTTGGGACCACCTACAAAATCAAACCCTGTTAGATTCTTGAGTATATTATTTACAATTTTCACCAATCCTTATGGAATAGTTATTAGGCGAAAAAAGAACCATTCATATGAGTTGACTGGTTCTTTAATTTATTCTTTACGGCAAAAAATAAGCTCCTTTATTTGAGGTATTAATCTTTTCTTCTTCTTTCTTTGTTTTTATAGATACTCTGAGGGCTGATTTTTTTAGATCCCAACTTATTCTTTTTATAGACTTGAAACTTTAAATACAATTAATGACCGACATGTTTTTGAATACTTATCAAAGGAGTAAAGAAGATAATGACGATGACTCTATCTTCTATGCGCATCCAAGATTTGTTCACCATTTAGATGATGCATTTCGTGGCAGGTTGAAACAGCTTTATAGAGATAAGTTAAGCAAAGATTTAATAGTTCTTGATTTGATGTCTAGTTGGACTAGCCATCTTCCTGAAGAAATCAGTTATAGAAAAGTTATTGGTCATGGAATGAATTCTGCTGAGTTAGAAAAAAATCAACGCTTAGATGCTTATTGGGTGCAGGATTTGAACAAGAATCAAGACTTACCATTAGAAAATTCATCTATTGATGCCTGTTTGATGGTTGCTGCTTGGCAGTATCTGCAATATCCAGAGAATGTAGCAGCAGAGCTTAAACGTGTTATAAAAACAGGCGGTCGGCTTATCATTTCGTTCTCTAATAGAGCTTTTTGGACAAAGGCTCCAAGAATTTGGGCGGAGGGTTCAGACCTTGAGCATTTGAATTATGTCAAAGATGTCCTAATTGCTCAAGGGTGGCGAGAACCTCAACTTCTGTATGAGGAAACTTATAAGCCTGGTGCAATGTCATTTTTAGGATTAAAAGGAGACCCTTTTTTCTCTGTTTTGGCGTCTAATGATTAGATCTTTTGTAGTTTGTTTAAACTTATGATGTTAATTATAATAATTATGTAAACTTCTTCTATGTTTCCTTCTTGTCAAAGATAAATTCTGGAATGAGAATAGCCATGCCAAGAATAAATGTTCTTATATTGAAGAACCTTGCAGGTAAAGAGTAGATCCATTACCCTTTAAATTTCGATAGAATAATTTCTACTAGGAAGAATAAAACATTATTTAAGAGATGTCTTTTTCTAATTTTTAACTCCACACTTTTATAAGTTTAGGAACAAAAGCTATGCTTGTAGGATTTCCCGACTCTAGCTCTAGTAAAAACATTGACTTTATACTTTTATTAAGTATTCTATTATAATTAAATTACTTTTTCTATAGAGCTTGGATGGATTTATGTGTTAAGTAAATAATAAATCATTTGAATAATATTGAGATTATAGTGACTAATCTAAAAGTTCATAAAAAAACTTCTTTTATAAATAATTCTAAAGTAGGCGGATCTATCTAATCATGACAATAGCAAGATGCTCTTTCTAGTTATTATTACTTAGGTACTTTATTCTTGTTAACTAAATTGCTTGATCAAGCTTGGTTTATGCTAAAAATACCTTATATATATTGAAAAACTTATACAATGTCTTTTGCAAGGGATCAATTTAAACCTATGAATGAAAGTGATTCGGTTGACTCATATTTTGAGTGTATTTCTTCTTGCGGTCTTGATGAAGAAGGCAGTGATTGCGTAACAAGGTGCATAGAAGTGCATCTTAAGTCTAATTTAGATTAAATTGTGTTTCTTTACTTAAGGAAGAAGGAAAGGGGGGCTCCGGAGTTAAGTCTTGATAAGGCTTAACTTTTAAGGCTTGATCTTGAAGCTTTAGTCTTCTTTTTGCTTGTTTCCTTTTAGGTAATTGGAAAGCAGTCCATATAGCGCACCAAATGCCCATGAGCCTATTAAAAGTCCTATTACGACAATTGCTATTGAAAATGCCGATACCCCAGCATCATTAGGTCCATAATGAATAGCAGGATCAAAAGGGTCCATGGAAATCAAATAAGTAGCCAATATGTGAGAAAAGCTTTGTTCTCATGAAATATTGTCCATAGAGATTGAATGCTTCTTTAATGCTCAAAACAATCTTAATGGCTTTTTAGTGTAAGTTCTCTTTGTTAAGTTCAGATTGAATGAATATGAGTTTTTATAGTTTTCTATTTCTAGCGAAGGCTATCTTGTAACTTTGGCTTCAGCTTCAAATTCAGGGGCGTTTTTTATTTGTCTTAAGTACCTTTTCCTTTGCCCACTTTCCTCTATTTCAACGTGCCAACCACATGACAGCCTATGATCTATTTCCTCGAAATTAATTTGATTGATGAGCCTTTTAGCAGGCCTTGCCTTAGGATTTAACATAATATCCTTATACTTAACATTATGTTGTTTGTCAACCGATTTATTTCTTCACAAACTATCTAAATAATATAGCTCTCAAGATAAACCCTTTCATATGAAGTTGCTAATTGCGTTCTCTCAATTGACTATATTGGTATTAATAGGCGTTACTACTGGGATGGCTGTAGATAGTTCTGGAAATCTTTCGGAATGCTTGATTCCCTCTAATTGTGTTCGGGCTGAGTGGTCTTTCCCAAGATTGAAAAATGCTTATAAAGAACTTGTCTTTATTGCTTCTTCTTTACCAAGAGTTAATGAAGTCGAAAGCACTGAGAACTATTGGCATGGAATAGTTAGAAGCTTAATTTTCAGATTTCCAGATGACCTGGAAATTCTTAGAATTGATTCAAGAAATCTAATTCAGATTAGATCTGCTTCAAGAATAGGACTGAGTGATCTTGGCGTTAATCAGACACGAGTAGATGATTTGTATGAGCAATTAATGGAGAAAATTTAGACTTTTAGTTATTTATTTCAGCCTTTACTAAGGGGGGGATCATCTTTCTCAGATGCTTTCAATGCCTGTAATGCCATGTTGATATGAGCCTCCATAGCCCCAAGTGCAAGTAAAGAGTTTGGACCTTTAAGGTTAGAAAGGGAAGAGCTCTCCTCTCTAAGGAATTTTATGAGTTGCTTACTTGTAGTTGCCCATGTTAGCAATAATTTTCCCAGTCTTTCTTCTTCTTCTAAAAATGGGATGTTGTGATCAGTGGATTCATTAAATTCTTTCCTTGCCTCAGAAAATAGGGTTTTCAGCTCTTTGTGGCTTATAGATTCGGGGATTGGAGGAATCTCTTTCAAAATAAATGCCTCTTCTATTGCTTAATATAACTTTGAATGATTTAAGATGGTAATAGCAGATTGGAGTGATCACCGCCCACTAATTAATAGGTAATAGCTTTAAGAAGAATAGACATTTTCAAAATGTATCTGCTTTTATTCAATATTGTGAATTGATAGTCTCCTTTATCAATTCTTTAAAGTGATCTCCTCTCTCTTCGAAATTTTTATACAAGTCAAAACTTGTGCATGCAGGAGAGAATAATATACTCTTTGAATTTAAGCTATCGGATAACTTGACTGCTTTAGAAACAGCTTGATTGAGAGATGGGTAGCAATGGATTTGGCCACTAAAACCGCTTCTTTCTATTAGTAATTTTAATTCCATTCTACTCTCTCCAAATAGAATAACCGCAGAGCTTCTTTCTTTGAGACTAGACAACCAATCACTTGAATTACCTTTCTTTAATCTCCCACCAGCAATAAGTATTGTCGGAATTAAAGTTGCCTTTAACCCTATATTAGATGAATCAAAATTTGTTGCCTTACTATCATTTAAGATTTCTATGTATTTATCTTTATAAACTCTTTCAAGCCTATGAGGAATAGCTTTAAAAGTACTTATCCCATTTTTTATTTGTTGTTTTGAAAGACCAATTTCTCTTGCAGCTGATGTTACTAGGAGTAGATTTTGTAGGTTGTGTTCTCCTTTTAAATCTAAAATACTTGAATTAAATAGCGCTTCATTTTTCTCCATCAATAAACCTTCTGATGATAACCATAAATCGTAAGGGGAGGGAAAAGGTCCTGGACCTTTTGTGCTTATCCATTTTCCGGTTGGCAAATCTGCTCGATGAGTTGCTAAATATTTATCATCACCATTATAAATTCGCGTTGATGATTTTTCTAGAAGCCCCTGTTTTATATTTATGTAATTATCCATGGAGCCATGCCTCTCTAGATGATCTGGTGTGAGAGTAGTCCATATGCCTATTTGAGGAGATATTTTTGGTGCACTTTCTATCTGATAACTACTTAATTCCATTACTAACCATTTAGGCTTTGCTACAGGGTTTTTTTTAAAGGCTAAGGCAAGTTCACAGGCAGGCTTGCCTACATTCCCTCCCATGCTAGTGGTTATACCACTTGTGTTTAAAACATGATCAAGCATTCGGGTTACAGTTGTCTTCCCATTTGTTCCTGTAATTCCTATCCAAGGAATTGAGTGCAATTTCTCCCAAGCGATTGCTATTTCAGAGGTTACGGTTATATTTTGTTCTCGTAATTGATTGAGAACTTTATGATCCCAAGGGATCCCTGGGCTGATCACAATTGCCGAAAGATTGCTTAAAAATGGTTTAAAGCTTGCGAATTCTAAAGGCTTGTTAAACTCAATTTGGATCCCTTCAGCTTGTAAGACGTTAGAGATCTCCTTGAAGGACTCTTCGTGAGACTTTTCAAAGACGATTACATTGTTGTGGTTATAGTTTAGAAATCTTGCAGCACTAATACCTGAACTTCCTAGTCCAATCACAATAACTATTTGGTTAGGAAGAGAAAGTTCTTTCACGTTTAATGGGCGATACTGGAATCGAACCAGTGACTCCTACCGTGTCAAGGTAGTGCTCTACCTCTGAGCTAATCGCCCGGAGAAAACCATTTGAATGTTGGTTTTACTTTAGACTCCAGTTTAAACAAGCTAGCAGTAAAGACTTAAGCAATATCATTTTTTTAGTAATTCAACTCTCCATCTACCTCTCTTTGTGAGTTCAATTGTAATTACTTCTATGCTTCCCTTCCCTTCTAGTTGCAATTGGTCCCCTGTGGAAAGGGAGCGACTAGCATTATTTGTAGTGTGCCAATTTAGCCTCAAGTTACCTTGCTTGATTTGATTAATTACTTTTGCTCTTGATAAACCAAAGCCTGCCGAACTAATAGCATCTAATCTTCTAGAAGCTTCTACTGTAATAATTTTTCTAGGGCTTCTTTGTTGAGGAATGTGAAGTTCATCTAATTCAAGTGATTTATATATAACTTTTACATCCCTAATGAATCCTTCTTTATCTTCGAGAAACTTCGAAGCCTCTGGAGTGCAAATAGCATTTGCTCCTTTGTCTCCTGTGATCCATATATCTCCAATTGCATTTTGCCGAAGACCAGTTTGCATTAATGCTTCCAAGAAATCTTGAGGCTTTGTTCTATCGAATAAAAAGTTTCCTTGAATTTGAATACCAGTTAAGGGGAGTTTATCTTTAACTAGAGTTTCTTTTTGATCGGCTCTCTGGATAAGAATCCTTTGCCGCTCAGCATTTTGGAATCCACCATTTGAGGAGAACTTTATATCTGTAACCCTCCCTAAGATTCTGACTATTTCTTCTCGGATTGGTGCAGAAACAAATGGAGTCCAAATTGGTTCCCATGTTTTAAGAACTTCTTCTACTTGGACTAATATTTGATCAGCTTCAATAGGGTAAATGCAGTTTTTAAGAAGCTTTTTTCTAGAGAGTCTCAATCTAAATTTAAATTAATTACGTCCACGGGCTTGATCTCGCGAATTAATTTCCAGGGAAGTTCAGTCTCATATGGAGTTTCCATAAGAATCAGCCACAATCCTTTCTCATTAAATTTTACAAGACTTTTTATATCCTCTTGGGATGAATTCACACTCCTTGCCCCAAAGTAACTCCCTATCCAACCTGAGACCATACCTAGCAGAGCACCTATGAGCGTTTCACCTGATTGACTAAAACCAAACTTTGAAAAAGTTTGGAGATTTGTCATGCCTGCAAACGTTAAGCCAGCTATAAAGCCAAAAGGAATTAGCCATAAGGCCATTTGTTTTTGTCGTTTTTTTCGAGACAAAATGGGATTTAATAATTCCACATTCTCAAACTTGACGATTTCCAAGATGTCAGATTTGTCCAATCTTTCGGATCTCTGTGACTCTTCCAATTGATTGGAGATTGGTTCTATGACTTGGTATTTGCTGATTTCTGTTGGGAAACCTTTAATGCTTTCCCATAATTCAAAGGCGGTTTCTTCTTGTTCTAGAACCAGTATGCAAATAGCCACAAAAGTAATCCTCAATTGTTTGAATTCTGACCTGTCTTATCGAAAACTGATCAGACACATTTTGCTCATTAGAGTTTAGTTAGGCATAGTTTGGCCTTAAATGACAAAAGTTCTTGTTTCAGACACTATTGATCAATCAGGTATTGAGATCCTAAGTCAGGTTTCTCAAGTTGATCAGAGGTTAGGACTCCCCCCTGAAAAGCTTATAGAGATCATAGGAGGTTATGACGCCTTGATGATTCGTTCAGGTACTCAAGTTACATCAGAAGTCATAGATGCTGGGGATAAACTTCGCATTATTGGAAGAGCAGGTGTAGGTGTAGACAACGTGGATGTTAAATCTGCTACCAAGCGAGGAGTGATAGTAGTTAATTCACCAGGAGGAAATACTATCGCGGCGGCTGAACATGCTCTTGCATTGCTTCTATCACTTTCAAGGCACATACCTAAGGCACATGCGAGTACTCTTTCAGGTAGCTGGGATAGGAAAAAATTTGTTGGGAATGAGCTTTATAAGAAAACTTTGGGTGTAGTAGGTCTTGGGAAGATAGGCTCACATGTTGCAAAAGTTGCTAATGCAATGGGGATGGATGTTATGGCATTTGACCCTTTTGTTTCCTCTGAGAGAGCTCTTCAAATGCAGGTTCGTCTTGGTTCTATAGAAGATCTTTTTCAAGAAGCAGATTTCATAACTTTGCATTTGCCTAGGACTCCTGAAACAGAGAATCTGGTGGATTTGAAATTATTATCAACGATGAAAAAGAATGCAAGATTAGTAAATTGCGCTAGAGGTGGAATCATTAATGAGTCTGACCTTGCAGAAGCATTGAACTCTGGTGTTATTACTGGAGCTGCTCTAGATGTATATGCTCAGGAACCATTAAATGCTAACTCGCCTCTTTTAAAGGTTGAAAACGGATTAATTCTTACTCCTCATTTAGGTGCTTCTACTGAAGAAGCACAAGTAAATGTGGCTATTGATGTTGCAGAGCAAATTAGAGATGTTTTATTGGGTCTTCCTGCTAGGAGTGCTGTAAATATTCCAGGACTATCTGCAGAGATAATGGATAGCTTAAAACCTCATTTGCAACTTGCAGAGACACTTGGGTTATTGCTTAGTCAGTTTTCAGGAGGACAGATCCAAAAAATAGAAGTGCGCCTTCAAGGAGAATTTGCTCATCATCCTTCTCAACCTTTAGTCGTGGCTACTTTGAAGGGGTTGCTTTCTAGTGCTTTGGGAGACAGGATTAACTATGTTAATGCTTCTTTAGAAGCACAAGGTAGAGGTATAAGCATTGCCGAAGTGAAGGATGAGGTAAGTCCTGATTTCCCTGGGGGCTCTTTGCAATTAACTGCAATTACTGATACTAGTTCTCATAGCCTTTCAGGAACGGTTTTAGCTGAAGGGGCATTAAGTATTTCTAATATTGATGAATTTCCTATAAATGTTTCTCCAAGTAGATACATGCTTTTCACAAGGCATAGAGACATGCCAGGAATTATTGGAAAATTAGGATCATTGCTTGGGGCTAACAATGTCAATATTGCTGCAATGCAGGTTGGTAGAAAAATAGTTCGAGGAGAGGCTGTAATGGTTTTAAGTGTTGATGATCCAATCCCACCTAAACTCCTGACTTCAATTCTTTCTGTAGAGGGTATTAATCAAGCTCACACAATTACCTTGTGACTTAAGATTTTATATTCTTAAAGTGAAGGGTTCGTTGAAATTTTTTTGGTGGAAACTTGAAGTATCTTTTTCCCCAGAAGTTGAAGAAAGCTTGACATGGAGATTGGATGAGATTGGTATCAAAAGTTATGCAATAAATCGATCTCTACAGAATTCACAAAGGCAAACCCTTATCGTTTGGTTACCTTCTTATGAATGGTTAGACAAAGATAGAGAAGATCTTGTTAGATCTTTGGTGTGCTTAGAAAAAGTTTTTGACAAAGAACCTTTAGGAGTCAAATGGAAGAAAATTGTTCATGAAGATTGGAATGCTAAGTGGAAAAATTTTTGGGAACCAGACCCAGTCGGAAAAAATTTTTTAATTTTGCCATCTTGGACTGCATTGCCTAAGATTTATTCGAATCGAATCATTCTTAGATTGGATCCAGGTAATGCATTCGGCACAGGTGCTCATCCAACTACTCGCTTATGTTTAGAAGCCTTAGAACGTAACCCTCCCTTGCGGATAGCAGTTGCTGATATTGGATGTGGCAGTGGGATACTAGGGTTGGCCTCTCTAAAGTTAGGTGCGAAAAATGTTATGGCAGTTGATATTGACTCTCTTGCTGTAAAAGCAACTTCTGAAAATGCTCTACGGAATAACTTTAACCAAGAACAATTGTCAGTGACCCAAGGCTCTATTGATTCCTTGAAAGATCAATTAAATGGCAAGAAGGTTGATTTGTTAATTTGTAATATCCTTGCAAATGCGATAAGAAAGTTGGCTCCTGACTTTGCAAAGGTAACCTCTAAGGAAAGCCAAATTCTTTTGAGCGGTCTTTTAAAGGAGCAGGTTAATGATATTACTAGCTTTCTCTCTACATTCAATTGGAAGCTTATAGCTTCCTATGAACGAGAAAATTGGTCGTTAATTTACCTATGCAAGGTCAGCGATTAAAGTCAAGTATTAATAAGCTCAGCTTATCAGTGCATGCTTTTACATTGCTTGATTTTTATTTATAACAATTTTAGGCCACATTTGACCCAATACAGTGTAAAAAGGGTTCATCTTGAGGTGATAATTTTTACCTCCAATTCCAAAACGCCCCCTTTTTTTATATCCCATGGCTTCTTATAAAGTCACCCTCGTTAGTGAAAGTGAGGGTTTAAATCAGACCATTGAGGTCCCTGATGATCAATACATTCTTGATGCTGCAGAAGAGCAAGGTATTGACCTCCCATACTCTTGTAGAGCTGGAGCTTGCTCAACTTGTGCAGGAAAAATAACTTCCGGTAGCGTTGATCAGTCAGATCAGAGCTTCTTGGATGATGACCAGCTTGAAGCTGGCTTTGTATTGACTTGTGTTGCTTACCCAACTTCTGATGTGAGCATTACAACTCACGCAGAAGAAGAGTTGTATTAAGAAAGCATCTGTTTCTATCAGAAATTCATTCTTATACTTGCCAATAAAGCTTTTATCAGCCACCCTCAATGGGTGGTTGTTTTTTTGATTAGGATTTCTTTTATTGACTCGTGAATTCCAAATTCTTGCCAGAGAAAAGAAAAGATCTCTTGATGGATCATGGGAGCGTTCATCCTAGCGAAGGTGGCCATTTTAGTTACCGTGTTGTCGGCCCATGCTGCAGACTTTTTGATAGAGAAGAACTACCATGGCCTTGCTCTCGTTTGGCTTGGAGGAGCAAAGAGCCTAGCTGGAGGCGAATAGGAAAACGCTTCGTTCCAGATATTGCTGCTAGGCGTTGTCCTTCTTATTCTGTTGATATTCTTCAGCCAGGGTCGAAGCCTATTAACACAATTCTGACTTTTTTTTCAAGTCGTTTTGAGCCTCCTATGCAAGAGTGGTGGTATAGCAAACATCCCAGTTCTAAGGAACCTTCAAACCTATTCCCTGATTTTTGAGTGGGGGTTGGACTTTTCTTTGTTTAGACTAGAATCGAATGGCTTTGTTATAAACACTAGGCTGGGAAAGCTTTTTTGGCGTTTAGTCTTAATTTTGGAAAATAAATGAAGATGAAGAAATAAAGCATCATTGAGCTTTGGAGTAATTCTCAACATCGATTACTGAGATACTCTTCAAATAAGCACAAATTTAAGAATGAACTTCGACTATCACGCAGTTGCTGCACTTTTACATACTGCTATTCCTTTAGCTGCAGGAGCTGCTGGGGTTGGATATTACATTTTACGATCTAAAGGACAAGGCTTTGCTTCAGCTCATTTGCTTGTAGGTGTACCAATGTTTGCTATTGGTGCTGCAGCTGCTGCTTTTTATTACATTACAGCTCCATAACTTTTTGCTTATGGAATAGGTTCTTTACCTATTCAGAACATAAAAAACGGGGTCTTAATTATAAGACCCCGTTTTTTATGTTCTTGGCTTTAATGAATCAGCTAATGCCGGGATTGAACTTATTTTGCTCTTCAGAGGCAGGGACGTAACTTTGGTTTAGACCGCCACATTCGAGACTTTCTGCAGTTTGACCAGTAGCTCTATCACAAAGCGATTTTACTTGAGGCAAGTCAAGAACAGCATTAGTGAAATTTGTACCATCAATTACTGCTCCATCAAAACGGCTTTTTAATAGTTCTGCACCACTAAAATTTGCATTTGAAAGGTCAGCATTGTCGAATCTTGTTGCATATGCAATTACATTTTGCATGTTTGCTCCACGAAGATCCGCTTTTTGAAGGTTGGAGACGCTGAAATATGAACCACTTAAATCTGCGTCGCCGAGATCTCTACCTGAAAGGTCGTATTTGACATATTCAGTATTCTGTAGGTTTTGGCCGTGAAGACTTGTATCGAGCGCATCAACCGAAGATGGGTCGCTTGGATACAAAGCATCTACTGCAAGGGGACTTACAGTGAGGCCGAGAATTACTGGTAATAGAATCAGTAATTTTGAGAGTGATCTTTTCAGGGAAGAAATAAGAGAGGCCATTGAGGACACCAAAGACTTTCGGAAACAACCGATGCAACATATTCTTTCATGATGTGGGTTTAGTGTCCTCAGGTATCACGAACTGTTGCAGGCTTTTGTATATCAATTTGTAGGAAATCCTTTGCTAGCAAGGTGTTAGGGAAAATGGCCTTTGCTTCAGATAAAAGATTGTGTGCTGTGAGACGGTTGCCTGGAGCATATCTAGGGCTTATATGCGTGAGAATAAGCTGTTTAACATTGGCTTCAATAGCAATCTGAGCTGCCATTGTGGAGGTTGAATGCTGCCTTTGATAAGCTAATTGGGAATCTTCATGAGCAAAAGTTGCTTCATGGATTAACAAATCTGCACCGCTTGCAAGTTTGATAGCCGACTCAGAGAAAACTGTATCTGTACAGTAAACAAAGCTTGAACCTGCTCTTTTGGGACCACAAAAATCATTGCCATTGAAAATTCTCCCATCTCTCAATGAAACAGTCTCACCTTTTTGTAATTGAGCATAAATAGGACCTGGAGGAATATTCAAAGCTTTTGCTTTCTCAATATTGAAACGACCTGGCTTTTCTTTTTCGTCAACCCTATATCCAAATGCTGGAATCCTATGAATTAGTGGGGCCGCTCTAACCGTAAAGTCATTGTCTTCAAAAATTATTTTATTTTCTTTTGCAAGCCTTTCGATAGAATTGATCTGCAAAGGGTATGAGATCCTGCTTGAGGTAGTCTGCAATATTCCATGTAGAAAATCTTTTAGCGGATTTGGCCCGTAGAGATTTATCCCTGAACTGTTACCTGCTAGCCCTAAGCTCGCTAAAAGACCAGGCAAACCATAAACATGATCACCATGCATGTGAGTAATGAAAATCCTATTGATCTGAGAGCTCCTTAGCTCGCTCCGAAGAAATTGGTGCTGTGTTCCTTCTCCGCAGTCAAATAGCCAAAGTTCCGAACGTTGAGGAAGTTTTAAAGCCACGCCAGAGACATTGCGACCTCTGGTTGGTACGCCTGAACTTGTTCCTAGAAATGTAATCTGCAAAGGTTTGGACTTTAAAGAATTTTTTGCATGTTGTTGATTCTGATGACTTTTTTGGGAACTGTCTTCAAGTCAAATTAGATTCTTGGTTAGAAAATTCAGCTGATTTTTTGAAGAAGTTTATATTGCCACTGATATCAACAATCTCTTGCATTGCTATATTTGCAAGAGGGGAAAGCTTTGCTGCCTCAGAGCCAAGAATACGTGTCTTAGTCTCTCAAGGTAAAGAACTTCATTTTAGGGCTCATAAATCAAGTTCACTTATTGTAAAAGGCATTAACTCTACTGGCAAAAGTATAAAATTTTTCAAAGTTAATCTTGCAAATGGGCAGCTTAGGTATTCGACTAATAAGGATTTTTCAAAGTGGCGTTACCTTCCCCAAAATAGACAAATAAGAATTACGACTAGAGATCCTCGAGGAGTTTGGCTCGGGAAGAGAAGATTTGGAGGTGAATTGAGATTGCTGGAAAAAACTAATACTATACAAGTAATTAATTATTTGAAAATTGAGAAGTACTTAAAGAGTGTAGTAGGTAGTGAGATGCCAAAAAACTGGCCTATAGAGGCATTAAAGGCTCAGGCAGTAGCAGCTAGAACATATGCATTGCACCAGTTGAAGAAGCGGACTGATTACGATGTTAACTCGAGCGTCTCAAGTCAAGTTTACCTAGGTTTGGAATCTGAGACGAATAAAACAGTACAAGCAGTTGATAGTACAAGATCCATAGTTATGCTTTATAAGGGGGATTTGATTGATGCTGTTTTTCATAGCAGTTCTGGTGGACAGACTGAGTCTAGTGTTGAAGTTTGGGGTAAATATAGAGCTTATTTAATTAGTGTTCTTGGTTATGATCAGAGTAGCCCTTTTTATAAATGGGAGAAGAAAATTGAGCATAAAAAGCTAGATGAGATCTTTAAAACAATAGGAGGCTTCAATACTATGCGTATTATTCAGAAAACAAAGACTAATAGAGCCTCTATTGTAAAAGTTTATGGTCCGAAAGGAGTCAAATTTATTTCTGGGAAGGAGTTACGAAGTCTTCTTAACTTAAAAAGCACGTTATTTAATCTGAAAGTTATACCTTATGACCTTAATAGAAATATAGGGAAGAGTAGATTATATAACTACGGAGAAAATATTAATGCAGCCGATAAAAATTTCCTCGTACAATTAAACCCAGAAAATATATTTATTGATGAGCCCCCTCCAATAAAAGACAATAATTTTCTTTTAATTAAAGGCTCAGGTGCTGGTCATGGTGTTGGACTTAGTCAGTGGGGTGCTAAAGATATGGCTGATCGGGGAGCTAGTTATAGGAATATACTGATGCATTTTTACAGAGGGGTCAAAATTTCTCCTTTCAAGAAAGTTAAAACTTTTTAAATTTCTAGCCTGCAGCATTTATGACTATTTTAGGCTTTAGTTTTAATAGTTGACAATTCCACTGCCCCAGTCCAATTAGCTCACATTTGCGATCAAGAACTAGAATGTATTTGTCTCTTATAGCATTATTACTCTCAATTGAGTTTAATTGGAATCTTGCTTCGATAATTGTTAGGGATTGGCCTTTAGACCAAAATGATTCTTCCTCTTTAGAGAGCTTTATTGTGGGAAAATCAGTTAGAACTTCCAGAGGGCTTATAAGAGGAGGCCTTTCAGATTGAAGACATTCTTCAAAATCTGGTAGGGGTATTACTTGGTTAATGCTAAACCCTAGAGCTTCTGTCCGCCGAAGCTTTGCCAAACAGCCACCGCAACCAATTTTATCTCCAATATCTCTGGCAAGAGCCCTGATATATGTACCAGAAGAACAATGAACGTTTAGATCTATTTGTCCTGATGATATATCCCATTCTAAAAGTTGAATATCATGAATGGTTACTTGCTTAGATGGTAAGTCAAAAATTTCTCCTCTTCGCGCTTTTCGGTGAGCTCTTTCACCATCAATGTGAACACTAGAGAAATTTGGAGGACGTTGTTTTAGAGGGCCTTTGAAGTCATTCAGATAATTATTAATAGACTTTTTTGTTAATGGGGACCATTCTTCTCTTGAGATTATTTCCCCTTCTAAGTCATCAGTTGCTGTTCTTAGGCCAAGTTGGATTGTGCCTTCATATCTTTTTGTAGATGGTAGGAATGAAAGGAACCTAGTTGCTTTGCCAATAGCAATTGGCAGAACTCCTGTTACTGCAGGGTCAAGAGTCCCACCATGACCTATCCTTTTTATGCCATATACTTTTCTGAGTCTGCTTACGCAATCGTGAGAAGTTAGACCAAATGGCTTGTCTATAGCTAAAAATCCAAACATTGTAATGGAGAAAAAGTTTTTCGGTTAATTTCAGCTTTATATTGATTTTTAGATTTCCTTAATTGAAAAGAGATAAGTTGATCAAGAAAAGATACTTAAGCATAACTAAACATGAATAACTTAGAGATAGAAGCTTTTTTGGAATCAGGTTTTGATCTTAAGGAGCATTTGGCTCACTATCTTAATTTGAATCAACAGAAATTAGAAGAAAAGCTTTCAAAGGGGCAAGAAAATATGTCTAAGTTACATCCAGGGTCTTTTAAGGAAAGTGATATCACAGCTTTTTATGAGAATGAAATTAGTAGCGTTCATCTTTTTGACCTTGCATCTTGGCATTTAGGAAGTTCTCAATACATAGCAGATACAATTCGCCTTTTAAAAATGTTTGCTAATGGGAAAGTTCTAGATTTTGGTGGGGGAATTGGCACACATTCTCTTGCAGCAGCAGGGATGAATGGGGTTGAGCATGTATATTTTGTAGACCTAAACCCGAAAAATAGAGAATTTTTGATTGAAAGAGCAAATAAATTAGGAGTTCGTGAATTGATATCTGTTCATAGAGACTTAGCTAGTACAGGAAATGTTCAGTTCGATACGCTCATTTGCTTTGATGTATTAGAGCATTTGCCAAACCCTGCAGAACAGTTGTCATTATTTCATGAAAGATTATCAAACAACTCTGTTGCTCTACTCAATTGGTATTTTTTTAAGGGAAATCAAGGAGAATACCCATTCCACTTTGATGACAAAGTAATGATTGAGAATTTCTTTATGACACTACAAAGTAATTTTATTGAGATTTTTCACCCTTTTTTAATAACAGCACGTTCTTATAAACCTCAACCTTAATAAAGAGCTGATTAGATTTAGTTGGTAATCGCAACGTTAATACGCTTGCGCGTTTTGAGACTACGTTTAATAGTCTCAAAGTTCACAACTCCATCAACAAGAGCAAATAAGGTGTCATCCTTTCCTTTTCCCACATTAATCCCTGGCAAAATTGACGTTCCTCGTTGCCTAATAAGAATAGATCCTGCATGAACTAATTCACCTCCATAGGCCTTTACTCCAAGCCTTTTAGAGTTTGAATCCCTACCGTTTCTAGTAGAGCCAGTTCCTTTTTTATGGGCCATAGAAAAAATTAACAGAATTAATAAGTTTGCTAGAGAATTTAGCTAATACTATCCTCTATCTTACTAGCTTCTGATTCTAAACTGCTGCTTTTAGACTTCGCTTGGGAAGAAGTAGGATTCTTTGATTTGCTATCAGTAGTAATTGCTGTAACCATTACCCTCGTAAGTTCTTGTCTATGCCCATTCTTTGTACGTGTTTTCTTCTTAGGTCGCATTTTGTAAACGATTATCTTGGGACCTCGTTTATGAGCCATAACTTTGAGCTCAATTCTTGCACCTTTTATATAGGGCTTTCCGATTGAGAGACCCTTATCATCATTTATTAAAAGAACTTTTTCAAGAGTGATTGTTTCATCTACTTCTGCATGGATTCTGTCCAAGTCATAGTAGCGGTTGGCCTCTAGCCAAATTTGTGTTCCAGATGCCTCAACAATTGCATAGGTTCCAACAGTTGAAGTGTCTTTTGGGGTAGTTTTCTTCTTTGGGGTCATTTAATCAATGGACATGAGCAGGCTCGGGACTGGAGGAATGATAATTGTCTCCCCTATAGTTTCCGATTAAGCCTGCAACACAATCGAAAGACAAGATAACATCCTCACTCTTAGAGGCTAATTCCGTCAAGATTTATATAGGTAAATCAATTTCTTTCTTCAGGAGTTTGAGAAATGTCCCCTCGGAAAACATACATACTCAAGTTATATGTCGCTGGAAACACTCCAAATTCCATGCGAGCATTGAACACACTCAGAGAAATTCTTAAAACAGATTTTAAGGGCGTTTATGCCTTAAAAGTTATTGATGTCCTTAAGAGTCCTCAGCTAGCTGAAGAAGATAAAATATTAGCCACACCAACATTGGCTAAAATTCTTCCTCCTCCTGTCAGGCGAATAATTGGAGACTTGTCAGATCGAGAAAAGGTTTTGATTGGATTGGATTTGCTTTTTGAAGAATTAACTGAAAATGATTTTTGTCTTAGCAGACATAATGAGTTATCCGATGAGGTCAAATCTTAAATATCACTTTAAAAGTGAAGCTCAATGTTTGATTTGTCCCTAAATTTTAATTCTTGACTGATGGTTTATCCATTCCTCTAGTCTTTCACTATTCCCAAGATGCAGGTTCAAAAATTACCAACAGGTATAGAAGGTTTTGATGATGTTTGCCAGGGAGGGTTGCCAATAGCAAGAAGCACATTGGTTAGTGGTACTTCTGGAACTGGGAAAACTGTTTTCTCTCTTCAATATTTGCATCATGGAATTTGTCATTTTGATGAGGCTGGTATTTTCGTAACTTTTGAAGAATCCCCACTAGACATCATTAGGAACGCGGCAAGTTTTGGATGGGATCTTCAAGAATTAATTGATCAAGATAAATTGTTCATTCTTGATGCCTCCCCTGATCCTGATGGTCAGGATGTAGCAGGCGATTTTGATTTGTCTGGATTAATTGAACGTATTAGTTATGCGATAAATAAATACAAAGCAAAGCGAGTTGCCATAGATTCAATGACAGCAGTGTTTCAGCAATATGATGCGGTATATGTCGTTAGAAGAGAAATTTTTCGCTTAATTGCAAGGCTTAAAGAAATAGGTGTTACCACTGTTATGACTACAGAGAGGGTAGATGAATATGGTCCGATAGCTAGGTATGGGGTCGAAGAGTTTGTCTCGGATAATGTTGTGATATTGAGAAATGTTCTTGAATCAGAAAAAAGAAGACGAACCGTAGAGGTCTTAAAGCTTCGTGGAACCACCCATATGAAAGGAGAGTTTCCTTTTACTATGGGAGCCCAAGGGGTCAGCGTGTTCCCATTAGGTGCTATGCGCTTAACTCAAAGGTCATCGAATATTCGAATTAGCTCGGGTGTTCCTGACCTGGATGAAATGTGTGGGGGAGGTTATTTCCAGGATTCCATAATTCTTGCAACAGGTGCTACGGGAACAGGGAAAACGATGCTTGTTTCTAAATTTATAGAGGATGCATATTCCAATCAACAGAAAGCAATTTTGTTTGCCTATGAAGAATCAAGAGCTCAGCTCTTAAGGAATGCTACAAGCTGGGGAATTGATTTCGAGAAAATGGAAAGTGATGGCTTGTTGAAGATTATTTGTGCTTACCCAGAGTCAACTGGGCTAGAGGATCACTTGCAAATTATTAAAACACAAATTACAGACTTTAAGCCATCAAGAATGGCTATAGACTCTCTTTCTGCGTTGGCCCGTGGAGTAAGTCAGAATGCATTTCGACAATTTGTTATTGGTGTAACTGGTTACGCAAAACAAGAAGAAATAGCGGGATTCTTTACTAATACTGCTGAAGAGTTTATGGGAAGTCATTCGATTACAGACTCTCATATCTCAACAATTACAGATACAATCTTAATGCTTCAATATGTAGAGATTAGGGGTGAAATGGCAAGAGCAATAAATGTCTTTAAGATGAGGGGATCATGGCATGATAAACGCATCAGAGAATTTATAATTACCAATGAAGGACCTGAAATTAAAGATGCCTTCACTAATTTTGAGCAGATTTTCAGTGGCGCACCACATCGCATAAGTTCCGATGAAAATATTTCTGGAATATTTAAAAAAACATAGATATTTAGTTCAGAAGAGTTTTTGATTTAGGTTAATTCCTTCTCCAGCTCTAGGTCCCATTGCCGACGATTTCTTTCAGACTCAATTAATAATTCATCTGCATCATTTTTGGCTAAGGGTAAGTCAAACCAGAATGTTGTCCCAATTCCAGGCGCACTTATCATCCTTACCTTGCTTCCGTGCTTTTCTACTATTTCTCTTACGATTGATAGACCAAGGCCTGTGCCTACTTCTGTATGAACGGCATTCTCTACCCTGTAGAATCTTTCAAAGATTCTTTCTTGACCCTCTTCAGATATGCCGCACCCTGTATCATTAACTTCCACTCTTATCCTTGGTAATGGAGAAATAATATCGCAGGTAGGGGCATTGTTGCTTCCCTTTACTGATGAGGCTATACATATATCTGGCCATGTATAAGCTCTTAAAATAATTTTCCCATTACTCTTATTGAATTTCAGAGCATTGCCTACTAAATTATCAATAACTTGAAGGATTAGATCCCAATTCCCAAGTATCAATTGCATATTCTCTTCTAATTCCTGAATAATTTCAACTTTTTTTTCGTCTGCATTTAGTTTATAGTTCCTTAATGTTTGCTCTATGGCGGGCTTGATATTTATTTCTTCGAACTTTACATTTGTGGAAGTTTCAATCTTCGACAAATCTAGGACATCATTAACTAATCTAGTAAGCCTATCTGTCTCTGAATTAGCAACCTCTAAGAATTCCATTTTTTCTTTATGCTCAAGCTTATCGTCAAGATCATAAAGAGTCTCAACATAACTTTTTATATTAAATAAAGGGGTTCTCAATTCATGCGAAACATTGCTTATGAAACGTCTTTGGGCAGCATTAAGTTCTACCTCTCTTGTTAAATCTTGAACTGTTATAGCTATTCCTTTAAGGATCGAACCACTTGAATCTCTTACTGATTCCAGCACTATTCGTAGGGTTCGAGTTGGCTCACCTGTGCTACATCTTAACTCGTCGGTATCAGAAATATTATTTAGTAAAGATGTTATATGAGGGTGAAGATCATTGGCTATTAGTTCTGGTAACTCATTAATTAAATTTTGAGACTCTAAATTACGACCTTCCCAGCGAAATAATCTTCTTGCAGTGGGATTAACTAGTACAATCTTACCTTCTTCGTCAAGCAAAATAGCACCATCAGCCATCGTAGCTATCAGAGACTGTTGTTTGACCTGTGCAGCCTTAAGCTCCTCAATATTTGCTGCGTCATAATTTTCAAGTTGAGATGCCATATTATTAAAACCATTAAGAAGTTCTCCCAATTCTCCACTCATAGGAAGAGTAATTCTTGATTTAAAGTTACCCTTTGCTATGTCTCTTACACCACTAACAAGCGCTCTGATGGGCCTTGTTATAGTAAGAGCATTAAAGACAGCACCTATAATTACAAGTATCCAGATAGATATAAAAACAGCTATGGTTATCTCTCTGGTTAAAGCAGCACTCTCTAGGGCTGTCTTATTAGGGGTTACGCCTAAAGCAAGGTTCCCTACATAATCACCTTTAAATAGAAGAGCTACAAATACATCTGTGACTTGGCCTTGAGGGGTTAAATGTTGCCTTATTAATGGAAATTGAGGGCGTTTCTTTAACTCTAGAGGCAATTTAAGTTTTCTTCTTAGTTGTAATTTACTGTCTTTATCACTAGGAGTAGCACTTATTGGAATTCCTAATTTCACAACCCCATCTGGATCTGTGAAGAATATATACCTTATATTTCTGCTTGAACGCCAGAATTTTTCAGCAACATTGAAAAGTTCTCTGTCTTGTTCTTTCGCGACTAGCTCTGTGACATTTCCAGAAAGAAGTAATCCAAGGTCTCTTGCATATCTAGTATCATTCATTCCTGCATCTTTTTGGATGCTACTTAATGCAAAAAATGTAACTCCAGTCATTAATAGACTGACTACCAATGTTGCAATTGCTAGTAATTTTGCTCTTAAACTAAACTCATCCCACCATTGGGAAATAAAATTCTTATGAATACTTTCTTCTTTCACATCAATAATGAGTTCCTCTGAAGTCAATTGATCCTTAGCTGGCAAATTCTTAATTTCCATTAATATTATTTATCCTTATTTCTGACTTGGTAGCCAATATCTTGGCGATAATTAATCCCATGGAAATTAATTTGATTCATTGCTTTGTATGCAATTTCAAAAGCCTCATTGTAACTATCTCCTTGAGAAACAATAGATAGAACTCTTCCTCCTGATGTAAGCAGTTTGCCTTCTTCAGTGATCTTAGTGCCAGAGTGAAATAATTGAATTGGACTATGTTGAAAATTATTTAACTTAATAGAAATCAAATCTCCTTTTCTTGGGTTCTCTGGATAGCCATATGCTGTCGCAACAATACAGGCACTTTTTAATGGACTTGCCTTTAACTTTGGCGCACTCTTTAGGCGCCCCATTGCTGCAGCCTGAAGTACTTTCGCGAAATCTGAGGACATCAATGGCATTAATGCCTGACACTCTGGGTCTCCAAAACGACAGTTAAACTCTATAACTTGGGGCCCATCTTTGGTTAACATTAGGCCTGCATAGATTACTCCTCTATAGTTGATATTTTTTTTTCTAAGTGCATATAAGGTAGGGAGTAAGATATCGTTCTTAACCCTTTCAAGATCTTTTTTGCTTAGCATTGTCGTTGGAGCATATGCCCCCATGCCTCCTGTATTAGGTCCTTGGTCACCGTCTAAAAGTCTTTTGTGATCTTGGGCTGTTGGAAGAATTTCGAGAGTTTCTCCATCACTTAGTGCAAAAATTGATACCTCTGGACCTTGAAGGCATTCTTCAAGTACTAATTTAGCTCCTGCTTCTCCAAACTTCCCCGAAAAAGATTCTTTTATAGCTTCCCTGGTTTCTTTAATCGAGCTACATATTGTTACTCCTTTGCCAGCGGCAAGTCCATCAGCTTTGACGACTAATGGTTTATTTATTTTAGAAAGTAGATCCTGTGCTTCTTTCTCAGTACTAGCTGACCAGTATTTAGCTGTAGGAATATTGGCTTCTTTCATTAAATCTTTTGACCAGTTTTTACTTGATTCCAATTGAGCTCCTTGTTCACCAGGGCCAAATACCACTAATCCAGCTGCTCGCAATTGATCTGCTAAACCTGCGGCAAGAGGCTTTTCGCCACCTACAACTACTAAATTAATTTGGAGAGATATGCAGGCTTGTATGATTTCTTCGTGATTTGATTCTTGGATATCAAGTCGATGACAAGTTAGTTGATCTTGGGTTCCTCCATTACCTGGAGCAACATACACTTTTTCAACTTCTTGAGATTTTGCAATAGCCCAAGCTAAAGCATTCTCTCGACCGCCACTTCCGACTACAAGAACTTTTTTTAGTTGTGGTAGCTCTGAAAGAGAAGCTGCGGCTTTTTCCATAAGACCTCAGGTGAATTGGCAAAAAATGAGGATGCAATTAGCGTGATGCTTAGAGATGATGTTTCTTCTATAAAAACATTGTGATTGCTTCCTTCAATTTTAATGTTTTTCTACTATTTAACTTACTAGCGTTTAGTTGAGGTAAAAAGAATTTAATGGCATCAACTCATAGTTCTCTTCTTTATGAAGGCAAAGCAAAACAAGTTTTTGAGACTGATCATCCAGATGAGTTCCTGGTTCATTTTAAGAATGACGCCACTGCTTTTAATGCTAAAAAACGTTCTCAGTTTGAGGGAAAAGGTAGCTTAAATTGTCAAATTTCAGCGTACATATTTAAGTTTTTAGAAAGCAAAGGAGTACCTACTCATTATTTAGATCTAAATGGTGATAGTTGGATGTTAGTTAAGAAGGTAGACGTGCTCCCCTTGGAAATTGTTATTCGCAATGTTGCAAGTGGTTCATTATGTAGAGAGACACCTATCAAACCAGGAACAAAGCTTTGCAATCCTCTTTTGGATTTGTATTACAAAGATGATGATTTGGGTGATCCGCTTTTGACTGATGAAAGAATAGGTTTGTTAGGCCTGGTTTCATCTACTAAATTGGTTGAGATAAAAACCCTTGCTTTAACTGTAAATAGCCATTTGCAGGAATTTTTTAAAAAGCTCAATCTTTTATTGGTGGACTTCAAGTTGGAAATGGGGTTTACACAAAATGGAGAGCTTGTAGTTGCTGATGAAATAAGCCCTGATAGCTGCAGAATATGGGATTTAAATACCTCTGATAAAGAAGATCGAATTCTTGATAAAGATCGCTTCCGAAAGGATCTTGGAGGAGTCTTAGAGGGGTACAGTGAAGTCCTTAGACGCATAAAGGAATTTTCTTCTTAGAAAGCATGCAAACAAAATTCTTTAATTTCATCTCTTTAGGCTTATCCTAGAAAAAGAATGAAAGGAATTATTACCAGAAAATCAATGAGAGTATTTTGCAGAGGAGCATATTTATTAGCATTCTCGATTCCTTTATTAGGAGGAACAGCTAATGCAGGCTTATTTAACAATAGAAATAATTTTGATAACTTCTATTTAAATGGCAATAATTTTGAAATTGCAAATTCAAATCCCGATGATGGTTCTTTAAAGGAAAGTCCCGAAGATGAATTGATTTTAATTTCCGAGATTGTAATTACTGGACTGGAAGATCATCCAGATAAGGTTCGCTTAGAATATGCTGCTTATGATGCAATGAACATTAGGCCTGGGAGTAGAGTTAGTAGATTGGAAGTAAAGAGAGACTTAAATTCAATTTATGCTACCGGATGGTTTTCAGGTTTAGAAATTGAACCTGTTGACACTTCATTAGGAGTCAAGCTGAAAGTAGATGTAAAACCTAATCCTGTCTTTAAAGAGGTGGTAATTGATCCTTTGAATTCGATTCTGACAGAAAATGATATTCAAGAAATTTTTAAAAGTGATTTCGGCAAGACTTTGAATCTCAATGTTTTAAAATTGCGTATGAATAAGTTAAAGGCTTGGTACTCAGAGAAGGGATATTCTTTGGCAAGAATTTCTGGACCTAATAGAATTACAGCTGGAGGCAAGGTAACATTAAGAGTTCAAGAAGGAACCATTGAAGATATACAGATTGTCTTTCTTGATGAAGAAGGCAATACAGTTAGAGATAATGGAAAACCTGTTAGGGGGAAGACAAAAAGGTGGGTTATAGATAGGGAACTTATTAGTAAGCCTGGGGCGATATTTAATAGGAAAAACCTTGAATCTGATATCAAGAGATTGTATGCTCTTTCTCTCTTTAGTGATATTAAAGTTACGTTAAAGCCAGTCGCTGGAGAGCCTGGAAATATAAGCATTGTTCTAGGAATTACAGAACAAAGGACAGGATCACTTACTGGTGGACTTGGGTATAGTGGGTCTCAAGGTTTTTTTGGATCAGCAGGATTACAGGAAAAGAATTTATTTGGTAGATCTTGGTCTAGTGATTTAAATTTTACTTATGGTGAGTACGGTGCGCTAATTAGTTTTTCTTTATCTGATCCATGGTTAAAAGGAGATAAATATAGAACTTCTTTGCGTACTTCTGTATTCATTAGTAGAGATGTCCCTCAAGAATTTAGGGGCTCTAAAAAGAATATTTTAGGGGTAAGTGATTACTATCAGGCCCCAGGATCAGGTTCTTCTTCAACGGTTTATGATATTGATTTTGCGCATTCTGGAATAAATACAGCAGCCTTTAGTTCAGTACCATTAGCCAAAGCTAGTGATCCAAATACTAGTTGGTTTGATTATGAAGGTGATTCAGTTATTCTTCAAAGGACTGGTGGAAACTTCTCCTTTTCTAGACCTTTAAATGGAGGAGATCCGTTTAAGAGAGCACCCTGGAGCGTGCTATTGGGAATGGATTTTCAAAAAGTTAAGCCAATTGATTACTCTTCTACTGATAGACCTTATGGAGTCGTAAGTTCTAATTATTCAAGTAACTCTGCCTCGAATAATGATGTTATTTGTATAGCTTTTAATTGCGCAAAGGAAAATACTCTTGTTGGAGTTAGAGGCGCAATGACATACAACAAATTAAATAATCGAGCTAATCCTACATCGGGTAGTTTTTTAAGTTTGGGTTCTGAACAATATATTTCTCTTGGGAAGGACTCTCCAACTTTTAACCGCACTAAGGCTAGTTACTCTTATTTTATCCCTCTTAACTGGTTAAAGCTTCACAAAGATTGCAAAGCAAACAGTGAAAAAAAATCTTCTTGTTTTCAAACCGTTGCTTTTCAAGTGAAAGCAGGTTCAATATTTGGGGACTTACCTCCCTATGAAGCATTTTGCTTAGGTGGTTCTAAATCAATTAGAGGATGGAGTTCCTGTGACTTAGGAGTTGCTAGACGTTTTGGTGAGGCTTCCGTAGAATATAGAGTCCCTGTATGGAGAATGATTTCTGCGAATGTATTTGTAGATGCAGGAACTGATTTTGGATCTCAGAAGAATGTTCCTGGGAAACCAGGGGAACATTTAGGTAAACAAGGATCAGGATATTCGGTTGGTTCGGGTTTATCGTTTAATACCCCTGTTGGCCCTCTGCGAATAGAGGCTGCAAGTAAAGACTTAGAAGGTGATTGGCGATATAACATTGGTTTTGGTTGGAAGTTTTAGTGTGGAGTGGTTGCCTGACAATTATTGTGGTTGTTGGACCTTGGGAGGATCTGTAACTCGCAAGGGAGTTTGTTTACATAGCGGGGAAGAATCAGAAGTAACTCTTCGCCCGTCTAAAAAAGGAGGTTTCTTCGTATCTTGGGCGAATGGATCTGAGCCTCCTATTCGTCTTAATCCAACTCAAGTAGTCAATAGCCACTTATGCACAACACTTGTTTTAGGAAGGCATAGTTTGTCAACTGTTGAGCATCTTTTGGCGGCTCTTGCAGGGTGTGGCTTGACTCATGTACATATTATTGTTTCCGGTAATGAAATTCCACTTTTAGATGGCTCGTCCATGGGATGGGTCGAGGCCATTGAAGAAGTGGGAATTCTTCATTTGGATGTTTCTAATAATCTTTCGCCTGTTGTTAAAAAGCCTTTGGTGATTCATAAAGGCTCTAGTGTAATAACAGCCATACCATCGGAAAGCTGTTATTTAATTGGCATGATTGATTTCCCTTACCCCGCTATTGGCAGGCAGCAGTTTTCGTTGGAATTAACCCCAAGATCTTTTGTAAAAGATCTTGCACCTGCAAGAACTTTCGGTTTTAAGGATCAAATAGATCATTTAATGGATAAAGGATTAATCAAAGGAGGTAATTTAAAAAATTCATTAGTTTGTGATGGTAATTCTTGGTTGAATCCTCCTTTGAGATTCGATAATGAACCTGTTAGGCATAAGCTATTGGATTTGGTAGGCGATTTAGCTCTTGTTGGGTTGCCTAAAGCTCAGGTTATGGTTTACAGAGGCTCTCATGCACTGCATGCTGAACTTGCAGAATCTCTCTCCAGAGAATGTTCCTTAACAGAAACTTCCCTTGATTAATTCTTCTGATAACCCTGTTGTCTTATCTAATGAGGAGATAATGGGTCTTCTCCCTCACCGCTATCCTTTTGCGTTAGTTGACCGTGTCATTGATTATGAGGCTGGGAAAAGCGCAACTGCTATAAAAAATGTGACTATCAACGAGCCACATTTTCAAGGCCATTTCCCTGGTAGGCCTTTAATGCCAGGTGTCTTAATTGTTGAGGCAATGGCACAGGTTGGTGGCTTGATTGTGACCCAGATGCCAGATATACCTAAGGGGCTGTTTGTTTTTGCTGGTATTGATAGTGTGCGTTTTAGACGCCCAGTAGTTCCTGGAGATCAGTTGCTTATAAATTGCGAATTAATGAGTATAAAAAGGCAGCGCTTCGGTAAAGTAAAAGGAGAGGCAAAAGTTGAAGGTAAATTAGCTTGTTCAGGTGAGCTGATGTTCTCGTTGGTGGATTAATTAAACAATGGAAAATATTCAATTCTTATCTGATAAGAGTAATAACTCAGAAGTAGGAATTCACCCTTCAGCAGTTGTTCATCCTAAGGCTGAGCTTGGTAAAGGTGTCATTGTAGGAGCTGGTGCTGTAATAGGACCAGAAGTCAAAATAGGTGCCAAGACTGTTATTGGTCCTAATGTTGTGCTTGATGGAAATCTAAAGATTGGCTCATTTAATAAAATTTTTCCTGGAGCTTGCATAGGTCTTGAACCTCAAGATTTGAAATACAAAGGAGCTCCTACAGAAGTTGTGATTGGCGATAACAATACTCTTCGAGAGTGTGTCACAGTCAATAGAGCAACTAATGATGGAGAACAGACTAGAATTGGTAATAACAGCCTTTTGATGGCTTATACACATATCGCTCATGGGTGTGATATTGGCAATGAAGTAGTTATTTCTAATAGTGTTCAGGTCGCTGGAGAAGTTGTCATTGAGGACAAAGCTGTTATTGGTGGATCCTTAGGAATACATCAGTTTGTTCATATTGGATCTCTTGCAATGGTAGGTGGCATGACAAGAGTAGATAGAGATGTTCCGCCTTATTGCTTAGTGGAAGGTCATCCTGGAAGAGTACGTGGATTAAATCGTGTTGGAATTAGGCGAAGAGGCTTAGACAGTCAGAATCCAGATGAGTTCAAGCAATTGAAAGAAACTTGGGATTTAATTTATAAATCAGGACATGTTTATGCGAAAAGCTTGGAATTAGCACAGGAGAAAAAGCTTTTTAAACCAGCCCAAGATTTCTGCCTGTTTCTTGAAGCTTCAATTGAACAAGGGAGGAGAGGGCCTATGCCTTACTTGAGCGCACAGAAAAACTAAGTCATGCGCTTACTTATAAGCACTGGAGAAGTCTCCGGAGATTTACAAGGAAGTTTTTTAGTTGAGGCTCTTTTTCAAGAGTCTAAGAAACGTTTGATGGCTTTAGAAGTAGTTGCTCTTGGTGGCCAGAGGATGGAAAAAGCAGGAGCAGAATTGATTGCAAATACAGCGTCTATAGGAGCGATTGGTTTTTGGGAGACATTGCCTTATTTAATACCTACTCTTAAAGCTCAAAAGAAAGTTGATGAATTGTTAGTCAACCGCCCACCAGATGCTCTTGTCTTGATTGATTATATGGGTCCCAACATCAGACTTGGGAATAAGGTCCGCAAGTTACTTCCATCGATCCCAATTATTTATTACATTGCCCCTCAAGAATGGGCTTGGAGAATAGGAGAAGGAGGCTCAACAGATTTGATTGGTTTTACTGATAAAATTCTGGCAATTTTTCGTAAAGAAGCTGAATTTTATTCTTCTAGAGGAGGAAATGTTAAATGGGTTGGTCACCCAATGATTGATAATCTAAAAAAGTCACCTGATAGGAGTGAAGCGTGTAAACAGTTAGGAGTTGATGCTTCGCGAAAGTTTTTGCTACTACTACCAGCTTCAAGGAGTCAAGAGTTAAGATATTTATTGCCTACACTTCTTAAAGCAGCTTTATTATTGCAAGAAGAAGACCCCTCACTTTTTGTTCTTTTGCCGGCTGGGCAAGAAGACTTTGAGAATTATCTTACAAAAGCATTGGCAGATTCTGGCGTAATTGGTAAAGTTTTACCTGCAAAAGATGTAGATCAGTTTAAACCAAGCTTGTTTAAAGTTGCTGAACTTGCTCTTGCTAAATCTGGAACAATCAATATGGAGTTGGCACTTCACTCTATCCCTCAAATTGTAGCTTACAAAGTAAGT
>QCJV01000011.1 GCA_003215795.1 Prochlorococcus sp. AG-409-F19
CTTTAGGAAAGGTAACAGTTCCACTAAAACTGATGAAGAATCCAAAATCTAAGAACTGTTCCATCTCTGCCACATTTCCTCCCCAACAATGCATTACACCTCGAACTAAAGAGTTAGAACTTTGCAATTCTTCCAAAAGTTCCAGCATTGGAGATGCTGCTTCTCGGCAATGAACAATAACCGGTAAATCTAACTCAAAGGCAAGTTTCAATTGGGGTTTAAGTACTGCAACTTGCTGGTCCAAATTGGACTCTTTATAAAGATCTAAACCCAATTCACCTATCGCAACTACTCGAGAATCATCTAATGCAGCATTTCGCAAAATATCTAAAGTTTCTCCTTCATTCCAATGCTTGGTATCCAAAGGGTGAACTCCAACAGAATATCTTAGTTCTGAAAAACGATCAGCTAATTTTCTAATTTGAGGGATTTCAGATGGTTTTACGCATGCATGAACCAAACTTTTAACCCCTGCTGCCCTCCATCGTGCAGCAACTTCAGTAAGGTCATCCTGAAAAGTTGAGAAAACTATATGGCAGTGACTATCTATGAGATTATGCAAAACCAATAATTCAGATGAGATCTAGAATTCTTAATTATTTAGAAGCCGGCTGAGCAACTTTTTTAAAAGCTGCTGACAATCGCGATTTCTGGTTGGCACCAGTATTTCTATGTAAAACGCCTCGTTTTACGGCTTTGTCAATCTTGCTATAAGCATCATTAATAGATTTTTGAACATCTTTCATAGCTTGTTCATTAGGTTCTCCTTGATATGAAAGACATGCTGAAAAGCAACGCTTCATCAAAGTTCTTATTGCAGACTTATAAGACCGGTTCTGGATACGGTTGCGTTCAGCAATCTGTATTCGTTTCTTTGCTGACTTAATATTTGCCACTGAGGCTAGATAATACTTAATTGCTTCGAGATTCTAGCTTAATAAGCTTAATAAAAAAAAGATCTTGCTAAAAATCAAGGCAATTAAAGGGAGAAACGTCTAGCTTTAAAGAAGAATTCCATTGGAAAGGTTGACTCAAAGTAGGAAAATATTGAATTGCACAAAAAATCTAAAAGAAGCAGAAGCCTTGCTTGACAAGATAGCCTCTCGAACATCATTAGATTCGCAAGAACAAGCTCTTGCAGCCGTCAACAAGATTCTAGAAGAAGTTAAAGAGTTGGGGGATGATGCGTTAATAAGACTAACCACAAAATTCGATGGATTCACTCCTAAACAACTAGAAATATCACCTGCAGAAATATCACAAGCATGGAATGAAACTCCAAAAGAATTACAAGATTCACTTTTTCTTGCAAAGAACAGAATCGAAGAGTTTCACAAAAATCAGTTCCCAAAAGATTTTCTAACGAAAGGAGTACATGGGGAACATCTAGGTCGCAGGTGGAGTCCAGTTAGCAAGGCAGGGATTTATATACCTGGAGGCAGGGCAGCATATCCAAGCACTGTTCTTATGAATGCAATACCCGCTTTAGTGGCTGGCGTTGAAGAGGTAATAATGATGTCACCTGCTGATCAGACTGGAAAACTAAACAAGACAGTTCTCGCAGCAGCTCACGTATCAGGAATCACCAAAATATTTCGCATAGGAGGTGCCCAAGCAATTGGAGCTCTTGCTTATGGAACAGAAACCATCCCTCGAGTAGATGTAATTAGTGGTCCAGGGAATATTTACGTCACTTTGGCAAAAAAATCTGTTTATGGGCAAGTAGGTATTGACTCACTTGCAGGACCAAGCGAAGTTTTAATAATTGCAGACAATACAGCGAAAGTCGAACAACTTGCAGCAGATCTGCTCGCTCAAGCTGAACATGACCCACTAGCTGCGTCAATCTTACTGACTACAGATGAAACCCTTGTAGAAAAGGTTAACTTTGAAATTGAAAAACAATTGCAAAATCACCCTCGAGCAGAGATTTGCAAACAATCTATAAAAGATTGGGGACTAATAGTAATCTGCAAAAACCTTGAAACATGCGCAATATTAAGCAACCGATTTGCCCCAGAACATCTTGAATTATTAATTACGAATCCATCAGAACTAGCTTCTAAAATAAAAAATGCAGGTGCAATATTTTTAGGTCACTGGAGTCCAGAAGCAGCAGGGGATTATTTAGCTGGTCCAAATCACACTTTACCAACTTCTGGAACAGCAAGATTTAGCAGTGCCCTTGGAGTAGAAACTTTTATGAAAAGTACATCAATCATAAACTTTACTGAAGAAGCTTTGATTAAAACAGGTAGTGCAATTATTCAATTAGCTAATAGCGAAGGACTTCATAGTCATGCAAATTCAATAAAATTAAGAATTCCTAGGACTTCTTTAAACGATTAACAGTTGTATTTCCATTAATAATTTCTCCAACTAATACCTCATCCGTAAGATTTACAAAAAGACCATTTTCTAATACTCCTGGTAAATTATTTAATTGCTTTTCTAAAGCTTCAGGATTCTCAATTCCATTGCCAAAAATAACATCTAGGACTAGGTTACCCTGATCAGTGACAATTGGGCCTGCTTTTTTCTTAGCCATCCGCAGCGAAGCTTCTGCACCTAAAGATTCAATCTTTTTCTGAACCAATTGCCATGCAGAGGGTAAAACTTCAACAGGCAGCTTAAAATCTAAATTTAACTTTTTTACGATCTTGGTTGAATCTACAACAACTATGAAGCGATCAGCTACCGAAGCAACTAGTTTCTCTTGCACATGGCATGCACCACCACCTTTAATTAGTTGAAATGCAGGATCAACTTCATCTGCTCCATCAATAGCTAAATCAATTTTACTGATTGCTGAAAAAGCCTTAAGAGGAATTCCAAGTTGTGTGGCAAGCACTTCTCCCTGAAAGGAAGTTGTTACACCGACAATGTTTTTTAGAGAACCTTCTTTTAGTTTTTCCCCCAAAGAATTAATCATGAGAGCTGCTGTAGAACCTGAGCCCAGCCCAAGCACCATCCCATCTTCAATTTGATCAACAGCAGCTTTGGCTACCGCAAGTTTCATTTGAGTTTGTAGATCTTCCATCTTTTAAAACCTTTGCGAGACAGTAGCAAGTTTTCTAGCTTATACCCGGCAATGCTTCAGGCTGTATAGAAAGTTTCATCTCTCGATTATTTCTTAGGAGTTTTATTAGGAAAGGCTTGCCTATTTGCGAAGACTCAACTTTCTCAAGTAAAGAGTTTGGATCCAAGACATCTTTGTCATCAGCAGAAATAATCAAGTCACCACGCTTCAAACCAGCCCTTTCAGCAGGACTATCACTAAGGACAGATTGAACTAAAGCACCAGATCTTTCTGGCAGTTCCACTACAGAATTTGGATCACGATTATGTTCTTGAGCAATGCTTGGATCTAAAGAAATGAGCTGGACGCCCAAATAGGGGTGAAGTACTTCACCATTAGATAACAGTTGATCAGAAATACTCTTAGCAAGATTAATAGGAATTGCAAAACCCAGGCCAGCCCCAGGGCCAGATCTAACTAAAGTATTAATACCAATGACTTCTCCTAGGTAATTAACCAAAGGGCCTCCAGAATTACCTGGATTTATTGCTGCATCTGTCTGAATCAAATCCAATCTTTTATCAGAAAATCCCAAGCTACTTATATTCCGATGCAAGCTACTTACTATTCCTAAAGTTACCGTTCTCTCTAATCCATATGGGGTACCCAAAGCAATAGCCCAATCACCTACTTCAAGATCCTCTGAATTTCCTAAAGGAGCAGCCTCCAACTGAGATCCTGTATCTAATCGAACAAGAGCTAAATCAGTGACAAGATCTTTTCCAATAACCTTGCCATTACATTTTTCACCATTAGCAAGTGTCACATGAACAACATCAACCCTTTCCACAACATGAGCATTAGTCAAAACTAATCCATCATCATGAATCAATACACCTGAACCCTGACCTCTCTGTCTTTCTGGTCCGAAATTAGGCTCTCCAAGCAAGTCTCTGAGTAAAGGATCAATCAGAGTAGGATCAAATTGCTCATGCTCAACTGTTCTCTCAGTATCTATTCGCACCACAGCTGGTGCTACATTTCTCACCGCCTCAGCTACAAAACTATGCGAAGATTCTTTGATTCCATTCTCAATAGCAAAACCAGGCTGAATAGGAGTGCCAATGACAATTATTAAAACCAAAAGCGAAGCTAAATATCCTGGAAATCTCATAGAACTCTGAAACACACTCATGATATTGATTTTAATGCTGCCACCAAACCAACTGCAGTGAAGCTAAATAGAGAAAATTTAAGCAAAGGCAAAATTTTTGAGTATAGAAAAGTAAAAGATCATCCATTAGAATTAATTTACCTGACGGTTACCTCCTTAATTGAGGCAGGTTAAATCAAAAAACTGTTGGGTTTAAGGCCCAACAATAAACTTTGTCTCTTGCTAAACCAAATCGTCAAAGATTTAGAGCGCCTAGCTGCAGATACAGCTGAAAAAGAAGGTTTTAAAATAGTTCATTTGCAACTAATTACCCAAACAACCCCTATGACAGTCCAAGTTCAAATTCGTCATAAAGATGGTACTGATGTTTCCTTGGATGATTGTACGCTGCTAACAAATCCAATTGGGGAAGCTATAGAGAATTCTAAATTATTAAATTCAACATATATTCTAGAAATTAGCAGTCCTGGTCTCAATGATATTCTAGAAACCGACAAGGAATTTGAAACCTTTAAAGGTTTTCCTATTGAAGTATCTACCAAAAACGGTTCTAAACCTGATGCACTTTTTAGTGGTTTGCTTCATACACGATCCAAAGAGCATTTATTAATAAATGTCAAAGGAAAAATGAGCAAAATACCAAGAGAAAGTGTTGTTCAAGTAAGACTATCAAGTCCAACTGGATAACCAAAAAGACTCAACTCAAACATTCCCATTTTTATTTCCCATCATCGATGGCCTTAGTTCTTCTCCCCGGTCTCAACAACTTAATCGAAGATATTAGTGAGGAGAAAAAACTCCCTGCTCAAGTTGTCGAGACTGCTCTCAGGGAAGCTCTATTGAAAGGCTATGAAAGGTATAGACGAACACTGTATTTAGGCATCAATGACAATCCTTTTGAAGAAGAATATTTCAGCAATTTTGATATCGGCCTAGATATTGAGCAAGAAGGATATAGGGTTTTGGCCAGCAAAATCATTGTAGAAGAAGTAGAAAGTGAAGATCATCAAATAGCACTATCTGAAGTTATGCAAGTAGCAGAAGATGCTCAAGCAGGAGATACGGTAGTACTAGATGTAACCCCAGAGAAAGAAGAGTTTGGGAGGATGGCTGCGGCCACCACAAAACAAGTTCTTTCGCAAAAGTTGCGAGATCAGCAAAGAAGAATGATCCAAGAAGAATTTGCAGATCTTGAGGATCCAGTCTTAACAGCTCGCGTTATACGTTTTGAGCGGCAATCAGTAATCATGGCAGTAAGTTCTGGTCTAGGCAGACCAGAAGTCGAAGCAGAACTCCCTAGAAGAGACCAACTTCCGAATGATAATTATCGAGCAAATGCAACATTCAAAGTATTTCTTAAGGAAGTTAGTGAAGTGCCTAGGCGTGGTCCTCAGCTATTTGTAAGTCGAGCAAACGCTGGCCTTGTTGTTTATTTATTTGAAAACGAAGTTCCTGAAATTCAAGAGGGCTCTGTAAGGATTGTTGCCGTAGCTCGTGAAGCAAACCCGCCTACTAGATCTGTCGGTCCCAGAACAAAAGTAGCCGTGGATAGTATTGAAAGAGAAGTTGACCCAGTTGGAGCTTGTATTGGAGCAAGAGGGTCAAGAATCCAACAAGTGGTTAATGAACTAAGAGGAGAAAAGATTGATGTAATCCGTTGGTCATCTGATCCTGTCCAATACATCTGTAACTCTCTTAGTCCAGCAAGAGTTGAAATGGTGCGACTAGTAGATCCTGAAGGACAGCATGCCCATGTTCTTGTTCCACCTGATCAACTAAGTCTTGCAATTGGAAGAGAAGGACAAAATGTAAGGCTTGCTGCAAGACTCACAGGTTGGAAGATCGATATAAAAAATTCCCAGGAATATGATCAAACAGCAGAAGATGCAATAGTCACTGAACTTATTTCTCAAAGAGAAGAAGAAGAAGCACTCCAAAAAGAAGCTGAAGATCGCCTAGCAGCAGAACAAGCTGCTAGAGCAGAAGAAGATGCTCGTTTAAGAGAATTGTATCCACTGCCTGAAGATGATGAAGAGCAAGATCCTGAACAATTTCAAGAAACTGAAGACGAATTGGCATCTGAAGAGCAAAATGTTGTTAACAATTCCAATGAAGAAGACAGCCAGGAATCTTATGTAGAAGGAGAATTAAATTCAGATGAGGATAGAACCCGGTGATTGAAACCCCCGTCCTGCGTCGCTGTGTTTCTTGCAGGCAGCTTTTGGACCGAAAGCTGCTCTGGAGAGTAATCAGAGACTATCAGGATGGTGTTGTTCTCGATAAAGGAATTGGTAGATCAGCTTACCTTTGCCCTTCAGAGAACTGCCTAAAAGAAGCATGGCAGCGAAAGCGTTTACAAAAAGCCCTGAGATGTCAGGTGAATGTAAGTGTTATAGAGGTGCTGCAAAATAGATTGAATCACGGCAATGATTCAATTACTAAGGCAATATAAAAGGTATGTCCCAAAAAATGGGAACTTCATTTAAAAATTGCCAGCATCCACTTAAAATTTAATGACCAGCAGCGGCAAAATCAGAATCTACGAGCTTTCCAGAGATCTAAATCTGGATAATAAAGATGTGCTTGATGCTGCTAAAAAACTTTCAATTGCAGTCAAAAGTCACAGCAGTTCTATTAGTGATTTAGATGCAGACAAAATTAAAACTTCGCTATCAGTATCAAGTAAAAAAAAGATAAGCTCAGCTCCGAAAAACAAACAGCCTTCAGGTAAAGAAATACTATCTTTGAAAAAAGCTGTTGGGTCTCCTTCAAAACCTAATAAAGACAAAAGCAATCCTGAGAAGAAAGAATCAACTCTAAAGAACAAGCCATCTAGTCCAAAGGCTGCAATTACAAAATCACCAACACCTCCTTCCCCTATAAAGACAGCAAATGTACAAGCAAAGCAAACTAAGCCTAAATCTCCTAACTCTCAACCAAATCTCATAAATTCTAAGAGAACCCAACCTCAATCTAATAGAAACAACCTAATAAAGAACGTTCCATCACAACCAAAACCTCCAGCAGCACCAACTGCTCCGAAGCAATCAATCAACCCTCCCGTTTCAAGGCAACCGTACTCCTCTGTCCCGCCAAGAAATAGTAATCTACAAACAAATCAGCCCAAAGCTAAGCCAAATATCGTTAGCAAGTCACAATCAACAAAAATAAATATTTCAACTCAAAAAGTTAACGAACCGACAAAACCATCTCCTAAGCCAGCTGTTAATCAACCAGAAACAAAAAGGCCTCAAGCTCCTCAAAGGCCTATAGCTCCACCTCCACGTCCAAAATTACAGCCTCAAGTCAACCAAAAGACTTCAAACAAAAAACCTTTCAATACTCCAAATCAAAGAAGAGTTTCTCCTCAAAAAGGCTCTGAAAATAAATCAAGGGGTCAAAGTTATCTTAGAGGTACTCCCGGCCGATCTGGGCAAACACCAACGAAAGGCAATCGCGTTGAACTAGTAGGAGCTCCAATCAGACGTAGTAATAGCAAGACTGGCAGCACTGGGGGGAGAGGCTCAAGAGATGGAAACTTGCGTTCAGGAGCACCAAGTCAATCTCCAGGTTACTCAAATCCCAGGCAAAGTGCTCCTAGAAGAGGCGATGGCGGTGGTCGTTCTCAGCAAATGCGTCCTCGCCCCGGCATGCCTCCTGGAATGCGAAAACCAGTTGCACCTGGAGAGCTTATGCAATTGCAAAAGCCAACAAATAAAGCAACGCCTCCAATAAAACGTTCAGATATTTCAAAAGGACCTAAAAGAGAAACTACTCCAACTGCAAAACCTCCAACAAATAGGCCAACCACCCCTTCAACAGCACCCAAAAGACCTCCTCTACGTGCAGGAGCAGGTGGTTCTCCTAGAAAAAGAAAGCCTGATTGGGATGATGCAGCGAAACTAGAAGCTCTTAGAAATAAGACACCTCAAAAGCAGCGCCAAAAGGTTCACATTATTGGAGAAAATGATGATGCACTTACGGCAGAGACCAGTGGGTTTGCTGGAGAAAAGCAAGCTTTAGTCCTTTCTGCAAGTCTTGCTCGCCCTGCTACACCTAAAGCAAAAGCAACACAAAAAAGTGCATCTAAACCATCAGGAGCATTACGGAAACGTAAGAAAGAGTCTACTCGTCAAAGACAGCGTAGAAGAGCAATGGAATTGCGTGCGGCACGTGAAGCTAAGCAAGTCAGGCCAGAAATGATTGTTGTTCCAGAGGACAACATTACAGTTCAAGAACTTGCAGACAAACTAAGCGTTGAAAGCTCCGAAATCATCAAATCTCTTTTCTTTAAAGGGATCACTGCAACAGTCACTCAGTCTTTAGACCTAGCCACAATCGAAACTGTTGCAGAAGAGTTTGGGGTACCTGTTTTGCAAGACGATGTTGAAGAAGCTGCTAAGAAAACGGTTGAGATGATAGAAGAAACTGATATCAAACATTTAATCAAAAGGCCACCTGTAGTCACAGTGATGGGTCATGTAGACCATGGGAAAACAAGCCTATTAGACGCAATCAGAAAAGCGAGGGTTGCCTCAGGAGAAGCAGGAGGAATAACACAACACATAGGCGCCTACCAAGTAGACATAGAACACGAAAACAAACAACGCAAGTTAACTTTCCTTGACACTCCTGGGCACGCAGCATTTACTGCTATGCGTGCCAGAGGAACCAAAGTCACAGATGTTGCTGTACTTGTAGTTGCTGCTGACGACGGTGTTAGGCCACAAACCTTAGAGGCTATTAGTCATGCACGTGCAGCAAAGGTTCCCATAGTTGTTGCAATTAACAAAATTGATAAAGAAGGTTCATCTCCTGACCGTGTGAAACAAGAGTTGTCAGAGCAAGAGTTAGTCGCCGAAGAATGGGGTGGAGATGTTGTCATGGTCCCTGTAAGTGCAATTAAAAGTCAAAATATAGACAAGTTATTAGAAATGATCCTTTTAGTAACTGAAGTGGAAGACTTACAGGCTAATCCAAATCGACTAGCCAAAGGAACAGTTGTAGAAGCACATCTCGACAAAGCAAAAGGTCCTGTCGCAACCTTATTGGTACAAAATGGCACTCTTAAATCAGGCGATGTTGTTGCAGCTGGGCCTGTACTCGGGAAAGTCCGAGCCATGGTTGATGAACATGGTACAAGGCTTAAACAAGCAGGGCCATCTTGTCCGGTAGAAGCGCTTGGCTTCAATGAAGTTCCTACTGCAGGAGACGAGTTCGAAGTTTATCCAGACGAAAAGTCTGCAAGAAATGTTGTCGGGGACAGAGCATCAGATGCTAGAGCAACTCGCCTTGCACAACAAATGGCTTCTAGGAGAGTTTCCCTATCATCAATGTCAGGTCAGGCAAATGATGGCGCCCTCAAAGAGCTAAATCTAATACTCAAAGCTGACGTTCAAGGCAGCGTAGAAGCAATTCTTGGCTCACTGGAACAGTTACCTAAAGATGAAGTGCAAGTAAGAGTACTTCTCTCTGCTCCTGGAGAAATCACTGAAACTGATGTAGACCTTGCCGCTGCTTCAGGAGCTGTAATTATTGGATTCAACACTTCCATGGCCTCTGGGGCTAAAAGAGCTGCAGATGCAAATGGCGTCGATGTTAGGGAATATGAGGTGATTTATAAGCTTTTAGAAGATATTCAATTAGCAATGGAAGGTCTACTCGAACCAGACATGGTTGAAGAAAAAATTGGCGAAGCAGAAGTGCGGGCCATCTTTACTATTGGCAAGAGTGCTGTAGCTGGTTGTTATATTTCTAATGGGAAACTACAGCGAAATTGCAAGGTTAGAGTCAAGAGAGCTGGACAAATTGTCTTCGAAGGAGATCTTGACTCTCTCAGGCGTAACAAAGATGTCGTTAAAGATGTTTCCAGTGGCTTTGAATGTGGCATAGGTTGTGACAGATTTGCAAATTGGAAAGAAGGGGATCTAATTGAAGGGTATAAGCTGGTGACACAAAGACGAAAACTGACTACCTAGGTCCTTGCACTCCTTTGAATGCATTATTACCTACAGAAATAGGTGTATCATTAAATAACTCCTTTTAGTAGTCATTATTAAAAGGATTACAGTATTTAAAATCAACAACTTATAGACTAAATAGAGTAATCCTAATCTTTAAGGACTTTTTGAACGATCTAAAATAATAAAACTAGAAAAAGCAAAGAAGGCAATTAGCTGAATCGTGAGATCACTCATTAGAACAGTTTCACCAGCAAAAGAGCGTATGCACATTATTAAAAGGCCCATTCCAGCAGAAGCTGATAAAGCAAACCAAACAACACGACGCAAACCTCTAAATGGGTTCTTCGACTCTTGTAAAAGTTTTTTGCGGATTTTAGGATCTAGATTCACGCTAAAGTCATTAGAGTGCCGGTGTAGCTCAGGGGTAGAGCAACTGATTCGTAACCAGTAGGTCAGCGGTTCAATTCCGCTCACCGGCATAAGAAATGAAAACCATTGAATTATAGCCTCTTAAAAAGTTTCTGCTCAGCCAGAAGAGGTCAAAAAGAATGAAAATATGCAAAAAGATTAAGCCAAATTCAAGAATTTTGAAACGAATTCAGTTATAAATACTTGCAAAAAGAAAGAGGCCTAAGGCCTCTTTCTTTTTCCGATTTCAGTTATAAACAATAATTAATCAGTGGGAAAGAAATATTGGAAGCTTTTGGCGAACAGCACCTGGGGCCAGTTTTCTAGTTGTAAGGCTTAATCTCCTTTAAGGGCACCTAAACGATGCAGTAAGAGTGTCGACTGAATTGACGCACCTAAATCATTGATCCTTGTCGCTTCAGACGAAAGCCCACTTTTTAATTGAGACTGTTGGAGCAGGAGCCAGACGTCAATCTGCTTCTAATAAATACTCAGGTGGAGTGTCTACCGTCATAAGGCGCCTCTGAGTTCGATGTACATATCATTACTGTATTGCGCTTTCAAAGCAATCAGCCTTAATGCCCATTGCTTTTTTATTCCAAACGGTCGAGAATAAAGGATTGGCCAATATAACTGCTCCAAAAGGATGTTCACTTATGAACAGGCTCTGGAAAAAGGTTCAACAAATTATGTAAGGTTCAAAACTCAGTCCTAGACTTCTTTTTATCTAAAGCAGAAGCTAAATTTTCAAATCAGAAGCTACAAGGGATTAGACTAATAGAATAATAATGTTCTGATGACACCAGATATCTTCTAATTAAACAATTAGAAGGTTAGTAACATCGTCACATGAGTTTAGAGCAATCCAATAAATCAAGTCAGGCAAGCATTCTTCCATCTGTCTTGGACGATGCAAAAGTCTTAATAATTAGGCTGCCATGTAATCCAATATTTCCTATTGGTCCAATTTATTTGGCTGATCATCTGCATAAATGCTTTCCAAAATTACCTTTAAAGATCCTTGATCTTGCAGCTCTGCCTGTGATGGATGTGGAAAGAGTTTTGAGATCTCATATTAAGATTTTCCAGCCTTCATTATTAGTTTTCTCCTGGAGGGATATCCAAATATATGCTCCAGTTGATGGGCGAGGAGGCAACCCCTTACAACATTCTTTTGAAGCGTTTTATGCAAAAAACCCATTAAAGAAACTCCGAGGAGCATTTGGGGGCATTCGATTAATGAAAAGTCATTACGGTGAACTTTGGAGGAATCAACGTTTAATTAAGAAAGGGCTAAAACAAGCAAAAGCTTATAGGAAAGATGCACAAGCCTTAGTTGGAGGAGGAGCAGTCAGTGTTTTTTACGAACAACTTGGGAAGTCTCTTCCAAAAGGAACAATAATTTCAATCGGCGAAGGAGAACCGTTGTTAGAGAAATTACTTTTAGGTCACTCTATAGAGAGAGAAAGGTGTTTTATTGTTGGCAAAGACGCTAGACCTGGACTAATACATGAACAACCTACAACTTCTATTAAAACTGCATGCGACTACGAATACATCGCTTCGATCTGGCCACAACTCCATTGGTATCTTGAGGGAGGAGATTTCTATATCGGAGTTCAGACAAAGCGTGGCTGTCCGCACAATTGTTGTTATTGCGTTTACACAGTTGTTGAAGGCAAGAAAGTGAGGACCAATCCTGTAGAAGAAGTCATTAAGGAAATTAGACAGTTATACCAACTAGGTGTGCGCAATATCTGGTTCACTGATGCTCAATTCATTCCAGCACGACGATATATAGAAGATGCTAAAGAACTTCTAAGGGCAATATATAGAGAGGGAATGATTGATATGCGCTGGGCTGCATATATTCGAGCGGATAATCTCGATGCAGAATTGGCATCCTTAATGGTCCAAACAGGAATGAGTTACTTTGAAATAGGGATCACCTCCGGTTCCCAAGAGTTAGTTAGAAAAATGAGGATGGGGTACAACCTAAGAACAGTCTTGGAAAATTGTCAGCTGCTTGCAGATGCAGGTTTTCAAGACAACGTCTCCGTTAACTACTCATTCAATGTTATCGATGAAAGGCCAGATACTATTCGTCAAACTATTGCTTATCATCGGGAACTAGAAAAGATTTTTGGCGCAAAAAAAGTTGAACCAGCTATTTTCTTCATAGGGCTTCAACCACATACTCATTTAGAACAATACGGTTTTGATCAAGGCTTAATAAAGCCGGGATACAACCCAATGAGTATGATGCCATGGACAGCCAGGAAACTTCTCTGGAACCCTGAACCAATGGGGAACACATTCGGGAGAATCTGCTTAGAAGCATTTGACTCGTGTCCCAACGACTTTGGACGTACTGTCATGGACTTACTAGAAAGAGACTATGGCGTAGCATCTTTAAATGAAGCTTTACGTTCTCCATTAAAAGGACGTCCTGCCATGGCAAAAGCTTTCCGATAATTAAAAAGAATCATACTTAAGCCAAAGATTCCAGTAAGACTACCAATAGGATTAGGAGATGGGATTCCTGGACCTATAAGAAAAATAGGTATATTTGAAGATATGTCTCTAAAAGCGAAATCAACAAGAAACCATACCCCGACTAAGCCTCCATGCATACCTATACAACCAATTAATGAGCCATGATCAAGAATTCTTCTCAAAGCAAGCACTAATCCTAAAAGAAACAAACCAAGTAAAAGTAGACAGAAATCCAAGAAACCCAAATTAGCTTTTACCCCCCCCCCTACATGCGCAAAGCTAAATATTGTGGCCTGCAAGAAGGTGCTCTTGCGAAATCCAAACAAGCAGTTCAGTTCGTTCCATAACCATCCCCGAAAAATTAATTCTTCTGCAACTCCAACACCAATACCTAGACAAATTCCATTCAATATAATTGGGAAGTTCAAACCACCTCTCCACTCAACCCATTCACCCAGGAAAAGTGGTATCAATACACAGCAAACCAAACAAACGGCCAACAAGAAAGTTTTAAAAAAAATTTGCGATGCAGAATTAGTTGAAAATCTATTGAAGCCTAAAGAAATGAAAGGATTCTCCTGTCTCCATCTATACTTTGCCCAACTTGGTAAGGATACTAGAAATAATATAAAAGTAACAGCAGTGCCTAACAATGAAAGATTTTGTAGAGGGATTTTATAAGGAAGTAAAAGCAAAGGTTGGACAATCAGCCAGCCCAATAAATACAAAATTGGAATAAAAGAAACTGTGGGCAACCAAGTACAACGCTGGAGAAGCCATTTCTTCCACAAAACTGCAATCAACGTCTTTAGCTTTCTTTTTCAATAGTACTAGTAAGACCTTTACTTTTAAGAGATTCAGAATAAAACTCTGCAGGTTCGATATCACAAGTGATCACTAGGCCTATCCCGGTATTATGTGTTTCCAACATAATTGATATAGCATCTTGATCGCTTAATTGAGGAACAACCTGTCGTAAGGTTTTGACCACATAGTCCATTGAATTCACAGGGTCATTATGCAGCAAAACTTTATATCGAGGAGATGTTGTCCTCTTAGCTTGAGTTTGCTTGTCAAGGACTGCAGCCCCATCAGTCATGCGACTTGAACTCTTCACCATATTGAAAATGGCTAATTAACCAAACCGTACTTATATAAGAACTTTATAGCAAAATCAAATACGAATTATCCTTTTCATAGCTTCTTCTACATTTTCTCTACTATTGAAAGCAGAAAGACGGAAATAACCCTCACCTGCCGTTCCAAAACCACTTCCAGGAGTGCCAACTACATTTGCATTTTGCAATAAGTAATCAAAAAATTGCCAAGAGTTTTGCCCCTTTGGAGCTTCTATCCAAACATAAGGTGCATGTTCCCCACCAAACACTTTGTAACCTGCTGACGATAATTCTTTCCTAATAATGCTTGCATTCTGCATATAAAAGCTTACAAGTTTTTCTGTCTGTAACTGACCTGATAAGGAATAAACAGCTTCGGCACCTCGTTGAACGATATAACTTACTCCATTAAACTTAGTACTTTGGCGACGATTCCACAGTGTCCATAAATCAACTTTATTACCGTTGGCAGTAGAGCCATGAACTGATTTAGGAATAACTGTATAAGCGCAACGAGTTCCTGTAAAGCCCGCTTTTTTAGAAAAAGAACGAAATTCAATTGCACAATTTCTTGATCCATCTATTTCAAATATGGAATGAGGCAATAATGGATCTTGGATAAAAGCTTCATAAGCTGCATCAAATAAGATCAATGCATTATTTTGATTCGCATAATTAACCCACTTTGCTAGATGCTCCTTGCTAGCGACAGCTCCAGTTGGATTGTTAGGAAAGCACAAGTAAATTAAATCAACTGGTTCCAAAGGAAGCTCTGCTTCAAAACCATTTTCTGAATTTAAAGGTATATAAGATAATCCCCCATATTGTCCTGATTGATCCGCATCACCAGTTCTGCCAGACATCACATTACTATCTACATAAACTGGATAAACCGGATCAGTAACCGCAATTCGATTATCTTCGCCCAATATGTCAAGAATATTACTGCTATCACACTTTGAACCATCGGAAACAAAAATCTCATCAGCGGAAATCTGGCAACCTCTAGCCTGAAAATCATTTTTAGCGATTGCCTCTCTAAGCCATGGATAACCTTGTTCAGGTCCATACCCATGGAATCCTGAACTGGTTCCCATCTCTTCAACGGCATCTTTCATTGCTTTACAGCAAGCTTGAGGCAAAGGCTCTGTAACATCACCAATGCCCAAGCGAATCAGACTTGACTGAGGATTAGCCTGAGAAAAAGCATTTACTCTTCTCGAAATCTCCGGAAAAAGATAACCTGCTTTAAGCTTGAGATAATTTCTGTTGATCTGAACCACGAAAAGAATCTATTTAATCCATGTATATACTGCCTGGAAAAAGGTACCTATGTGGACAAAAACTGCATACGATATAAAAAGAAAAATGTTTTTTTACTGTGTCGGATGAAATAAACTCTAGTGCAGAACAACGCAATTTCTGCAAGCCTATCAATTTTCACCAATTGGTGGACCTTGATATTCATAGACCTGCCCAATATATGGGGCATGAACTAGGAAGTAAGCCATTTAATTGGGACTCAAAAAAAGTACGTTGGGCCCTGAGTTACCCTGAAATATATGAAGTTGGAGCAAGTAATCTTGGCCACATCATCTTATATTCAATCCTAAATGCTATCCCCGACCAACTATGTGATAGAGCATATCTTCCTGAAGCCGATTTAGCCAAACGTCTTAGGGAACAATCTATAGGTTTATTTGGAGTTGAGTCAAGACGTGAATTAAGGAATTTCGATCTCTTAGGCTTTAGTCTTAGTTATGAGCTAGGAGCAACAAACATCCTAGAAATGCTAGATCTAGCAAAAATAGAGATCTACTCAAAAAATCGAGCCGATACATCTCTTGATGATCCACAATCTGTACCTTTAATCTTTGCAGGTGGACCAACTGCAACTAGCAATCCAGAACCATATGTCGAATTCTTTGATTTTATTGCACTAGGAGATGGGGAAGAGTTGCTCCCTGAAATAGGTCTAATCATTTCTCAAGCAAAAAGATTAAAGCTGACAAGGTCTCAGACGCTAATAAGTCTTGCTGAAATCCCTGGCGTATATGTTCCATCCTTCTATAAATTATCAAAAAATTTGGTATCCGTAGAAGCCACCAATTCACTTGTCCCTCCAAGGGTTATTAGACGTGTAGCAACTCCAATGCCCCATTACTCCATGGGGCTAGTACCCAATATTGAAACCATCCATGATCGGCTAACAATTGAGATTAGAAGAGGGTGCACTAGAGGATGCCGCTTTTGTCAACCAGGAATGCTTACTCGACCTGCTAGAGATGTCGCTCCAGATGAAGTTGTAGATGCAGTTGAAACTGGCATGAAAAAGACAGGCTATAGTGATTTTTCACTACTCTCCTTAAGTTGTAGCGACTACTTATCACTACCAGAAGTTGGGGTAAAGCTTCGCAATAAATTAAATGAGAAAAATATAACATTACAACTACCTAGTCAAAGAGTCGACAGGTTTGACGATGATATAGCCCACATCCTTGGTGGAAGTCGCAAAGCAGGGTTAACCTTTGCTCCAGAAGCCGGAAGTCAACGACTCCGTGACATCGTCAATAAAGGTCTTACAGATGCTGACTTGCTTCGCGGAATACGCAAGGCAATGGAAAATAAATTCACCAAAGTGAAGCTATACTTCATGATTGGTCTCCCTGGAGAAGAGTGTGATGATATCCTAGCCATAGCAAAAACCTGCAAATGGCTTCAAGATGAGTGCAAAGATCTAGGCAAGTTAAAATTAAATCTAACAATAAGTAACTTCACTCCAAAGCCTCATACACCATTCCAGTGGCACAGTGTCTCAACAAAAGAATTATTACGAAGACAGCAACTTCTTAAAGAGGAATTCTTTAATTTAAAGATTAGGAACATAAAAATTAATTTTACTGATGTAAGAATTTCAGCCATAGAGGACTTCTTGGGCCGAGGGGATCGTCGCTTGGCTCCAGTAATTGAAGCAGCATGGCGAAGTGGAGCTGGAATGGATGCCTGGTTTGAATCACAAGATCGAGCATATAACGCATGGAGTAAAGCAATTACCGAAGCTGGCCTAAGTAGCCAACTGAGGGAATTAGAAATAGGCAACTGGGGTTCAGCTCAAACTTTAGAAAAAAATGATTTAATAAGCTTCTGCAACAAGCCACTCCCTTGGGATCATATTGATACAGGCATCGATAAAACATGGTTAATAAAGGATTTACAGAAAGCCCTTAATGCAACCATAGTTCCTGATTGTTCATTCGATAAATGCAGCAATTGTGGTGTATGCGGACCAGAGTTAGGTCACAATCAAATTATTCCAGCCACATCGATACCGGCCAGAGAAGAACCACAACTTCCTCATTCAGCAAGAAAATGTCGAATACGGATACAATTCAGCAAAACTATGCCGATGCATTTAATAAGTCACTTAGATTTAATTCGTCTACTAGAAAGAGCCTTAAGAAGAAGCGAATTGCCAATCAGTTATTCAGGAGGATTTCATCCCCTACCACGTTTACAAATTGCCCTTGCTCTACCTCTGGGTGTAGAAGGTCTTGGCGAATGGATGGATATTGATTTCTTTGAGGAAATAAACCCATTAACCATGAAAAAAACGCTTCAGCAGTACTTGCCTAAAGGAATACATCTCTTACAAAGCATTAGCATCCCAATTCAAAAAGCCAAGCTTTCGCAAGAACTTCTTCAAGCAAATTGGCATTTCCAGCTACAAGGAGAAAAAGGATTAGTGCTTGATCTTGAAAAATCGGAATATGCAATAGAAGAAATCGTTAATTCAAAAGAGTTAATCTGGGTAGACACAGACAAAAAGGGACGGTCGCGGAAAAGAGACCTAAAACCGGAGTTAAAGAACCTGCATCTAATTCAGAACCAACTCAAGCAAAACCAATTAGCACACGACAAAACAATATCCATAGAACTTCAATCTTTAATTTCTCCCATAGGTCAAAGTGTTAAACCAATGCATATTAAGCATTTGCTCACCAAGTCATTAGGCCATTCGATAACTATAAAAGACATAAAAAGAAGTAATCTTATATTGAAAAAGTGCTAAAATTAGATCGGGTTAGCAACTGGCTCAGTAGAGCGCATTTAACCTAAGTTATTTTGGAAGAGACTCAACCTCGATACTCGCAAATTCCTGGGACTAATTGTCCAGGATCTTCAGCAATCAAACTTCAGCAAGAGTTAATTTAATGCCTTGCATTATTCCTTCCAAAACTTCGCATTTAACTTTTATCTAACTCATAGCAGTAACAACACTGCAAATTGATTTTAAACCCGAGCTAAAGAGCTCACACTTTCTTATATGCCAAAAAAAATTATCATCGCAGAGCAAGAGCGAATAGCAGCCTTGCTTTCCGATGGCCGAGTAGAAAAATTAATCGTTGCTCAGGGTCGTTACCAAATAGGAGATATCTATCTTGGAACAATCGAAAATGTCCTTCCTGGAATAGATGCTGCCTTTGTAAACATTGGTGCAAGTGAAAAGAATGGCTTTATTCATGTAACAGATTTAGGTCCTTTAAAAATCAAACAAACTGCTGCAAGTATTACTGAATTACTAAGGCCAAGTCAAAAAGTCCTGGTCCAAGTAATGAAAGAGCCTACAGGGAATAAAGGTCCACGTTTAACCGGAAAAATTTCTTTACCTGGCCGGTATCTAGTACTGCAACCCAATGGCCAAGGGGTAAATATTTCACGAAAAATTAATACTGAAACTGAGCGAAATCGACTTAAGGCACTTGGGGTATTAATAAAACCACCTGGAACAGGACTTTTAATTCGTTATGAATCTAAGACTATATCTGAAGAACTAATTATTGAAGACCTGGAAAACCTTCTCAAGAAATGGGAATTAATACAACTTGCAGCAGAAAGAGCAAATCCCCCAACTCTTCTAAATAGAGATGAAGACTTCATAAATAGAGTTTTACGCGACCATGCAAATTCTGATCTGTCAGAAGTAATTGTTGAAACAACCGAAGCAAGTGAAAGAGCTAAAAAGTTTCTTGAACAAAATGATACAAAAGTTACTGTCGAAGAACTCAAGGAAGGGCAAAGCCTAATAGTAAATTATAAAGTTGATTTAGCAATCTTAAATGCTCTAAAACCTAGGGTAGATCTACCTTCTGGTGGGTATATTATTATTGAGCCTACAGAGGCTTTAACAGTAATTGATGTAAATTCAGGCTCATTTACTCGCTCGGCCAATGCTCGTGAAACAGTCCTTTGGACAAACTGTGAAGCCGGTATTGAAATAGCAAGACAACTAAAGCTCAGAAATATAGGAGGGGTAATAATTATAGATTTTATTGATATGGAGTCACGTAGAGATCAATTACAACTTTTAGAGTATTTCACAGCTGCTTTAAATGATGATTCATCCAGACCTCAGATTTCTCAATTGACTGAACTAGGACTGGTTGAAATGACTAGAAAAAGGCAGGGTCAGAATATTTATGAATTATTCAGTAAAGAATGTTCTAATTGCAATGGGTTAGGTCATAGCGCAAACATCGTTTATAAAGAACAAATCCAACCATCAGCATTAAATGCTGGGCTTATTAAAAATGAGTCCCAAGATTTAATAAATACAGCCTTAAATAACAACGCAAAAATTAAATTAAATGAGCCTGAACTTGAAAATAAAGAAATCAATCCAAAATTAAATATAAGCAAGTCAAATGAAAAAGAAGCCTATTCAGAAAAAACATCTACCAGAAAAGAACCCGAACATATTACAATTGAAATGAATGATGACGAAGAATTAGTTTTCAGTAATTTAGGTTTAAATCCTACTTTAATCTTAGACAATCAACCTATTAATAATAATATTCTTGTGGAAATAGTAAAACCTATTAAAGATAATAGTACAAGACCAGTTATTCTTATTGATGAAACAGAAAATAAGAACAGCTCACAAGATTTAAATCAAGAAAGCAATCATTCAACTACTTTTATAGAAGAGCAAGAAAGTCCCTCTTTAGAAAATAGTCAAAAAGAAAGTCCAGAAGATCTCTCAGGAGATGATGCTAATGAAACCAAAGACAAAACAAAGCCAGAACAAGAAACTGAGGACCCTAGGAGGCGAAGACGACGCTCCTCTAACGAAACAGAGATAGACGGCTCAAATATCACAGCAGAAGAGGTGGAAGTACCAAAGGAAACTAAAGATTCCGAACAGGAAGCAGAGGATCCTAGAAGACGCAGAAGGAGATCTTCAGCGACAACTTAAAACATTGTTAAGCGACGAAATAGCCGGTATAGATGAGGTCGGCAAAGGTGCCCTCTTTGGACCAGTCTTCGCTGGAGCTGTGATATTAAATGAACACGGTGAAAGTTTTCTAATCTCAGCCGGATTAAAAGACAGCAAGAAATTATCTGCCAAAAAAAGAGCCGCGTTAATACCTTTAATCAAAGAAATCGCAATCAGCTGGTCTCTGGGCCAAGCTTCCGCCAGAGAAATAGACATGCTTGGTATTCGAAAAGCTACTGAAAAAGCAATGCTCAGAGCTGTTCATCGCTTAAAACCACAACCTATACTTCTTCTAATTGATGGCTGTCTGCCATTAAGACTTTGGAAAGGAAAGCAAAAGACATTAATTAAGGGAGAAGATAAGTCAGCAGCAATTGCAGCAGCAAGTGTATTAGCCAAGGTGAGCAGAGATACACTTATCAAACAACTCTCCAATCATTATCCGTTTTATGGCCTAGAAACTAATGCAGGATATGGAACAATTCTCCATCGCAAAGCATTAACCCAAAAAGGACCAACAGAACTTCATAGAAAAAGTTTTCTCTCAAAAATCAAATGATTTCATGTCAGGTTTCTATACACCAAGCTGAAAAATCTCTAACCAATTGTTGACCAACTCGTGCCTTAATACCTAGCAGAATCCCGTTTAGAATTGAATGGCCTGTTGATTCTAATAATTTAGGTGGTATCAGTTTTAGTAAAGGCGGTTGACTAACAGTTACCCCTAAAAAAGCTTCCCCAACTAAGCCTTGTTTAGTTGCAATCAAAGTCGCATCAAGCATTAGTTCAAAATCATCAACCAATCCAAGTCCATCAAGCTCACTATCAGTTGCATGCATCTGCAATTTATTCCCTTCACTATTCACCACAGCAATTGAGACTACTGGCTTTACTTCTAATTGGAAGACCTTAAAGCTTGTGACTGTATATCGAAAATTTCCTTGGCTTAAAGCAACAAGCTTTTTGGGATCAAGCATTGCACCAACAACTCTTTCCTGTTGTAAAAGATAATCAGGAAGTCGCTCGATTTTACTTTTGACAGGTAGATTAATTTCCTGTCGAGCATTAAAAGCCAGAGACATAATTGGCAACTGACGCGACACAATCCTATCGACACTTGCACTCTTTTTTAAATAATGCCAACTCAAGTGGCCTATCTCGGACCAAAAGGGACATACGCTGAACAGGCAGCTTGTGCTTTAGCAAAGCTAGAAAAGCTTTCCCAGCCAGTGTTTCTGCCCTATTCTGGCTTGAGGTCTGTCATTGAACATCTTGCCAATAAAGATTGTGAAGCTGCTGTAGTACCTATAGAAAATTCTGTCGAGGGAGGTGTCACAACAACATTAGATTCATTGTGGACTTATCCAGATTTATATATCCAAAGAGCTTTAGTTCTACCAATTCGTCATGCGTTAATCAGTAGTGGTTCGATGGACGAAATTTCAGAAGTCTTATCACACCCTCAGGCTCTTGCCCAATGCTCTGAATGGCTAAGGAGAAATCTCCCAAATGCTCTTCAGTTACCTACAAACTCAACTTCTGAGGCAGTAAGGATGGTCCTAGGAAGCAAGTTTCGTGCTGCTATAGCCTCCAAGGAATCGGAGACAATAACTGGCGTAAAGAATATTTCATACCCTATTAACGATGTGCCTGGAAATTGCACAAGATTTGTTCTACTTAAGAGGCAAAGAGCAAAAGTCATTGAAATGGCTGACCTTGCAAGCTTTGCATTTTCTCTTCATTCCAATACTCCTGGTGCATTGCTAAAGGCATTAGAATGCATAGCCAATTTAGGACTCAACATGAGTCGCATCGAATCAAGACCTTCCAAAAGAGAGTTAGGTGAGTATATTTTCTTTGTTGATATTGATTTAACGAATCAAATTATAGATGTTGAAAAAAAGCTCTGTCTATTATTGAAACCCTATTGTGAGAATATTAGTTATTTTGGTTCTTATAAAAATAGCAAAGTGAATATTTGATAAATTCAACCCCGTGATCGAAAGACACCAAACTTCATTAGCCCGCTACCAAATGCAACTCTCATTAAAATAATAGTAGGAATTTCTCTAATACCCTGAAAAAAAGATTTTGGACCCAATTCTATAAAGACATCTAATCTTCTAAATCCTTCAATTATTGAATCATTCCAAGAAGGTTTA
>QCJV01000012.1 GCA_003215795.1 Prochlorococcus sp. AG-409-F19
CTCTCGACTCAATAGAGGATTCAGGGGTGAGCAAGCCAATCCCTGGTAGCGCATTAAGTCCTTCTATATTTAAAAAATCACCCTAACCATGCTGAGAAACGGAAAAAATAAATTTCGATTGATTAATTGATTGATCATTCGACTTTCAAAAGTCACCAAAACTCCCATTCATTTCAATAGATCAGTGAAATGACTTCTAATTAAAATTTACCTGGAACTATTTCCTTAAGATCTCCCGATTGAATCTCCCTCAATAATCCCTTAACAACTCCCCACATTGGGATTCCTGTTGAGAAAGATAATACTAGTGAAGAGATTAAAGAGTGACTAGGTGAGAAGGTAAATGTCTCTAAAACTCCAGTAAACATGATAGTTAATCCGATAAGAGCGGAAATATAACTAGAGATGGATAAGAAGCCTTCTAACGGCAATGGACTGATATTCTCATCATTCCACTTTTTAATTCGTACCTGGATGACATATACAAAAACGAATAAGAAGAATACAACTAATCCTCCACCAATCCAGGCAATCATTTTAGTATCAATCATTTGCGTAGGAGAGGTAGGTTTGATCGGAACATGCCTTTAAAGAGTAAGTAGAGAGGGTCTTAATATTGCAATCCTATCCTGTCTAGGCTCAATGGATAGAATCAACTGCAGTCCCTTACTGATGTGCTTTTTGAAAATTTATTAGGAATAATTATAAATTAATGACTTTCACTGATAGTTATACTTGTTATCTTGTCTATATCAATCACGTATGAAATGACACTTCTTGTTCTAATTTCCTTTGTTTATCTAATATTTGCTTATCAAAACTATTTGAATAAGAAAGTTAAGCCAGATGAATCGAGCGAATCAAAAGTTCCTGTTGATCTAAGCGATCAAGAGTTGAGCATGCCAGCTGAAGAAAAAGCTGAGTCTTTCGAACCACATATCTCCATGGATTCTGAAATCAAAGCTGAGCGCCTCGAAAATCTCACTAAAAATGAAGAACAACAATTAAGAAATGAGCTTTCTCCATCTAGTCAGCAAATTTCATCTACAGACAGCGAAGATACGAAAATTAAAAGTTTGGAAGAGAATCAATCCATTGACGAAGAGGAAAGGACAGTTTCCGACATTGAAGATGGGCTAATAACTCCGATTGGCAGCCAAGAGGTTGTGAATAATTCTCAAATTCAAGAGTCATCACAGGACGAAATAGTTGACCTTAACTTTGCGGGATCAACAAATTTACAAGAAGGCGAAGACTTAAACCAGAATAAAGAATTTTTAGAAGATAAGTCCAACAAATAGGTAAAATATAAGGAACAACCTCCATAAAGAATTCTAAGCTATCAAGATTTATCAGTTAGATAACCATTGGAGAAAAAATAAACCGGATCTTAAAATTCCGACTCGATCTTTACTCATTCATATCGCTGAATAGCCAATAGGACAACTAATATCTATATGGGAATCAAATAAGAAACTAAATTTGAGTAAGTAAAATCAAGGTCTACATAAATAGGTATTAAGAAGAGAATCCTAACTAAACAAATGCAGATGTAAAAACTAATGACTCTAGTACTAGCAATCTTCAGTGAATCTATTATTCTTAAAGTGAAAGTTCTCAATGGTTCTTGTGATGGAGAATAGTGAATATAAAAAAAACACAGAAGAGAATGCGATTGGTTCTTCCTTAGAAATTCTAAAGTCATCAGGAGATGAGATTTTTGGGAAGATCTACAAAATACAAATACCTAAATCAGATAATGCTATTGGCTCATCTTTGGAAAGCTTGAAGGCCTCAGGCGCTCAAATGAGCGAACGGATATCAAGAGCCTCCAATGAAATAATTTCTTCATTGAAAACCTTAACAGCCTCTGGCAGGAATGTTTTCAGTAGATTGCCAAGATTGTCTACTTCAAGTAATGCTGTGGGCTCATCTTTGGAAGCTATAAATGCATCTAGTAGTAAAATAATGAAAAAGATTTACCAGCCGCCCAGTACAAGAAGCTAAGATCAACTTCGATACTAAAGAGTTCGGTTAAAGTCAATTCTTTTTTCTGTAGAGTAAACGTGGAAACAGTTTATAGATATTCCAATTAGTCTCATCAATAATTTTTACTGAATCTTTTTTATCATCTAACGAAAGAAGCCATTCTAGCTCTTCTAAGGCAATACATAAGTAAATAAATATGAGTATAAAAGTAGATATAATTTTATCAACAACTGCAGAGAAACTTTCATATTTCTCAGTTCCAGACGAAAGAGTCGAATAAGAAACTATTTTATTTGAAGAAGTGCTTGAAGTATCTTCTGATGAATACCCAAACTGCTCTAGATCTAGATCTAGATCTAGAGCAGTTTGCATCTTTTCTGATGTGAAGGATGGCAAATGGGACATAAGTTAAAGAGATCCTAAAAGCAGCTATTACGATAATTATGGTGTAACTATTCTATAAAAGCAATAGAGAACAAAGTAAAGTCAAAACCACCTAAAAAACAAAACACAATCAATTTCTTCTTATTCGAATTTAAAATATAATAGTTAATTTTAAGTTTCAAAAGCTGAGCGATGCTACAAATTTATAAGCCCAAAGAATTAAAGAAAGCAATACACTTGCCATATATATATAAATAACTGCATTAATCCAAGCTTCTTTATTCATAATATGTTCAAAACCTCTCGGCAATTTTAAAATAGAAAAATTAATTCTATCCTCATATAACGACTAAGTTTTTTCTTATCACCCTTTGTAAAGGAATTCTCAAAAAAATCAAAGAATAGGGGTGCTGCTAGAAAGGGAATTTAGATGCCAAATTTAGCCTTACTGAAACAAATCAATCCTTAATTCTCTTTCCTGCGGAAAGGAACCTCTATAGAAATTTTTAGTCTAATAACCTGACCATTTCTTTTATGAGCAAACCTCATATAGATCTGCTCATAAAAAAGGAGCTTTTGCTAAGCAAAGAGCTCCTTTATCAATAGGCCTAATTTAGAAACTATATAAACCTATTAATCATGAAACCTTTCAAGGCAGTAGTCACTGAAAAGTCAACTGATTTGATTCCCATTGACAGACGTCCGATCGGTAGATACGACAATGGATCACCTCCGTAATTATACTGACCTTAAACTAGCTAATAATTCAACGCTAATGCAAGAATTAATACAATCTTCAAAAAAACTATTGGCTGTTGATGCATCTATTTAAATAAAAATACCTTTAGAAAAATAAATCTCAGCATTAAATGCTAAAAGTTAAAAGTTAAAACTCACCAGATTACAAAGTTCCTTTTAAAAAAATTACATTTTTCTAAGCTTTTCCGCTCTTGAGGCAGTAATTCTCCACAATCCTTTTTCTACTTTAGTGCTTGTGTAAAGGATATAAATAGCTAGAGCTAAAAAAGCAAATTCTAGAAACTCAATAAGGCGAAGCATTCTTACTAAAAAGTTTATTCTATTTATAACAATTATTTTAGAAGAGTCAAACCACCTTTTAACAGAGATAAATTAAATAAAAAGTATTCAGACTCTAAGCAATTTTTTTTCTAGGGAAGATTAAATAGTCTTAACAGATGCCTTCTCTATATTGATTAAAAAGTTGTCCCTAGCAAGAATTTATAACCACGATCAGTACTTGGTTTAATTTCACTGTCATAATTGATCTCATATTTCAAAGAAGTATTAACCTTAGAGTCTTTTATTGGATAATATCTTAGAGTGGTTGAGAAATCATTACCAATTTTAGTATTTGAAGAAAAAGCAGTCGAGAAAGTATCATCCACTTCTAAGGAAATTTTACTTGTTATCTCCCATTTATAATCACTAGATATTATACTTGCTGGAATCAATTTATCACAATCTTTATCATTAGAACAGAGCACACCTCCACTATAAAAATTAACACCTGGGCCTATAGAAAGAGATAGTTTATGTTTATTAGTATTTAGAATTTTTCTTGCAATTCCCAAGGAAGTGGTTAATTCATTTACTCCAACTGTATTCAAGGTATTCAATCTATAATCTGTATAGGAGTATAAACTAGATCTTTCTCCAAAAAATCTATCATAGCGAATATCAATCTCGCCTTTCTTTGATATAATCTCATCATTACTTTTCTTATTCTCTAAAGACGTATTAACTTCTATAGTATTTTTATCAAGAGAATACAATGTCTTGCCTTCAAAAGAATAATTAAATTCATCATTTGATCCTGCGGATGAACCATTAAACCCAACATTTATAGATGATTGCCAATTTTTATCTATAGTTTGTGATCTAATAGAAGATATTTTAATCTCAATTATGCCAAGATCAGGATGATTAATTACTTTAAGCTTTTCGGTGCTTAATTCCTCCATAAGGATACCAGTTATAGTATCTCCATTTATTAATTTATAACTAACCTCTCCTGCAAAGCTTGGGGCAAAGGTTATTACATTTGCTAATCCAAGAAAGACAGAAAAAGAGAAAAGATTTTTCATGAGCAAAAATAATGGTGATTTTCTAAAGCATCTATATGGTGTATTAGTTTTCTGGTTTTAATTAAGTGTCTCGTATGCTCCTTTTACTTGCATGCAAATAGCTTAGTCAGATCTAGTCTGATGCGTAAGAGTTAACCGTACCAAGCCACAAAGAAAGCATGCTTCTTACATCTTAAGCAGAACATTTTTTTGATCCATTCTTTTTTGGTAAAAATAAGTCTAAGCCTTTAGTCATTGAAACTACGACTGAAATACCAGAGATAATTGGTTTAAAGGGTTAATTAATGAGCAAGTGATTCCACAGCCTTCTCATCAAAAATCAATTTTGAGAAGTTCTCTAATAGGACTTGGATTCTTTAGCTAGGGTATTCTTCTTTCTGCAAATATTTAAAGCATTGGTTGATTTTGATCTTCATTACTAGATTTGTTTAAATACTCTCCCTTTGAAGATGCTAAAAGTTTAACCTAAATCATCTTCAAACAAATGATACGAAACTTCCTAAGCAAGACTAATTGATAGGCAGACAACCTATCAATTAGTCTTATCCTAACTAATCAGATTCAACTTGAGTCGCGTTGACAACTGTTTAAGATCTCAGTTTATACCCATTCTCTATTAATTTTCGATAGGTATCCCTTGCTTGGAATGATTGAAGCGTAAGGGTGCGTTCATTATCCTTTTGAATATTGAAAGAACTATTGTCCATTGGACACCTGCTAAATCTAACTTGTTCAGCTCCTTTCTTTAGGAGCCATGTCTTGCGACTTTCTTTTGCTGAATCCCAGGGTACAGAAACTAATTTGGATTGCTGTTTAGGCAATTTTATGAATGTATAACTTGCTACAACGGTAATCCTATTAAAAAATTTCGCAAGGGTTTGAAGCACAAAATCTTTTAATACTAACCCCACCTGACCAAGAAACCTTCAACAACACCTTGATATAAAGGGCTCTCAATGAAGGAGAAGAACATTCACACTGCCTACAAACAAAGGGAAAGACTTACTGTTATTGGGCACATGCCCATCATAGATATTTTTAAATGTACAAGGCCTAAATCAGAAAAATCTCATGGCTCAAAATTTCTTTTTATAGGAACATCCTTATATAGGAATTTGTTAACTTTCGAGTTTGAGAAGAGAGAACAATTATTTAGTAACATCCAAGCCACCAAGCGGGGCGAGGAAGTTTACTATTGCGGGTATCAAAAAGAGAACTGTTATCAATCTAACTGCATGCAAAGCTGCAACGGCTGCCCCAACTCCAAATTCTTCACCGACAAGACTCATTCCTATAGTTCCTCCCGGCGCTGCACCTAGTAAAGCTACGACTTTATCTACTCCAAGAAACTTACTAATCAAAAGTCCAACCAAGACCCCGCTTATTAAAAGCGTAAACGTAATAACTAATGCCGGCTTCCAAAGTAACTGCAATTCCGTCAATGTTTCTCTATTCAGTCCAGTACCAATAACTGTTCCTATTGCTATTCCAAGTACTGTTTTGGTACCTAAAGGCCAAGCTGCAACTTCTAGTTGGCCACTAATACTTAACAAACCAGCGCCTAAAATAGCTCCTAAAAGAGGAGCTGCAGGGATCCCAGTTAAAAGCATAAGGGAGCCCAAGGCTCCTCCACAAAGAAGGTATAAAAGCAAAGTTACGAAAGAAGGCATTGAAATCGGTTAACTACTTGTTCAAGCTTCGCTCGTTTAGGGTTGATTTATCAAGAAAATTCAATAGAAAAATCATTTACAGTCGCTCTAAATTCAGGCAACCAAAAACATGAGCTCTATTGAAATGCTTCATTAAGTCAAATCAGGTGTGTTGCTTAAGCAAGATGGTATTAATACTGTTATTTCTAGTTGAGGTAATACAATCAAGTACAAATGCCTGAAGATAAAGACAAGACCACATTTGATTTCGCAAGAGTTTTTACTAGGCTTGTTATACTTTTATGTGCCTTGAGCCTTTCATTAATTGCATTCAGTCTGCGCCCAGTAGCTAAATGGGCTAGTTATCAAAGTATTTGTATTGAGCAAGAAAGTGTAAAAGCTCCAATTAATTGGGCTGTAAGAAAGTGCAATGGGCGATCAAAGGTATATCAAGTAAAATAATATGGTAAGAAGTTTTCTTTTTATAAATGTATAAGATTTTTTGAAGAATCAAAAAAATAATTCTTAGAAAGAAATTGATAAATTATTTTAAATTAAACCTATGCCTAATAAACTTTGGTCAAGTTCCTTCTGCTATTAGATCTATATGAAGAATTAATGATGGATTAATCGCCATTTATACATTTCTCGAAGTTTCTATAAATTCAAGCAAAGGTTACTTACCTAATAAGAATTTTGAGAGGTTGATTGAATATTACAAAACTAAAGCTACTTAGCAATCTTTCCTAAAATAGCTTTTGTAAATATTTTGTATCCTAATGGATTTGATTAAAACAGTTGTGATCTGCCTTGGAATTGGTTGGTTACTTTCAAAAGTATTTTTTTTCTTCTTAACACAAAGCAGCAGCATCACTTTATGGTCTTCTTAACTTAAGTAGTCAATAGGCTGATGGTCAGATTAAACTTTTGGCTAACTATGTTACGCCACGATAAATTCTTCTCTTTTAGATAAGAAAGATCAACATATAAAAAGCCAAGAAATGCCTAATAAGCAACGCAAAGGTTTCAATTAAGTCAATCGTAGTTCTTACCTATAGCAATAAAAAAAATTGTAGGTATAACAAGCACAAGCTGCAAGGTTTCCCGTGTCATCTGCTTTCAGCAATAAATTTCGCCCTAGGACGGATATCATTCAAAGAAATGATATGGAAGAGATAACTCTCGCGTTATATAAGGAGGTGCTCGAATACAAAACTCAAGAGGAGAATTACCATACTGAACCTATTGAACTGGCTAGTTATCAGTATAGCTTCAATCAGAAAGTTGCTTAGAGAAAAATAACTCTATTCAACTTTTAAATGAGACTAGTTAAAGTTCTCAATGCAATAATTGAAATTGTGCTTTAAGAAAAAGCAAATAGGCAGATATGAGTTTAATAAAGGCAGTGATGCAAATTATAAGCTTCTGGAAGAAATTTTCTGGGATTATATCAGCAGATTCATTGCAGAAGTGTAAGGCAGTATTAAGAGAGAGAGGTTAGAAATAATTTGATTTTAGATGTCTTTCCATACAAATTGTCCTGCAATCATTTTCCTGGTCATCAAGTGAGCAGTAAGTTGTGCATTCAAGATAGGCTTCTATAGCATCTTTCTCCTCTTCAAAAATTGTTTCGGAATAGATTCCATTCATCTACAACACCTTAACTCTTAGGTCCTAATGTAGAGTTTCCTACATGAATTAGTCATGCGCATTTCTTCCTAGTATCATTTTTTTTTATTTCTATGAGTCATCAACTCAACAAAAAGAGAATAGCTTTGGTGAAATATTTCCTAAAGAAGAGAACAATAGTATGAAGTTAGAAGCTTCGTCATGGCAATCCATTTGAAAATCACAAATTCCTCAGAAGTTGTGAGCAACAATACCTCTAGATGGTTTACAAATCTAACTCCATTTTTCAACCGCAAGCCAGTAGAAGATGAGGTAATAGATAGGATCATCGAACAGTTGTCGAGTGAAGGAATAGAAGGGGAGATATCAGCTGTTAAAGATATTAAAGTGGAAAGTAAAAATGTAACCTGGGATAATTTTCAGATTCGATACACTAAAACTTTTTAAATCAAGGCTATTTGCAACTAATTACAAGATTGTATGGCTTATTTAATCTTGCACGCAGCAAGAACAGCTTATATAAGGTACTTAGCAGTAATTACTTTATTCGAAGTCTTGTAAAAGCAGTGATTAGATAACTATCCAAGTCCTATCCAGGAAGAGATAAAATTTGGAATAGGTAGCTTGGAAGTCACCGCTGCCAACACAGATACATCAAATTTATGCACTGCTGGTATAGTCCTATCCAGAAGAAAAATTGCAAGGTAAGGAACATTCATAGCAATCTGCCACCGCCATTTATAAGTTATTACCCCCCATATTTTTTTGGCATAAATCTTTTGAGTATCAGTAAGACCATCCCACTTAGTGCCAGCAAATTGCTTTATACGTTGCAAAAAATCAACTTCTGATAAGCCACCTTGTGATTGCATTACTAAAATACCAATAAGCTTACCTTTATAACCTCAAAAGGATTCTCTTGAGGGGGACTTAAGTACAGTTTTCATACTGTTGGAATTATTCCATTCAAATATTAATGAGGCAAACAAACGTATTCTCCCCGCTTAAATAAAGTATGGGATAAGAAGTTCTCATCTAAGTCAACAATCAATAGTCTTGTCAAGCCTGAAATCAAGAGGCCAAATAGCCATTCTGAACGAGCTCATCAACTACTGTGGCTCCTCGGGATTTCTCACCTAAAGAAGGAGGTCTTAATTGGTCCAAAACCGCGGCCAAACAAGTAATCCATAGGCTACCGTCACAGACATGAGCTTTCCTACAAATATGATTGGGAGCAACTGAAATGCAACCTTGCTTAGAAGATACTTTGATGCTTTCCATTTGAGCATAAAGCTCTATATCTAGTAAGCTTGCTTCTTCCAAGGAGATTTCAGTTCCTGCGGCATAACATTCGAGCAAGAGTTGATAGTTCATATAAATTCTTCAGGGAAATCTATCAACCCCCTTTAGAGGCATATATCTTAGGTGAACAGCTAGTGATTTCAATCAAATCCCAGATTTCTTCCTTGTCATAAAAAGACAACGGCTTTACTCCACTCCCTTCTTCTAAGCCTTCGGCTTTCATTTTCTTCCTAAGCAAAGCTTGTCTTTCGCAGCTTCTCATTGCCTTAAAACGTAGTTTCCTTTCTTCTAGTGTTTCTTTGTTGATCATAAAATCTGAGTAATTACCCCGTTGCTCACTTTCTTTAAATTCTACAAGTCCATTGTCAATTTCCTCTTTTTTTACTCTTTTCTTGATTTGTATTAGCTTAAAAAGTGCAATCACCATTTCAACCATGCTCTCAAGAAACAAACGCTCAGTCGAAATAAAAAAAGAGCACTAATTAAATAATTATTTGATAAAAATCAAGATTTTAATCTATTTTAAGAGTTTTTAAAAGTCGTCAAACCTCTTTTGAGCCTTAAGATCCTTTAACTTGCAAAGTTGGTCTAATGATGGTCGACCGGTCAAAGTAAGACGCCAACGTGCCCAAAGTTGATAAACTTGATCAAAAATAGGAGCTAATAGTGGCAAAGTTGTTGGTGCATAGATCCAACCCAGTCCAACTATTCGGTATGCTTCTCGAAAAACATCTACATCCTTAAGAACCTCTCCAGAAGATTTAATTGCATGGATCCTGCCCATTGCATCTCTATAACTAATGTCATTAAAGAGTTTTGGGTTATAGCTTGTAGAATTAATGTCTACAAATGAAATTAAACTTGAAACATCTTTAGAGCGAAGAAAAGACACCTCTCTCTGACAAAGAGGGCATCCACCATCAAATAAAATAATGAGCTTGATTGGTGAAACCATCGCAAGAAAGAAATTCCTTTGAGCAAAGATTACTCAAAGCTTCAACTAAGTTATAAAGAGAACCATAAATCAACCAGAAAGGAACCAAAGCTATTTAAGCCTCAATCTCATTAAGCTTCAACAAAATGCTACTCATGTAAGTCTTGGGACTAAATTTTCCACCCCGCAGAAATTATTCTGTTAAACATTAATTTTGTTATGACAATTTTTTCCCATTACTTCCTGAGCTCAACAGGTAATTTAATAAATAAGAAATAAAGTAATTTAGGATGTCCCGAGAAGATCTAAAAGCAGCACCATCCTTGGGCTTTGTAGGGCTCGGAGCAATAGGTCTCCCAATAGCAGCGAACTTGCTTAAAGCTGGTTTTCACTTAAAAGTTCATACACGAAGCAGGTCAGCTGAAACAAGCAAACAACTAATAGGAGCTCAATCGTGTTCAACGCCTAGGGAAGCTGCGAAAGGATGCGATATTTTACTAATTTGTGTAAGCGATGATGTTGCGGTAGAAGAAGTTCTGTTTGGACCTTCAGGAGCTGAAAGTAGCCTTGCAAAGGGAGCAATTGTAATTGACTTGTCAACAATAAGTCCTTCTAAAGCAAGGTACTTTTCAGTCCGTCTAGCTGAGAGAAATGTTGAGTATATAGATGCTCCAGTAACTGGAGGTACTGAAGGTGCAAAAGATGGAACACTAACAATTTTCATAGGTGCAAGTAATGCTTCCTTCAAAAAGATATCTTCCGTTCTCAAAGCAATAGGAAGTTCTTTCTATACGTTTGAAAGTGTTGGGAAAGGACAAGAAGTAAAAGCTCTTAATCAAATACTTGTTGCTGGAAGCTATGTAGCAGTAGCAGAGGCAATTGCCTTAGGGGAAACACTCAACTTACCAATGAATAAAGTTCTTACAGCACTGCAAAAAGGAGCTGCAAACTCATGGGCACTTTCCAATCGTTCGCAATCAATGTTAAAAGATGAGTATCCATTAGGATTTAAGTTACATTTACATCACAAAGATTTAGTTATTGCATTGGAAGCAGCAGAAGAGTTAGGGATAAAACTTCCAATCACCTCCAAAGTAAAAGAATTAGAAGAAAGCCTAATTAAGCAAGGGTACAAAGATGATGACGTTTCTGTTTTAAAACGCTCAATTAAAAGGCAGGTTCATAATTAAGATGCAAAAGAATTATTGATTTTGTAGAGAAGCATTCAAACTAGTATTGTAAAAATCATTATCTTAGGAATGATCTCTCTATTCAAATAGTTGAATTGAAGCTAAATAACCCTACTCCTTCAACATTTGATAACGAGTGTTTTTACTCTTCCTACATCGTCTTAGATTGGCTTGAATATAAATAGGAGTCCGGGCTCATTAAAGGAAACAATAAGAGCTGGACTCAAAGGGGAGCATCAAAATACGCTCCCCTTCTTCATGTCAACTTTTACATGAGCTGTTTTTCTTCTCTTACTGATAGATACTTATCAAAACCACGCCGAAACAAGATCTCAAGGAAAGTTATTGATTAAATGCTTAAAGGCCTACCTAAAAGGGCTTTAATCTGGAGATTTTCACGAAGACCCTCTTGAAAATGACTTTTGTTTATCCAGATTGCTAATGTCTATAATGTAAACAGAGTCAACGATTGACTGAATTTTATGGATAAGAAAGGTGCTAAAGGTTACTGGGTTTCAACCTCAACAGTTATTAACAAAGAGTTGTTTTCTGAATATGTTGATAAGGTAAGTCCTTGGCTTCGAGAAGTGGGAGGGGAAATTTTTGCAAAAGATACAGAGCCACAAGGCAAAGAAAGAACAGAAGGAGCAAATTTAGCAATCATTTGTGAGTTCCCCTCTATGCGTGAAGCTGTTGAGGCTTATGAGTCTTCTACATATCAAGCACTATCAAAGCTCAGAAAGGCTGCAACAAAAGATGCAACTTTTACGATCATGGAAGGTATGGATGAAGCTACAAAGCTTAGAAGAGCAATGGGAAAATAAACTGACATATCTATGGAGAGACTATCCTCCTCAAATGAGCCTAGAAGCAATCTATTTACATTAAGCTCTCAATTAATAAACGAACCCGTTTAGAAATGTAATTGAATCTTTAATCTTCTCTTTTCAGGGGTCCTAAAAAGAGAAGATTAAAGTTCCTACTCTGAATAGGTTAAACAGAAAGGTTAATTTTTCTCACCTATCCGTCTCTTTTAAATCATCATTGGTGATGATTTAAAAGATGAAGTGCTCACCCAATGAATCTCTACCTTGTAGTAATGGGAGGCAGAATTCGTGGGAGTCACGTAGAGATACATGATGTTCGCTGGGTAATAGGTGAAACAATTGAATCGACAATCCCTAGTCTAAAAACAGAATGGATCGGCAAGACTTCAGGTCTACACATAGATAGCTATAAAACAATCCGCTTTGTAGACGGCTACAGGGTCACTCTAATGAAAAAGAATAATGATTCTAGTGAGGAAATCAATAAGCTTTGGTTCGTAAACCTTGGAGGATATAAGACAGATGAGCTTCTCGAACAACATCACTTAGAACTTGTCGTTGCACCATCAATCCAAGTTGCAAAAAAGAAAGCACACAAAAAATGGACTGAGCCAGTGAACCAAATTCACAAAGATGACCACGCTGCAATAATTCGACTAAGTGAATACTCAATTGTTTTAGAGCCAGACCCCCAGAGACGAGATGATGGGATGAGTCCAGACTGGAGCGGGTATTGGATCTTAAGTTAACTGTCGAATGTTCTACAAAGAAAGTTTCAGAAACTGAAGAACTTAAGACTAAGTCATGCCGTAACATGCAAGATAAAGTAAATGTTATGGCGAAGGTCTGCAGGCAATAAGTAGCTTCATGGCTCGATGGCAGAGTCAAGTTTAACAGCAATAGCGGACGTTCTTTAATCTTTAAGCGAGGGCCAAGAAAAAGCTAACATCTATGACAGCTTAGTCCAAAGAGAGCAGGGAAATCTATATCTTGCGAAAATAAAGTTAGCGCAACCTAAAGCTTATTGAGCACATTAAAATTACACAATTTTAAAAGTAATACATTCCCAACTAGTGCATCACGTGAAGCTTTGTAGTTGGAGGCAAAACACCTATGGGAAAAATCTTGATATTATCTTTTCGTCAATCCCCCGCCTTGATGCTGCAATTCAACTATGCTTTGCAAAGGTTTTTAATTATTAAGTGAATCACAAACAAAATCTCCAAGAAAAGGTTCAGCAATATTGGAACATTGCTCAATTATGCAAAACCAACAAACAGAAGGTAACTTTTTTTGATGAAAATCAAGAAGCCTTCAATCTAGATCCTGATGATGGACAGGATGCTAAAGATCAATATTGGGAACAAAACGGAATGGATGATGAGGATATTGAAGAATTTGAAGAAAGTGCATTGCTTGGAGATGGTTATCCAGACGAGTACAAGATTTTTGCCTTTGATTATTTGGTAACTAATGGAAAAACATTTTCTGGAATTACTGCAACTCCTTTAAATGACATTGTCAAATTAATTTCTTCTGAAAAGCTTCAAAAAAAACTCGATAGTGAAGGACTCTCTTACAGTGGATCAGACGCAGAAGATGAGGTGATGTTAATCCTTGAGAGCAAAGCAAAGAAAGAAGGGTTGACCGTATGTGAGGATGACTTAGAAGCAGCCACAAAAATTGCTATCCAAGACATGAGAGATTGGATTGATGATCACTACGAAGACTAAGCAGACTAATAAAAAAGATTTATTTCACAAGTTTTATTATCCTTATTTTCAATGGGGAACAGTGATACTCCTAAATTGCAAAAGAATTTATGTGGCAACGTGATTTCATCGATAAATAAACAAAGCAAAGAGAAGTTTAAGTATTTTCTAAGAAAGATTGGGAGTGGCGAGAAAACTAGTAAATCTCTCAGTCGGAGCGAGTCATCCATAGCTTTGAAATTAATGCTTAATTCCAAAGCTACACCTGCCCAAATAGGAGCATTTATGATTGCTCATCGAATTAGAAGACCTGAACCTCAAGAGTTGGCAGGGATGCTTGACACTTATAGGGAACTTGGTCCGAAACTGATATCCCAAGAAAACCAGCTCAGGCCACTTTGTTTTGGGATGCCATTTGATGGCAGAAATAGAACATCTCCCATATATCCACTCACCTTCTTAATTCTTCTTGCCAATAAGCAACCTTTGGTACTTCATGGTGGGAAGCGGATGCCTATCAAGTATGGAGTTACATCTCAAGAACTATTTCAGGCACTAGGGCTGAATTTAAGTGGTTTATCGCTAATGCAAGTGCAGTCTGGATTTCATGATAATAATTTTGCCTTCATTTATCAACCTGATCATTTTCCACTTGCTGACTCTCTCATCCCATATCGAGATGAAATAGGCAAGCGCCCACCTATATCAAGTATGGAGCTACTATGGACAGCTCATCAGGGTGATCATCTACTTGTCAGCGGTTTTGTTCATCCGCCTACTGAAGATCGTGCCAGGCAATGTCTTGAAATATCTGGAGAATCAAATGCTATAACCATCAAAGGCCTTGAAGGAAGCACGGATATACCAAGCAGTCGAACATGCCTAGCAAGCTTGATGCAGCAAGGTAAACGTCAGCGATTAACCCTTAATCCTCGCGACTATGGCTGCTATACAAAGGATCTTGAGTGGCAAAGCATTGGTATTTGGAGAGAGCATGCGTTTGATGCACTGAACAATAAAGGTCCTTTACTAAAAGCGCTTAACTGGAATGCAGGTGCCTACCTATGGCTATCAGGAGCATCAAAAACACTTCAAGAAGGAATCAATCAATCAAAGTTATCTATAACCTCAGGTATTGTTAAACAAACTCTTTCCGCATTGATCAATTGGAAACAAAGTCTTGGCAAATAATCTTTTCATCAATCTGTTGATAAATAAAAAGTACAAATGTTAGAAGGATCTTATCAGTAAAGCAAATCTAGATTTCCGTTTGTCTAATAGTAAAAGGCTAAAATCTTCCCACAATTAATTAGTAGTAATTTCATTATAATTACCTTTTAAGACCAAGCTTCCCAGCGATCTTTCCTGTAAATACAAACTAAACGCAAATACAATTTGATCTATTCTGCCAATAAAATACGATTGTCTACAAGTTAAAAAACCATTGTAAAAGATTGATCTGAAAAATTATCAGATTAATTGAGACTCTAGCGATTGTAGTATTTAACCAAGTCGAAAATCAAATAAAGAACGCCCAATACTACAAGGAGGTAAGGTAGGCGAGGATATTTAATAAAAAGATTGTTGGGAGCTGCTTTGGATGCAGGTTTCTTAGGACTCTTAGGAGGTAAACCATTCTCTTTCCTTCTCTTAGCTTCTCCCATGGATCTGTTTTCATCTCATTACATTTTATAGCTGTTTTTAGAATTAAGAGCACTTATTTAACGAGCATGAACTCAAAAAAGTCTCTCCCAGACCCATGCAGAGAGTAATGCTAACACAAGAATAGAGAAGGTTTCCGTGCAAGGAAATGCTTACTTCAAACAACTAAGTGCCTGTGATAATTTTTACAGGTGTGAGCATAAACTTTCAGACTCTTGCTCATCATCTTCTTCTTTCTACTAATTGAGACATTCCTTCTTGATACCACATAATAAGCATAAGTGGGATAACAAAAGGCATAAACAAAGAAGCCAAGGCAAAATACTAGGTTCAAAATAAAAGGTAATGCTAATAGAATTAACTTAGAAAAAGGGCGACTAAAAAAATCACTCTTTTACGACTCTTACAGAGAGTTTATATACGTATTAAATTGATCATCGTTAAAAAGTAGTCTATCTGGCGATATTTGGCTAAAGGAAGTTCTGTCAATGAAATATCAATCTATCAATAATATTGGTTAAAGCCATTCCTTAAAAAAAGACAAACCAAAGCAACTCATAATCTGATAAGCAAAGCATGCTCTGATAAAAAGAGATTAGTTTCTTATGATATTTAATTAATTGCATACGTTGCTACTGCTTTCTATTCATTAAGTCACCATAAAGAGCTGCTTAGGAATCATCTGTACAAATCATAGTTCAATATTTTTAACAGCTAGGGTTAAATTGAATAGAAAAAGAGGTCAACTCTCATTGCAGTGAAATTTGATGGACAAACAAAAAACCAATTAAGTCCCATTAAGGACTACTCATATATGAATGCTTTTGCCCTAGTCTTTACTTGCATCAGTTAGGAAGATGAAAAGAATATATGACTGGCACAAAACTCTTGTTGAGCGCGCTCAACAAGAGTTTGGCTTATCTGGATATCAAATGTACTTATCTGGATTATTAGAGGGTGCTCTAATTCTTTGGATCATTATGAAAGTTGCTTCGCTATTCAAAACTAGCTCCGATTTTCCTTTTTAATAATGGCAAGATTTCCAAAGTGGCAATACATGTCACTAAAGACAAAACGCTTAATACTCCTACCTGTGATAGCCTTTGCTGTGCTTACTTTAATAAGAGCTTATACACCAATTATCATACTTGGCTTAATTGTTTATTACATGTATCAATGGGCTGAGAAAGGAAGATAATAATCTTACATAACCCTTGATTTCCTTTGCAATCACTTATTAATAATCGATGTAGGAACTAATTTCCTAACTTGCTTCCCGACTCATTTCTAAAGAGAATAGAGAACAAAACTTTTTCCTTCAATTCAACATCTGCCAACAATTCCTTGTACTCGCTTTCCAAAGCAAGCCTATTGTTTCCGTCTAATTTACATATCCTATCCAGGATATAATCTAAAACGAACTATAGAGACTTCATCGCATGATTCTTACGAGAAGGCATAAAGAATTCTTTAATTACTAAAATATTAATCATACTAAGAATCAAAAACACTCTAGCAAAGCCAAGCAAACAATTCTTAGACTAAAACCAATTCCAAATCCTATAACATAAAACAAATAGCTAAGAAAAAAACCACACCAGACCATGCACTTGACATAGTCTAGTACTTGTGTACTATTAGGCAATAAATCTCTGGTTGAGGTGAAATGATTGCGACAGTTTCTTCAATGCCCTTCAAAACACTAAAAAAGGAAGTCCACATGTGTACCAAGCCATGCATAAACCTGACATGGGATTCTGGAGATCAAAGCTATGTCGCCCACACAAGGCCTGGGCCAATCTTCGAGCCACAGTTACCTCGTATTGCTAAATGTTTTAAAGGCACAAAATGATGACTTTTTTCTATATATGGTTTGGCTTTATCCTGCTAATAGCAGCTCTTCAGACTAAGACTTTATGAACTGTTTAAGCCTTTTCTGACTTTTTAGCACTTAACTGGATGATGCATATTGCTAGTAACAATAAACCAAGCAAATCTAGTACGAAGAAATGAAGCATCATGTAAACATAATTGCTTATTTATAACGACAATACGTGACTAGTCAATCAAAGAAGTAAACATTCATTTCTAAATAGTCGGGAGTAGGCAACTGGCTATTCCTTTTAACAAATTACTATAAATACAGCATTTGATAAGGATGGCAATTAATCCAGAGGCAATGCCTCCTAATAGTTCAAGAGTAAGAAAGGCTATAAATCCTATACCTAGATGGATAATTTTTGGTGCTAGTGGATTAGCAGTTCTTTGTGTCGTTCACCATTTAAGAAATTTACCGCCTTTACTCGGGCTTGGTTTATTACTTGTGTTCATCTTCAACCAAGCCAAGAAGGTTGCCTAAAAGCAACTAGGCATAGCTAATCTCAAGAGGAACGTATTCAAAGGAGTATATTTTCTTAAATAAATGACAAAAGGTACTAGGCAGGAGTATAAAAGAAAAAGGACACTCCTCACACAATTGTCCAACAGAGCGCTACTCGTTGAGGGCGCTCTTTTTTTGTCTAATTTGATGGAGAGCTCAAACTAACGACTATGCAGATTTTGATAGTTATTAAATTTTCCTAGCGCTTTTAGGGAACATATGGCATAGTTCAAAAGTGAGGAGTTGAGGCTTCCAGCAGTGGAAACAAGGAAACACTTGCTTTAGCCCTCCAAAAAAAACCTGCCTTAAGGGCAGGTTTTTTTCTTCTCAAAATTAATTAGAATTGCTTTCAGGTGTTATGGTTGCATTCTTATTTAATTCCTTAAAGTTTTTATCTTGCAAGCTAATTGATTCACTAAACCCAGACGCAAGTATCCCAGTAGGAATTGCTATAGCCCCAATTCCCAAGAGAGAAGTTACCGATGCAATTGTTTTCCCAACAGCCGTAACTGGAAGCGAATCACCATAACCAACAGCACTAACAGTTGTAATTGACCACCAAAGACACCTTGGAATTGATCCTAATAGATCTGGTTGAATAGATGATTCTGCAAGATACATAAAGGTGCTACTAACGAGTAAAAGCAAGACCGTATAAAATGTCGATATTTGCAGTTCCTGACTCTTAGATCTAATTGCATAGTTGAAGTGAAAGATACTTTGCTTGAATTTTTCACTTCTTCCAATTTTCAAAATTCTCAGGAGACGAATAACTCTCAAAATCTTTAATTCTGCTCGAACACCTATAAAGGATGGAACTATTGCAATCACATCAATTACTGCCATTGGTGAGAAAATATAACGTAGAGAGCCTTTTAAGCCTTTGCCATATTTTCCTTCAAGCGGAGCAACCCATAAACGGCATAGATATTCAATGCAAAACAAACCCCCGATCACCCAATCCAATGCGTCAATCTGATCCCCAAATTGATAGTCGATTGAGTTTTCAGTCACTATGACTGCGCAAAAAATCGAAATAAAAATAGTAGCTCCACAGATCTTGTTGAACAGAGAGGTTTTATCGCCTGAAGCCTTGTTATATATCTGATGATAGAGTCTTGAACGAAATTCATTCATTAATGCCAAAAGATTCAAAAAAAGCTTTTCATAAGATAGACAGGTCTTACTGGATTTTCTGCTAGCCGATTGACGACCAGATTCATGCCTAATAGTGCATACATACTATGAGTAATGGATCTCTCGAATCTGCAAGAAGGCTGCGAGTTATCCCAAAGTATGGTGGTTTTTATCTGGAATTATTCACAGGGAAATGGCTTACCAAGTCAAAAAGCAGCAGCGACACCATCAGGATGGCTGATCAATCAAGAAAAGGAATTGGTGTTGATTTTCATTAGAGATCCAATGTCCCTCATGAGTATGCCCAAAGTGATTACTCAACGGTGGCATTCAACTCAAGACGGGGTCCCTATTACTGTGAAAAACAAAAGAACTATGGACCTAGAAAGTGCGATAGAAGCTTGGAATGAATGACTTAGCAATGGCTGGAAGTCAAGGGATCATCAAATTAATGATTATGTTGCTTAACAGCAAGACCCCACAGAATCCAGTTCTCTGCAATCCTTCGTTTAAGCGCAAAAATTATTCGGAAGGATATTTGCATCAGACAAAAGATAAAATGCGCAGTATCGTAACAATTGCTTTGCCAAGAGTACTCCTCTCTGAACAAGGAGTTTTCCACAGCCTTTAACAGCATCGCGTCCAAAGAGAAAGGAGGTCTCTACTTTTGAAGTTCAAGGCACTATATATAGTGCCGAAAAGCCTGCTGGCGAGGGTTGAATTTCTAAGAGTCTTCTCTACAAGGTACTTATTAAGCTCTATGAATAGGGCTTAATGAGTACCTTGTTTCTATTTCCCCTATATCTAGTGTTACACCTTTTCTCAAATCGAGTAATAATTGCTAGTGTTGGATTATTGACTGGGTGATGGGGATCCCTCAGGCAAAAGGAAGTCTCTCTATTAGATAGGGAGATTTTTTATTTAAGCTTCTATCCTAATTTTTTTAGTCCTTAAAAAGAAAGCTCATAGAAAATTAATCTTTAGCTAATTCAGTTTTGATCCTGACCACCACGGTAAACAAGAGAAGAATCCTGCTTAGAAGCAACTGCATTATCTTGTTGTAGGTTTCTCCCTAAGCAAGAGGGATGTAGGCTTTCCCTGTTGGCTCAGGTCCAGGTTCCCTGGCTTGAGTCGAGCTGCAGCCCACATTAGTTGGAGGTCGAACATTTTTGTAGTTAGTGCTACTTAATAGTCTTATCAATTCGACCTCTTCTATGCTGTTCAGTTTGATGCAAGACCATCATTGGCCAATGTCTTCGATCAGATAGAGGTAATCGTTTAGGACAGCTCATTTCATGAGCTTCCCTTTCTCAAACTTCTTATATAGAACAAACAGAACTATCAGAAGTGCAATGGCAAAAATATATCGATTAATAAAAGCAAAGACAAAATAGGCCGCTATTGGGACAAAGAAAAGTCTTTTGACAGCTAGTTTTTCATCCTTAGTTAAAATCTCCCATTCCAAATATCTTCTCCACTGAAACACTCGTTTCATTTTTCTATCTTTATATTCTGCTTTCTTACTAAACGTATTGAGTAATTGCTTTAAGAGATCAATAGGTTTCATATGTGGAAAATTAAATCTCTAAAAATTACCTATTATACTTTTAAGAAATTCCTAATTCAATATCAAATAAGTCTCTAAGCATTTTTAGTTAATGGTCTATTAAGATTATTTTCTTAAGTGATGTAGAGATGTTCTATATCAAAAAAAAATTAACCGCCACCCCCATTACAAAAGCTAACTGAATCTGAAATAGACTTTCTTGTTTCCTGAATTTCTTCGACACAAGCATTGAACAGCTTCCATTGATTTTGAAGTGGGTGCATCTTTATTGAGATTGCAACTAGAGCAAGGGCAGCAAGTCCTCTTGCTCCTAATCCTACTGCAGAAAATGCAAACCAAAGCATTCTTCTACTTTTGCTTGCAGAGCATTTCTTGGACTTCTTTCCCATTCGTTAAATTTCGTATAAGGACATAATATTAGGCCGGAGGTAAAAATCATATCCTTATCATACTTTTTGCTTAATCTTTATGTATATTTTCCCCAATTCATTGGGGCCA
>QCJV01000013.1 GCA_003215795.1 Prochlorococcus sp. AG-409-F19
TAATAATGAGGTGGTTTTGATCCTTCAAAGGGAAAATATGCCTCATCCTCTTCATCAGTTCTTAGTTCCTTCCAATACTCGTCTGAAGAGTTTAATGAGTGATGATCGGAGTTTTTTTCATTCATAGCATTGAAGAGATCAAGAGTAAGGTTATCCCAATTATTACTACCAACGCAATTGCCAAAAGCAAAAAGAAAAAGTATTTCTGAACCGTGGCAGCAAAGTCATTTTCCATTTACTCATCATAAAGAAAGAATCGCAACGTGCTCAACTCAGCAAAAATATTAGTAGGTATCAAAATAATAGAAAAATCTGATTTTCAATATATTGAGCTGTATGTGCAGGACATCTCCGCACAATTAGCTCATCATCTAAAAAAGCTAAGAACTATGACTTCATCATCATTAGAAAATATTCCTTCAATAGAAGACTACAAAACTGTTCTTGATAAAAATTCCAATAGAAATAAGACTTATTTAGAAACAGGCCACTTACCTATACAAAAGCAATGTTGCTCAAAAGTTAAATGGTTTAAAGGAAGTAAAGATAGAGGATTCAAAGGAACTCTCGCAGAATAAAAAGAATGAGCAAAAAAAACGTTTTAGGGACTGAGCTTCAATCTTGTAGTTGCAGTCCTATGACTGGTTGGTATAGAGATGGTTCATGTAAATCAGATGCAACGGATATGGGCATGCATACCATTTGCGCAGTAATGACTGAGCAATTTCTTTCGTATAGCAAGGCTCAAGGGAATGATCTGTCAACTCCTCAAATAGGTTTTCCAGGTCTTAAGGCAGGTGACCATTGGTGCATTTGTGCGCCAAGATGGAAAGAAGCATTTGACGATGGCATGGCTCCTCTTGTTAACCTTGAAGCGACAGAAGAAAGTACTTTAACAATAATTGACCTAGATACTTTAAAGCAATTTTCTTTTAGTAATAGCTAATTCAAACTTAAGAGCTTGCCATGTCTAGAGAAAATAGATATATATAGGAAACTGCATTTACCTAGGAATGCTAAGCATTATCATTGTATTTTCCTCTCTATTTATAGTTAGCCTGGCAGGATGGACTCTTTCGACTTTTGTAACCAATGATGATTCCCAAAAGGTTATTAAAGAAGAACTTCAAAACATATTTGAGATTACTAAGATGCTTCTCCTCTCAATTAAAAGTCTCATTCAAATATTAACAAATGCTTCCTTTTTATCTAAATCTGAGGGATCAACTGCTAACAAGCCAACTGGGGTAGATGAGCAACTATTAAAAATTGTTCCTCCTATCTCGGATAGCCAAGAAAATAAGGCTGCTTAATTCACAAGATTTCAATTTTCCAATATGGAAAGTGATCATACAAACGAGAGATGATAGAAAGGAGAAAATGCCCTGATCGAGGGTTGACTCAAACCAACACTTGTCTCTGAGGTTAAAGATTGTGATTAGACTGTCTTACTGTCTAACAAAAGCAAGGATGTAGGCATCCCAAGGGCCTTAAAGTAAAAGAAGTTCTTTTCAACCTCTTTTCAAACTTTTTAACTAAATAAGAGAAATGCGCACAAAAATGTCTCCTAGAAGAGCTTTGCTGACTGCGGCAATAATGACCGTCACACCAACGCTTCTCTTTGTCACTGTTACTGATTCTGAAAAATTTTCAGTTTTCACTATTCTAAGTGTATCCACCCTCATTAATTGGCCAATTCTTAGGTGGCTCGATGATCGTCAATGGTATAGAGAATGGATAAGGGAAGAGACTAAATTTTAAAGTCAAATCACAAAGCTTCATTAGATCCCATTTGAATACAAGTCCCAACTTTCAGACAAAGTTCACGGTTCTAATTCATGGCTAGATCATTAAGAGTTCTTGAACTTGCAGCAAAATTAAAAGTTGATACTGGTGACTTGATTGCTGCCTATACTTTGCTTGATATTTCTACCTGTTCAAGAAGTAGCTGTTTATCCAATCAACATATTGAGAAGTCACTTAGCTACTAAAGGGAAAACATTAGAACTAAATAATTATTGCCATATAAAGCGTATATTCTCAAAGCTGAGTCGTACTTATTAACTTCTGCAATTGTAATTGGAGCAACTGTTAGCAGAAATATGGCAATATCTAAGAGCTAATTAAAAACATAATATAATAGCAACTGAGATAAAAGTCATGGCATCAATACTACAAGCCGACGTAAATATTAAGCAGACGAAGGAGTTACTAAAGAGATTCTACAATTTTCATAATGATTCAATACTCGAAAGAGTTTTCATTCCTTTCTTTAAGAGATAATAAAAGTAAGAAAAACCCAAGATAAAAGGTTTACCCAAATTCACACATTTTTTCAAGTGACAATAGATCCTATACCAGCCACCTCGAACACCTTCGAACCGCCGACAACGGAAACTTTTGATGAGTTTATAGAGCGGGCAGACTATTCTCTCATGGATTCACTCCAAGCGGACCCTCAATCGAGAGACGATGGTCATGATCACTACCCTCGCCAAGTGTTCTCCGGTCATTATGTGCCTGTGACCCCCACTGCCATTCCAGCACCGGAATACATCGCCCACAGTAAAACCTTATTTAACGAAATGGGGTTAAGCCATGACCTTGTACTCGACGAACAATTCCGCCGTCTGTTTTCAGGCGATATCAGCGTGGCAAGGAACCCCATGCGTCCCATAGGTTGGGCCACAGGTTATGCCCTGTCGATTTACGGCACTGAATATATACAACAATGTCCCTTTGGTACCGGCAACGGCTACGGTGATGGTCGGGCAATTTCCGTGTTCGAAGGTCTCTTCAAGGGCAGACGTTGGGAGATGCAACTGAAAGGTGGGGGGCCGACTCCATACTGCCGTGGCGCCGATGGACGTGCAGTACTCCGTTCCAGCGTGCGCGAATTTCTAGTTCAGGAATACATGCAAGCCCTAGGCGTACCTACCTCACGCTCACTAACCTTGTATGTCTCCCGAACTGAAGCAGTCAGCAGGCCCTGGTATAGCAAGAATTCCAGATCCATCAATCCAGATATTCTGATGAATGACCATGCCGCGATCACAACACGGGTCGCACCTTCATTTCTGCGAGTCGGTCAACTTGAGCTATTTGCCCGTCGTGCACGCAGCAATGCTCATCAAGGCGCTCTGCACGAGCTAGAGATGATCGTGAGGCACCTAATCGAGCGGAACTACCGGCAGGTGATTGATCCGAATCTTAGCTTCACCGACCAACTAGTGGAATTGGCACATTTGTTTCGCAAACGACTCATATCTCTCGTAGCCAATTGGATAAGAGTTGGCTACTGCCAAGGTAATTTCAACAGTGACAACTGTGCTGCGGGTGGCTTCACTCTCGACTACGGCCCCTTCGGATTCTGCGAGCTATTCGATCCCAGATTTCAGCCTTGGACAGGAGGCGGTGAGCATTTCTCATTCTTTAACCAACCGGTTGCTGCAGAAGCTAATTATCAGATGTTCTGGGCAGCCATCCGACCTCTGATCACAGACAGAGCTGAGGCACTGGCAAGGCTTGATCAGATCCGAGACGGCTTCGCCGTAGCGATGAGTCAAGAGATCGAGAACATGTGGACTAAAAAACTTGGTCTAAGGAACTATGACGCAACGATGGTAAACGAACTACTACAGCTAATGATTCTTTCTAAGGTGGACTACACTATCTTTTTCCGAAAGCTATCTCATATCCCAGAGCAACTAACAGCCTTGAAAGAGAGCTTCTATCTTCCCAATTCGGAGCAAGCAGATGCGCAGTGGAATAGTTGGCTTCAACGTTGGAGAAATCGTATCAAAAGCTACGGTGAGATAAAAGTAACATCTACGGAGATGAAACGTGTCAACCCAAAATACACCTGGCGCGAGTGGCTAGTTGAACCAGCTTACAAGAAGGCTGCGCAAGGTGATTACAGCCTTGTCAAGGAACTACAGGCTATACTCAGTAATCCCTACGACAAACAAACTTCCACAATAGAGAAGAGATATGACCGCCTAAAGCCCGAAAAATTCTTTAACGTCGGTGGCATATCCCACTACAGTTGTTCCTCATAGCATTGATTCAACCAAGCGAGTGAATATTACGCAGGTTGACTCCATGTTGACCATGCTAGATCCATTGAAGAGTCAATTTTCTGGGGTGGGAGGTCAAGCAGAGTTTCTATAAATACTTGTTAGTCATTGTCAAAAAGAAAAAAGCAGAGTCTACAAGCGTAGTTAAATCAGCTTTGTTTTTAAATGGATTGCACCGCACTCATAGAATCCTATGGATTTCTATATAAAAAAGCATAGGGAGAAACATCTGAAGTTCATTGTTATTTTTGTATGGTTTTTAGATTCCCCCATGAACTTTGTACGATACGGACTGATTTATCATTCTTAGGTATAGCCCTAGAGACTATTCTTGCTCCCTCCCTTTAACGAACAATCTCAAAATATTGAATTATTAATTACTCCGAAGGGCGAATAAAAAAACACCCAGAAGATGATCATTTGAACGCCTCGCAGATATCAAATTAATGTCTCAACAAAAACTCCCAAAGCAACTTCGATTTTGGAACCTGAAAGAAGAGTAAAAATAAAGCTTGTACACTCATACCAGTTCAAGAACATCAGGTCTAAAATACCTAAAATGTAGACAAGTCAGAGAATCTGAAAATAAAGACAACAGATTCTCACTGACAGTTCATGAGATTCCTATAATCATTTCATGACTTATGTAGTTTTATACATTGCTGGTGTATTTTGTATTTGGTGGATATCTCATGTCGGCTGGCAGGCAGCTCTGAAAAAAATTCTTAGTGTATTAATCCCATCAGCATTAATTATTCTATTCAATCTGCAAGCAGGTCGATTACTTTTCAAAAGTCCTATAATTGGAATCATAAGTATTCTCCCAACTGCTATTTTTATATATCGGGGATCTCTACCTTTGGTAACTCGAATCAATAGTTGGGTTGACAGCAAAGCTGATGGCTTTGTTGAATCTCGAGATGTAGTTGAGGCAGAAGTTATATCCAAAGAGGATGCTTGAAACAAATTTACGTAACAATGGATTAAATGATGCTTTGGGCAAAACTCTATAACATTGGTAATGATATATTTTTGCTCTTAATCTCTTCTATCTAAAAATAAGCAATTTTCATAATTGAATCCTTAAATGAAGAAAGAGTTTAGTCCCATAGATCTTGATGAAGTTAAGCCTCTTGCAATAGCATGATGAAGACTTTTAAAGAATTAATAACAGATCAAAAGTTTGTAAGAAAATACATTCAAAAGACAATTCAAGGTATTGAAATTCACCTTAAGACCAAGCTCTTACGAATATGAAGGCTAATGAATAATGAAAAATCTTTTGACATTTTCTGGCCGAGCATAATAACTTGGTTACCTGCAGATGTATTTATTTCTTGGATGACAACAACTACTGAATGGGATTCAACTCTCCGTAAATATCTCTGCGAGTTCATTCTCAAGCAATTAGAGAAGCTATGAAAAGGTTACTAAAAAATATAAAGGGATTTTTCTCGACTCTTATTTCCAAAGGGAAGGAATCAGAACGCATAAAAGCTGGCAAGAAATGGGACTCTATAGTAGAGGAGTTGAAAAATAGAAAATAAGATATTTATCCGACATGTATTACATCACTCTTATGTTCATAGAATAGTTTTGACTCTTCTAATTGATCTGCAATAGCAAAGGATGAATCTGCTAATTTTAATATTTAGAAAATCTTTTATTATGAATTAATTTGAGAACTATATGAAGGGATGTTGAACAAAAGAAGATAAATAGAATATCTCCGAAGAAGCCATAGGAAAAGTAAATATGAAAAGATCAGAAATCCCAAGTTTAAATTTGCCCCTTCATTAATCTTCCACAACCTCTAAAGATGAGGCTATGGATTAAGAATCAACTGTTGGTAAGATTCAAGGCCTTTAATTTGGCTATCAAGAGAGGCTACATACTTCTCTAATGATTCCAATTCATTTCGTAAGTGAAATCTTTTGGTTTGCAACGCCTTTAGCCTCCTATGCATCTCCAAAAGTCGCCTCCCACGATTTTCTTCAGCTGTAGAAAATTTTGACAACCTCTCATTTGATGAGGGAATGAATCGATCACTCATGGTAATACTCCTTGTTTTTTTTAGCGGAAGACCAACTGTTCGGAAGATCTTTCTAAGGCTTGAGCTAATAACTACGAGTAATCAACCCGTGTCCCTAATTCCGGTCTAAACGACAAAACTCAAGAAGTAAATCAGTGTTAACGCTGGAGCAATTGCACTCCCATGTTTTGACCTAGGTAGATACTTCAGGGTGTTCAGGCAAATCTGAATAGCTTGCATCAAAATAGGCTAACCAACTAAGTTGAAAGTACAAATCAGTTGGAGAAGCTTGGAAGTGGGGCTAGCTATTTCAATAGCCATTACCCTTAGAATCCATGAAAATTGAATCTATTTCAATTAGGCTTGTTATGCCTATTAATTCATTAATAGAAAATTAAGAGTATCCCTTTATCAGCTAATGCATGGCTAAATTACTCCGGCAATTAACTTAATACAATAGAGTTGTCTCTAACCATGAGATCGGTTGATAAAACACTATTCTCACTCTTCCTTACGATTAAATGCACATTCTCTATGCAAGGTTCTTTACTTTGACAGCATTTAAGAAGGCTTTATTTAATTTTTCCATGGGAGAGTTAGTCCAATCATTTAGAGCAGACCTCATTGCACAAGATCCATGTCTATACGCAAGTGTCATTTCTAAACCTGTTAACTGATGTGTTCCTAGCAGGATCTGAAAGACTAATTCAGGATTACTATGTGGATAAGTTATAAGATGCTTAGCTAATTGTTCTAAAGCAGCATGTATAGTAAGTCCTTGTTTATTTGCAAATGATTCAAACTCTTTCTTAGCTACTTCGCCATATTCCTTTGCTCCTTCGTCAGTAAAAATAGTTCCAATATTTGAATGGGCATCAGACACCTTCTGATCTAACCCCAGCAAAGACTCTATTCTTAAAAGTCTTACCTCAAGACTATCTCGAGACTTTTTACTTGGTGCTTTATTTAGTTGTTCAACGACATAATCTGTTAAGGTTTTACCTTGCTTAATTGCCTCAGATTTGAGCCTTAATAATAAAGCTGGATCAATATTAACGTTTAGCTGAGTCCGTTCTCGAGGCATCTTCTCAGACGAATTTTTTTAAATCATACCTAATTACTTCTATAAGAGAAACAAATATAAAAGCCAGAGCAGGCTAGACTGCCTAGTATGACTAGATCCTAGCCTCTTGGTTGCTTGAAAAGTTTACCAGACGCATTTTTTCTAACAAATGCTAAGAAGTTTAGTAATGAAGTTTTAACCAAATATACACAGCTCCCTTTTTTTTTATAGAACCCAGTCGGATATTTCGTGGGAGATGTTTTAATGCCAATGGTTCTCCTATAGGCAACTTGCTGCAACCATCCCATTTCCTTTCTTTCGCCAATGATTTCAAAAAGAAACCACTAAATATTTACACAAGAAAAATCTTTATAACAGTTATCACTAAAAAGGAAAAAATACTCATGGACCTTTACTTGCTGGAATGGTTTAGTTGTTCAAGTTTAATTATTTAATGGTTATTTTTTCCCTTCCTATGGGAGCAGAGACAGTAATTAACTCCCACCAACCAATTAGTTATGGGTTTATAAGCCTCTTCTTCTTCCCTATAATCTTGGGGGCATCTGTTTACTCGCTAAGTAAATATGATGAATACCTTACTGGCAAGCCTATAATCAACACTGTTGAAACAAATCAATTGGCCATTACAAGTCCTATCTCTATCAATAAAAAGCCAGCAAAAAATAGATCCCAAGAAAATCTGCTTGGGCAATTTATTTTAGATAGTGTTACTTTATTTAAAGAAAACTCCAATCAAGCCGAGACAATAAGTAATACTCACAAATTACTAAAATTTGGTGCTATTTCACTATTAGCAATAGCTGGGGCTAGCTTGGCAGCACTGGATGCGATAAAGAATACATCAAGTACAATTCCCCCAGCACAATTAGAGTCATTGACTGACATGGAAAATATTAATATCTCTTCAGATAAGAATAGTGATGGTATTCAAGTTAAAGAGATTAGATACATATCCTCTTCCTTGGGAACAAATAATATTAAAAATAAGAATACTTTTAAAGCCTACAGGATTAGCAATAGAAGCTATGCACAAGAAGTATTCGCTAAAATTATTCTTAGTTGATTAAGCACTAAGAAAATAATTAATTAAGAATTAACACCATTCAAATCTTGATTACCAATTTATTCAAAATGTCTTAGGATATACATTTAGAAAAGAGGGTTAACTATAGCATGGTAGCCTTTTAACTAGTGATAGGTCAAAATGGATATTTATTATTTGGTTTCTATCAATGAATACTAGCTTTAATGTTAAAAATATAATCTCGCATCCGAAGAAGTGCATACCTGATCAAGGCATTCAAGCTAGTCTATTGATTGCAACCATAGCTTAATTTGCAAAGACTGTTGATTAAACTAGGTCTTGGAATTGCTGCTATAGGTGCTCTATACCCTTACCTTAAACAAATCGGGCTAGGCCAATTACCTGGAGACATAGTGTTAAAGGGAGGAAACTCAGCTTTTTATTTACCAATTGTAAGTTGTCTTGTTATTAGCTTGCTTCTTTCGCTCTTAATAAGTTTACTTCGCCCCTCCTAAATACCCCTAAATAAAGCTATCCCTGATACTGTTATACACCTATGGCTAAGGTTGATAGATATGAATTAAAACATAATCTGAACTGAGAAGAGGATGGCATATGTCAAAAAATCATTGGCTAATGTAAATCTAGCCGAAAGCAAAGTATCCACATAGACTGCTAAAAAATCTGGTAAAGTAAAAAGCAGAGCCTAGATATCCTTTTTTTATCTAATGGTTAGCATTTTAAGAAGTGACTTTATTGCTTCTTAAATAGGAGATAATTCATTTATTATTATTTTACTCTTATGAGTTTTTTAACAATCATTCAGGTCTCTTTTTCGCATATTATACCTACTTTCCCTGATCCATTAGTTGGAGAGATTTAGACATTGCACGAGAAAAAGTTAAAGAAATTTTAGATACTTTGAAGATTACTAATTTTCAACCAGTAAAAGATGCCGATTTACTCTTACTATGACAATCTTTAATTACTTACGTCACAGTAAAAAACCCAGTCTTATCGTCAAAATGTTCAAGATCAGTCTCTTATAGAAAGATAGTCCCTATTAAACTTCTATCAGTAAAATAGTCTGTATAAATAAACCACAGCAATTTATCCAAAGATTAAAAGATCTCTACCTTAATATTGATATTATATTAGAGATGATAGAGCATGCTCTATCATCTCTAATATAATTTAATGAAACAAAGATAGTTTTGCCTTTTGCAATTTATTAATTAAATAGTTCACTCCCCTTTAAAAACAATGAACTTCGAACCAAGGAAGTTGTTTGCCATTGAATAAGCTGTACCTATAATCCAAGCAATATTATATGTACCATAAACTTTATGGATAATAAATATTATTGTTGAACTTACAAAGCATCCAATTCCATATACAAGTAGAAATAGAATGATCAGTCTCTTGTTATTGGATGAGTTAACTCTAAATACCCATTTTTTTCCTAATGTATAAGAGTTAAAAAGACCAACACTATAACCAATCATAGAAGCTAAAATAATCTTTCCAAATAGTAAGTATAAACATATATATGTTACATAATTATAAAAAGTAGAACATAAGCCAACTATTAAAAACTTTATTAATTCCCTTTTAGTTCGAGATACATTTTTGTTCAAACTTCCTATATTTATTTGATTTCTAATCATTTCAGGTCTCTCCTTTTATCCCTTAAGAAGGCACTTACAAAGAGTATAAAAGATAAAGGACTCTCCTCACACAATTATCCAATACACAACCATCTCCTTTTCCCAATTCTTTCAAGAGCTCTTTCTCTTCCTTTAACTAGACATAAATTAGTATGGTAAAAAATTTGAATATGTTAAAACCAAACCTTCCACTTTTTCTTTAGCCATTTGTGTAATTAAAGGCTCGCTCTTCATTAGCTAGTCGCAGAATCCAGTTGTATCAACAATCTGCAATCTCGGCGATAAGTAGGGATTTAACAAGGAGGTTGAGTAGTCGTTTTCACCATGATCTATAAATAGCTCTTCCAAGAAATTCTCTCAAAGCTACTGAACTTCTAGAAAGACTTGAAGCATTTGGGAGCCAGTTAATTGGGTTTCTCCAATTAGATTTCTTTGAGGTTTGGAAGTCAACTGGGAAGGGATGAACGATGAATCCTTGCCGCTCAAATTGTCTTTTTGCTCGTTGCATATGAAAAGCACTAGTAACAAGAAGAATTTCTGAAGAAGAGTTCCTCTCACTAAAGTGTCTTTTTATTTCTAAAGCTTCCTGGGCGGTATTAAAGACTAGGTCAGTAGTGAAAATTGCTTCAGAAGGGATACCAAGACTTATGGCCTCCTCTTTATATAGATCTCCTTCTAACTTCATTCTATCTTTATATGGATTTGCTCCCCCTGTAAAAAATAACTTTGAAGCTTTTTGCTCTTGAAAAAGCTTAATGCCAGCGAAAAATCTATCAGGGTCATTCCATTCCATAACATTGGCACCTCCAGGAGCTGGATGCCTTCCTCCGCTACTTAGCACAACGATTGCATCGGCAGTTGAAGCTTGACTTGCATTGATTCTTTCCCATGGGTATTCGATCCATTTCCACAGAACTTCAGCAACAAGACCAGTACTAAAAGTCCAGAGAAAAACAAGTACACCTATACTTGACCTCCGAGAGTTTTGCTTAAGGTTTAGCAAAAGAATGACAAGGCTAATTCCAAGCGGTAGAAGCAAAAGAGGTAATAGCTTACTAAGTGTGTACGTCTTGATAATTAATAGCTTTAAGTATTCTATAGAAAATCTTTAAGTATCCTTCAAATTGGCAACCTCAATAACGTAGCAATTATCAGTGTTCGTTTTTATTAGCGAGTAGTTAATTAAAAAAATAAGAGTCCTAAATAAATTTTTTAAAGCTGTTTCAATTTACTTGATTTTTTGTCTGGACTAATTACAATCTATTGAACTCTCACTAATTAGTTGGAATTTTCTCATTTTATAAATAAAAGCTTTCTCCCTATTGCTTTGGCTGCTAGTTGCATCCCCGTGGCACAAGCTGAGACTATTCGTTCTGAAGTAGTTGCCTCAAACTCTATTGTTGATTCTAATCTTGAACAAGAACTTCATATAGAAAAACCAGCTAATATCAACCATCCAAGTGATTGCAACATTTTTGATGATCCAAACTCAGTTGCTTGCATTGGCCCAAATGATCAGGTCTATCAACCAACAGATCGCTTGGATCGAGTTGTAATCAAAACTGCTCAATATGCTGGGCGATTTGTCCCTCTTTTAAACAGTAATGCAAATGGTAGTGCTTATTCAGATTTAGTTATTAATGACGGGAAACGAATCATTGCTGATGCTGGTTATGGAGCCATTAATAGCTATAGCAATGAGCAAATTCAAAAGATTCCATTCTTTGCTCAAACCAGTGTTTCTGTAAACGGAACAACTGATGCCGCGACAAGCTTTTCAATCGATAGCTTGATGAAGCTCAAAGAGATGGCCAATGATGATGAAGGGGATCTCAAAACACTGTTGTTTTCACAAGCAAAGTTTTCTAAAGCTACTAGTAGTGATGGTTCAACAACGAACCTAGGTCTAGGAATCAGGCATCGTCCAAATGATGAGTCAATGCTTGGAGCTAATGCCTTTGTTGATTACCGCATGACAAATTACAGCTCTGCCCATAGCCGGCTTGGTTTAGGTGGAGAGTATTTAAAGAATGGATGGGAACTAAGAAATAACTGGTACATGTCAATTAGTGATCAAAAGACAGTCACAGTTCATGGCTCATCTTATACAGAAAAGGTTGTGCCTGGTTGGGATGTGGAAGCTGGTTACCGTTTTCCGAATAACCCCGAAATGGCAGTATTCGTTAAAGGGTTTAATTGGGATTACACGAACACGCAGGACAACAGTGGACTAGAAGCATCCTTTAGTTGGCAAGCAACACCTCAGACCAATTGGGAAGCCTGGGTCGGCAATCAATTCTCTGCAGGTCAGACTCTTGCTAATACATCTCTACCAAAAACAGATCAAACTTTCTTTGGGTTGAGATTTAAATGGACAGGACGTCCAGTGATTTTCAAAGAGCAAAACGTCAAACAGAATATGGTCACTCAAATGACTCAGCCAGTGAGACGTAACTATGAAGTTCTTTTGGAAAGATATTCAGCTTCGACTTTTACTAACAGAGTTGCTGGAGAGTAATTATTTTCTCATTAGTTTATTTATTAAATTCGTTAATCTCCTTTAATTTTTCTCATGAAATCACTCAAGTTTTTATCTGCAACAATTCTCACAGGTCTTACTTTAATGTTAGGACAAGCTGTATTTCCAGATAAGGCATCAGCTTCAGGCTTAGCAGCAGAATGCCCCACAGATTCAAGTGGTGATATGGATTTCACATCTTATGCTGATTTAGCTGCCTTTGAAGCTGCAGGTAACTGCAGAGGCACTCCAGAGATATATGGTGTAACTGTATATAAAATGGGTTTTTGTTCAACAGAACTTGCCTCTGGCGGTGCAGGAACAACACCTGTGTATACAGATTGTGAAGTTGTTTACAACAATGATTCTGGAGAAGCAACTACATTTTCAGCTGGAACAACTTTTTCTTTAGCTTCCGGCTCCTCTTCGATTCCCGCTGCAGGTTCCTATAACTACGCATTTATACTTTTTTCAAAAGATTTTAGTATTAAATCAAAATTAGGACCTTTTGCAGACGGAGATACTTGGTATACAGCAAGGGATGTAGATACAACGGGAAGTGTTGGAAATATGTCTCAAACTGAGTCTGATTACACAACAATTAATGCTCCATTAACTTCATTTGATGGCGGGTCGACTTGTGATTCAGATTGGTCAGGATCTGTGGGAGGGTCAACTCTTAAAGCCTATTTAATTAGTGAGACCGATGGTTCCATTATCCCATCTACAGGTGCTGCAGGTGGCTGTAGTGGACATGACAAAGTCTTAGGTGTTGCTAGCACTAGCTTTACTATAGATAGCTCTACTACTGTTTTAACAACAACATTTGATGTGAGCTTAAATGGAACTACCTTTTATATGTCAGGCGATGGTGTCCCATCTGGTGATTCTGGACCTTTCAGCGTTACATTTACAGTAGAGTAATTTAGTAAATAAATCTTTTTTCAATCTTTACTATCTAGGTACTAGGAAAAATTTGCAATTGAATTTTAGTAAAAAACGTCCAGCTAGATTATTCTAAATGGACGTTTCTATTTTTATACATTTCTTGCAAATTAAAGTATTTTCTCTTTTTATTCTTTGTTCACTTCTACTACCAAGTTCATTTGCTCAGTACCCTCAATCGAAAATCCCTTTGGGTGAGCTCAAAGTAAGGGTACTTAAACGCAAACAGATACATATTAAAACTGCAGCTTTACTTTGTGCACTGTATAAAAATGGAGGTACTTCAGAGAAAATAAATGAAGCTTGGAGTGAGAGATTTGTTTCTCCTATTAGTGCTGATGATGAATACCTTGTTAAAAGCATTATGAAAGGAATGTGCCCTGAAATCTATTAATGATGATTTTTTAGGCTAACTACTAGCTGAATTAGTCAAGCTTCGCTTTGGCTAACTCTAAAAGTAATAATGAAATAGGTTCTTGCACAAGTTAATGGCAGCGGAACATATGTATGTAGGCGACTCTTTTTGTGGAAGTTCAACAAGCTTGTTTGGAAGTTTTGCCCCTACTTCTCCTGTTGTTATTACTGACGCAACACAAGGTTTGCAAGTTACTTTTACCATAAAAAATAGAGGTATGACGATTATTCCTGATGGTTCTGTAGGAGTGCAAGGTTTTGCAAGAGGGCCATTTAGCCCAGCTTTTGCAACTAAATTAATGGCTTTTGATTTTTTTGCTTGAGTAAGTTTTCTCTAAATTAGCTCTTCCCAAGCCTTGCTTTAAGTCTAACAAGCATTGTTCAAGACTTATAAAAGCTCGAGAAAAATATTTGAAAATTTCGCAGACAACCTAACGGGGGTTCAATCAAATGTTTGAATCACCCATTCTGTTCATCTACTAGTCATTAGTAAGTTTGGTAAAAAGTTCTAATAGCTTTGGCGTTTTAAAAGAAATAATCTCAAAAGAACTTTAAATTTTTTATTAATCAGCATATCCATCATCATCCTCACCCGGGATTGTCTTAGGTGCATTGCCAGCCTGTTCATACCATGGATGAATGAAAGATTCTGGGTCAGAGTAGACCTCACTCTTTAATTCAGTTAACAAGGAATCAAGCTCCTGAATAATCCTTTTGAGATTTCTTTTTTGCATTGTCTAACTAAATATATAAAAATAGTTTAGGAGGTTGAGAAATTGGGAAGCAAGTGATCCACTTTCTCGAAAAGATACTGCATTGAAATCGATCAGTTAAGTAGCTTTAAAATCTTACAGTTTTCTCTTATTTTTAGTTTTAAGCATCAATTGACTCTCAAACAAGAGCATCTATCTAGCAATGAATGATTGTAGAGAAACGTTTGAAAGCAAGACGCGATCTTAGGTCTTGAGTTATCTTACGTATCTAAGATAGATAACTTTGAAGAATGGATTTTTCTGGACCTGATGCGATTGATAAAGCTATTGAAGTTGGTCTAGATCTCGACGGCAGTAAAATTCCTTTGAAGATGCTCAACCTTTACCAAGAAATTATGGATAAAGAAGAAGCAAGAAAAAGGAGTGGAGTAAAAAAATCAATGCGAAATCGAATTGTACGATCAGGTGCAAAGCACTTCGATCAACACACACTGAATCAGCGGCTAGTCGAAGCTGGCTGGGAAGGACTCAAGCAAAAGGAGATTGAATTCTTCTTTAGATGATCATTCCTCTTTTCAACTTTTGGAATATCAATGTAGATAAAGTAGGCATTAAACTTCTGAGAAAACTCTTTAGCATAATCCTAATTTCAAAAAAAATGCAAAAAATTCTTCCCGTATTGTTTTCTCTTTCAATGATTTCTGCTCCTGCACTTGCTTTAGGATGGGGAGATGATGGTAATTGCCCGTCTTATAAAAATAAAGTAAGTCAAGAGCAGACCGAGCAAGTAGAAGAATCAAATAAGTAAGTTTTGTTTGGGATTATTTCTGCGTTAGGAGCTGCTGGCTCTTGGACATATGCTTGTTACTTATGGAGACAACAAACTAAATACTTTTCTGCTGCACAAATCAATATAACAAAAAATATAATTGCATTCATTATCTTCTCACCAGTTATTTTAACTTTTAGTTTTCAATCGTGTATTAAAGACATTTTTGTTCTTTTTTTGAGCGGAATTATAGGGATTTCTTTAGGTGACACTTTTTATATAATATCTTTAAAAAAATTAGGTACACGTCGAACTCTTACAGTTGAAGCTCTTTCGCCTATTATTGCAACAGTTTTAGGCTCATTATTTTTGAAAGAGATACTACCTTTCACTGTATGGATAGGTGTTTTTATCGTGAGCATTTCATTAGTAGGAGTGGTTTTTCAGAAAACAATTACTGAGCAAGATATAACATCAAATAATCTAAAAAATGAAGGATTTATGTTTGCTTTTCTTTCTGTATTATGTGCTGTAATAGCAGCATGTCTATCAAGGTCTGTCCTCACAAGCTCTTCTTTAAATCCATTCCAAAGTACAGAAATTCGATTGTTAGGTAGTATTTTTGGCCTCATACCTGTTCTAAGGAAAGGATTGGGCGATGCAGTTGGGAAGATACCTTTAAAAAACAAGCTTAATCTTTTTTTTGCAACATTTTTGGGGACAAATATAGGGATCTTGTTACAGCAGAACGTCTTCAAACTATTGCCTATTGGCCTAGGCTGGACGCTTTTAAGTACTTCACCAGTAATGGCACTTTTCTTTGCAAGAGCCGAGGGGGAAAAAATTAATTGGAAAACTTGTGCATTAACTGCAACTACAATGCTAGGTGTTGGAATAGTTTTTATATGAAAACATGGATAAATTAAAAAAATGATTTCTGATCAAAGATGTGAATTGCGAGGAAATTGTTTAGTTGAAACGTTTGCTAGCAGAGGCAACGAAGTCATATGTACTTCTACTGATCATCGGTATTCTCCAATTGCAAATCTTTAGAGAGTAAGCAGTTTAGGGATTATGCTGTCCCAGTGACATTTACACCATCCATTTGAACCTCACGCATATCACATCTACTGAAATCTGCAGAACCCAAATCAGTTTTATAAATTCTTTTCCTTACAAGCTTCTACCTTTCAAATCTGCCCATATCAATTGACATTTTCAAAAGAGAAAGCTTTTGTCGGGTCGACTCAAATCCTGGTTCACCTGAATTTGTAAGTTGCTCAAAACCTCTCCAAAAGTCAGTTTCTATTAAACGTGGTCCGTACCATCGCCTCCGTCACTTCATCACATCTCTCAGAAAATATGTTTGCATAAAGGCATATTTTTTACCTGAGTTCTGCTGACGAGAAGTTGAAAGATCTCTATTCGTACCAAATTAATAGCTGAAAGGACATACAATAAATCAGAATCCCCCAAGCAAGCTTGTTGAAAGAAGCCCTCTTCTAGGATTGTGTCGCTAAAGTTATCATGTCTAAGCCTTCCCACTATTAATTCGTAATTCTTTAGATGTAGAAAATCTCCATGTAGATTTTCTAATTCCAAATCATAGAAACATTAGAGCCTATAAAGAAACAAAGTAAAGTATACTTAATTGGCTTAATTTTATCAAAAAATATATTTTAACAGCAAAAGGTATAGTAATCATATATATTTAAGATTAAATTAAATTCTTTTCTGATTTCAATAAAAAGTCATAATTGC
>QCJV01000014.1 GCA_003215795.1 Prochlorococcus sp. AG-409-F19
TTGGTGAAAAACGTAGACAAAGAGATCTTGCCGAGTTGGAGTTATCTACACATAGACAAAAATTTCAAGATTTTTCATGGAAACTTGAGAGACTAAGAGAAGATCTTCAATCTCTCGAGGAAGAATTAAGAAGTAGCCGTATTCGTATTGAGGAATTTGAGAAACTTCTTCCAGATCCATTACCAGATATCCCTGAAGAACTTAGAGATAAGGGACTTGACTATCTTCAAAGTCAATTAAAAGCTTTACAGGAGAGAATTGAATCATTGGAACCTGTAAATATGTTGGCTTTGGATGAACTTGAAACCTTAGAAGGTCGTTTAAGTGATTTAGTAGACAGGTTAGAAGTTTTAACAGAAGAACGTTCAGAATTATTATTACGTGTTGAGACTGTTTCAACTCTGCGTCAAGAGGCTTTTATGGAGGCTTTTGAAGCTGTAGATGGGCATTTTCGAGAAATCTTTGCAAGTCTTTCAGATGGTGATGGTCATCTGCAATTAGAAAATGTTGAGAATCCTTTAGATGGAGGTCTTACGTTAGTTGCTCACCCGAAAGGTAAGGCTGTTAGAAGGTTGGCTGCAATGTCAGGAGGTGAAAAATCTTTAACAGCTTTAAGCTTCCTTTTTGCATTACAGCGTTTTAGACCTTCTCCTTTTTATGCTTTAGATGAAGTGGATAGTTTTCTTGACGGCGTGAATGTAGAAAGGCTTTCTGCTTTGATAGCTAGACAATCAGATAATGCACAGTTTATGGTAGTAAGCCATCGTCGTCCAATGATTGGTGCTGCGACTCGTACTATTGGTGTTACTCAAGCTAGGGGCTCTAATACCCAGGTAATTGGTTTGCCTTTGGCAGCTTGAAATGTATCTAAGCTTGTTATGAGTCAAAATGATTCGAACAGTCCAAATCTAAATCTCTAGTTTGACCAACACTCAATTCCCCAACGATTTAGGTGAAGCTGTTCCCAGTGAAAGACTCTGGCTTAGATCAGAGTTGATGGGAACACAAGTCATTACTCGTGACACTGGACGTCGCTTAGGCGTTGTAGGAGAAGTTGTTGTTGATATAGACAGGCGCGAAGTTGTAGCCCTTGGTTTGCGAGACAATCCTTTAACTCGTTTTTTACCTGGTTTACCCAAATGGATGATTTTGGATCAGATTCGTCAAGTTGGAGATGTTATTCTTGTCGACTCAATTGATTCTTTGAGCGAGGAATTTAATCCAGATAGATATAGCAAGCTTATTAATTGCCAGGTGATTACAGAATCTGGCGAGCAATTAGGCAGAGTTTTGGGATTTTCATTTGATATTGAGACAGGAGAACTGATTAGTTTAGTAACTGGAGCTGTTGGAGTTCCTCTTTTAGGTGAGGGGGTTTTGAGTACTTGGGAGATACCTGTCAATGAAATTGTTAGTAGCGGTGCAGACCGGATAATTGTTTATGAAGGGGCTGAAGAAAAGCTCAAACAGTTAAGCAGTGGATTATTAGAAAAAATAGGAGTTGGTGGTTCAGTCTGGGACGAGAGGGAAAATGAACGGTATAGGGTGAATTTAGTACCAGTTGAAAATCAATTGATCTCAGGTGAAGAAGTTGAACAAGCTCAAAAGTCTCTTACTGCGTCTTCTGAGGAAGTGTTTATCCCTGAAGAAGAAGAATTAGAGTATGTTGAGTTAGAAGATAGAAATCAATTTAATGAGAAGAAATCACGTTATTTAGAAGAAGTTCAAACTTCGAGGCCATCTAATCTTGAGAGTTTATATCGAGAAGAATACGATGATCGTCAGGAAGATGATTTTTCGCCTAATCAAATTCCTGATATAAAAGAGGATTTTGTTCCAGTTAATCGCTCAAATTCTAGGAAGTCAATTAGTAATTTAGATGACCCTTTAGATGTTGAACCAATCAATATTGAGAATCCTAAAAAGAAAGCTCCATATGATAACCAGCAGCAATCTTTTAATTCAGAAGAAATTGAAGATCCATGGTGAGGCACTAATAGTTAAATTTACGAGTAGAAATTCTTTACTTAATTAACCATACTTATTAAATTTATAATTTCTTTTGCCATTAGCTTAATGGCACCTGCTTTTCCTCTTAATGACCTTAGATCTTCTCTTTGCCCCTGTAATCTTCTAGGGGAATTTAACCATTCATTGGCTTCATTTGCAATATCTTTAGGAGTAATTTTCCCAATCCTCTCAGGAACAATCATTCTATTAGCAGCTATATTTGGCCAAGCCATAAATTTTTTCCTTCGCATTCGCCACAAACCGATTAATAAGCCTAAGAAATATTTTAAAATTGGTAATCTTGCAAGTATGCCCAAAAAACCATCCCAAGCTTCCATTACATTTAAGTGCTGAGTAGGAACTACTACAATCATAGGTATTCCTAAAGATCCTAACTCTGAGGTATTAGCGCCAATTGTTGTGATTGCTAATTCACATTGACTTATGAAATCATATGCAGGGTGCTTTTCTATTAAATGTAATTTTGTTCCAGACTCTGTAACTAATATTTTCCATGGACATAGCTTATTGGGTAATTCTATTTGTTTAACTTTTGAATTATATTCTCTTGCAATTGCATTCTTGGGACTACTAAAATAATAAATCTCTTCAATATTTGTTGTTGGGGCAAGGGGAATTAAAAAATTATAGTCTTGATTTTTTTGTGACAATAGATCAGCAACTTCTAGGAAAAAAGGTATGCCAATTGATAGCTTTGCTTTTTTAGATCCAGGCAATATAGCAACCCATTTTCCTTGTGGAAGAGGGGCTGAATTTTTAGATTCCTTTTTAATATCTGCCATTAAATCACCGACAACAACACATCGCTGTTTTAGTTTTTTAGGTAATCTCTGTTTTACTTTTGGCGACATTGCAGCAATTCGATCATTCCAAAATGGCCATCTTGCTATCCATTCAGCATAGGTAATATTTTTGTATTTCAATCTTGCTGAAAGTAGTACACTCCAAAATTGGTCTCCTCCTAAAAAGACAACAATGCCCTTTGGAGGCCAATATCCAAATTTTTTTGGATTGATTAATACTGACCAAAAATCTTTAGCTGCAGTGACTTTGTCAAATAGTTTCCATGAGGTAGCGACTTCCTTTTCATTTCCCGTTGCATTAGGACATGGAACCAAAACTAGGCTCAGGCTAATAAAGGCATTGGGTTCATAAGGTCGAATTGATAACGATCTATGTAAATCTTCTGCAAGGGGTTTAACCCATGTAGTTAATTCTCCTGGTCCATTTGAAATAAACACAACTATGAGACCAGGTTCAGTAGTTGTAATAGTTGATATTGAATTCAAGGGTTTAATCCATGCGGATGGCGAGACTTGAACTCGCAAGGCCGAAGCCACACGCTCCTTAGACGTGCGTGTCTACCAATTCCACCACATCCGCAGTTGAAACAAAGTTGTGAACTAAGTCAAAGATGATCATATACGGTATCCGTTCGTTAAGGATGGGTCGAAGCACTGATACGATTCATTTATATCATTCAAGATCTTGAGTGTCTCTAGGCAAAGTTCTAATTGCTAATCGAGGCGAGATTGCCTTACGAATACTCCGTAGTTGCAGGGAGTTAGGAATTGCAACAGTTGCGGTCTATAGCACAACTGATCGTAATGCATTACATGTTCAACTAGCCGATGAAGCTGTTTGTGTAGGTGACTCCCCTAGTAATAAAAGCTATTTAAATGTTCCAAATATTATTGCTGCAGCTACATCTAGAAGGGTAGATGCGATTCATCCTGGTTATGGTTTTTTAGCGGAAAATGATCGATTTGCTGAAATTTGCAAAGATCATGGAATTGTTTTTATTGGTCCCTCGCCACATGCAATTAGATCTATGGGAGATAAATCGACTGCTAAATCAACGATGATGAAAGTGGGAGTACCCACCGTTCCTGGTAGTCAAGGTCTATTAGCAAGTTCTGAGGAAGCCGCTTCGCTTGCAAGTGAAATGGGATATCCAGTAATGATTAAGGCTACTGCTGGAGGCGGTGGAAGGGGTATGAGATTAGTTAATGGTGCAGAGTCTATTGAGGAGCTTTTTAAAGCTGCTCAGGGTGAATCAGAGGCTGCATTTGGTAATAGTGGCTTGTATATGGAGAAATTTATTGATAAACCTCGTCATGTTGAAGTTCAAATCTTGGCAGATAGTTTTGGCAATGTAGTCCATTTAGGTGAACGAGATTGTTCAATCCAACGGAGGCATCAGAAATTATTAGAGGAATCACCAAGTCCCGCATTAGATAAGGAATTGAGGCTTCGAATGGGCCAGGCAGCCGTATCTGCAGCAAAAAGTATCAATTATGAAGGTGCTGGAACTGTGGAATTTCTTCTTGATCGATCAGGAAATTTTTATTTTATGGAAATGAATACTCGTATCCAGGTTGAGCATCCAGTGACTGAAATGGTTACAGGTGTTGATTTAGTAGCTGAACAATTAAGAATTGCAGGTGGAGAATCGATTTCCTTTACTCAAGATCAAATTCAACTAAATGGTCATTCAATTGAATGTAGAATTAATGCAGAGGATTCTTCTCACAATTTTCGCCCTTCCCCTGGAAGAATTACTGGTTGGCTTCCTCCTGGAGGTCCAGGAGTAAGGGTAGATAGTCATGTTTATACCGGCTACGATATTCCTCCTTTTTATGATTCTTTAATCGGTAAGTTAATTGTTTGGGGAAATGATCGTGACACAGCTTTAAAGCGTATGAAGAGAGCCCTAAATGAATGTGCAGTTACTGGAATACCAACAACAATTGACTTTCACTTGAAATTATTGGATAGAGGAGAATTTATTAGGGGGGATGTTCATACAAAGTTTGTAGAGCAGGAGATGCTCTAATGATTCTCTTTTGAGCTCATTGTTGAGATACCAGTTGCATTAACATTTGTGAGAGAATTCCTTGAGGCCCTACTAGTAACTCCCTTGCAAGACTAATTACTCCAAACCAAATTACTGGAGTGATGTCAACACCGCCAATTGGGGCAATGAATCTTCTAGTAATAGATAAAAAGGCTTCTGTTGGAAGATAAATCAAAATCCAAAAACCATTATCAATCTTTACCTGGGGATACCAGGTAAGAATGATCCTCATTAAGAAGCTTAATGACCAGCTTGCTAAAAGTAAGCTGACTGAAAAATGAATTTCTGGAAGTGCTTTTATCAAAATTGGCGTCACAAAGCTCTAAGCATCTGTACATCTATCGTATAAAAATGCTTTTCCTTCGTAGGATTGTTAAGCTTTTGCTTTTATAAAGAGCTGTAATGGCTTTTACTTTGTCAAATCTCCTTTTCAGTGCTGCCGTTTCTAGTCAGGCTGCTACTAATTCAGCTATTGGCATGATTGGTAGTTTTCTTGCAGCAGCAGCATTAATTGTTGTTCCTGCCGCATCTTTCTTGATTTGGGTGTCACAGAAAGATGCTCTAGAACGAGGACGCTAGGAGCTAGGACTAGGCAATTCTTGCTTATTTCTTAGACTGGATGTAAACGAGTTGGATTCCTTCTCGTTTACAACTCATTTCGTGGAGCTTTACTTTGGTCAATGCCAGTCTGAATTGGGCCAGCATTGTAGGAATTGCCTTAGCCATATGTGGTGGAGGCCTTTATTTCTTGCGATCATTCAAGCCAGCGCTTGCACGTGATTATGACGTATTTTTTGCTGCGATAGGACTTCTGTGCGGGGGGATACTTTTTTTTCAAGGATGGCGTTTAGACCCAATTCTTCAATTTGGTCAATTTTTACTTGCTGGGACTACAGTTTTCTTTGCCTACGAGAGTGTGCGTCTCAGAGGCATTGCAACTGATCAAGCCCGGCGTTCTTCTTATTTTGAGGAGGAATTTGATTCACCACCTCGTTCTAGCTCTGCTTTCAGATCTCGAGAAGGAGAAGATTATGATCGATTTCAGGAAACTGAACCTGTTAACCGTAGGTTTTTAGGTAGAGAAATTGAAGATGATTATGATTCCCGAGAAGAGGATTTCTACCGCTCCAGAAGGAATTCAAGGCCAGCGATACCTGAACAAGCTGCAAGTAGGCGCGGTAGATCTCAAAGAGATTCATTAAAATCAGAGTCCAGAGATTCTAGGAGGATGTCAAGATTTTCAAATAACAGTAGTTCTGAAGATAGTAATAAAAGATCCACTTTTGGAGATCGCAGAAGCTTTAGGCAAGAAGAAAAAAGAGGGAGTAGACCAAGATCAAATAATCAAACTACAAGAAGATCTAATCAAAGTAGAGACTCAAGGGTAAATTTTAGAGAGAGTGAAAGAAAGTCCAACTCTTCTTCAGAACGATATGCTCCACCTAAGGGAGCACCTATTGAGAATAGAGCCGAGGATGCGGCTTTTTCTTCTAGGGAATCTCAACCAGAAAGAAGAAGAGCTCCGAATTCAGATATGTCGTCAGAAAGGAGAAGAGCTCCGAATTCAGATATGTCGTCAGAAAGAAGAAGATCAGCTGGAAACCCTTCTAGAAATACAACTGCGCGAAGAACTAATTCATCTAGTGACAGGCCTCGAGACAATAGTTCTAGATTTGATGATTAATTTCTTTTGACCCTTGAATTTTATGGAATAAAGCCAGCCCAATGAAGGAAAACGGACTTGCTAAAAATTTCTATAAGCAATATTGCGAGAAAACCCAACATTGCAAATCTTCCATTGACTCGCTCTGCATAACCACTCCAACCAAATGATGGAATATCTGGAGTTGTAGCACTCGGCATACTTTTTAGATCATTATTTTTTCCCTTGGTGTCCTGAGAGTCTTCGTTAGAGGGTCCTGAATTGTTTGAGTTCATAAAATCAAATTAGCATTTAGCTGAATTGATAGCTAGATGAAGGCTGGAGACGCCATGAACCATCTCCGCCAAGTTCTAGAACTGATTCATGGAAGCCTATAAGTGTAGGCCTGTGCCCAACACTTATGACTGACAGATCTCTGCTCTTTAATAAGGTATACAAGTGCTCTTCAGTTTTTATATCTAATGCACTTGTGGCTTCATCTAAGACTGCAAATCTTGGTGAATTTAAAAGTAATCTGCCAAATGCCAATCTTTGCTGTTCTCCTAAAGAGAGTATTCTTGGCCAATCTTGCTTAATAGTTAAATCGGGGTATCTTTCTATAAGAGGAGATAGATTGACTTCTTTAAGAACAGATCTGAGTTGATCATCACTAAATTTGTTTTGATCAGTTGGATAGCAAAGTTGTTCTCTCAGCGAGCCTAAAATCATATACGGCTTTTGTGGAATAAATAATAGATCTCCTGTTTTTGGACGATTAATGTTTCCCTTGAGAGGTTTCCACAAACCACTAATCATTCTTAGCAATGATGTCTTGCCGCAGCCAGAAGGACCCACTACCAGTAAACTATCGTTCTGATTGATATTGATACTGAGACCTTCAACTATTTTTTTCTTGCTGCCTGGTGGATATAGATCCGCATCTTTAACAATTATTGAATTATCACTAATATTTAAATCATTTTCATTCCCAGAAATTTTATGACTAACTTTCTCAACTTTAGATTGAAAACCTTCTAAACGGCTAATACCTGCAGTAAATTTTGCTAATTCTTCAATTTGATTAACTATAAAAAATAATGAACCTTCTACCATTCCAAATGCAAAACTTGCTTGAATAAATCTTCCATAATCAATTTCACCTGCAAAATAAGGGATTGCCATAATTAAATAGGGAAAGAAATTACCCGCATAATTTATTGAACGCCTCATTACATCTATGATTACTCTCCAGATTATTAATAGATTAAAGTTATTAACTACTTCTGATAACCTTCTTTGGGTTTCTGCTTGTTCAGGCTCTTCACCTGCATAAAAAGCAATGGACTCTGCATTGTCGCGTATATGAACTAAACCATATCGAAAGTCTGCTTCATAGCGCAGTTGATCATAATCAATTCTAACTAAATTTCTTCCTGCTATAATTAGTACACTAGTCGCAAAAGCTGCATAGCCAAATAACGATAAGGTCAGAGTAGTGCTTATACTCCAAAGAATAAGAATGTTCAGAGAAAATGTTAGGAATGCATCGAATATACCTAGGGTAAAAGATAAACTCTGACCTGTAAATGCCCTTGTATCATCAGTAATCCTTTGATCAGGATTGTCTACATCAGTTTGCTCTTCATCATTTGGATTTAGAATATAATATGCCTTATTTTTCATATAATCTCCAATTAAACTTTTTGATAACCATTCTCTCCAGATAAGACCCAATTTGTATGTAAAAAATATTTGGGATACTCGTATTGGTAGAGCAACTATAAAGCAACATGCGTATATACCTAATATTTTGTAGAAGCCAGACTCTTGTTTTTCTACTAGTGCATTTGTTAAATCTCTAGCTATAAAACCGATACCAGCATTGATTCCGTTTACAGCTAGAAGCATTAGAACTATGACTCCAAGTAATGACCAATGAAGCCATCTTTTATTTCTAAGTTGATGCCTATTATTGAAAAAGTTTATGCTCCCTATAAAAAATATTCCTGAAAAAAACAGACCCCACCAACTTGACCAGATTGAATGAACAGTGTCTTGAACCCCACCAAAATATTTCTCTAATAGAATTGGTTGTATATTCTCAAGAAATTGTATTAAACCTGTGATTAAAATAAGAACTATTCCACCGACACAGAATAATAAGGATATTAAGAGCCATATAAAGTTCCACCCATTGCTTTGCTCAAGAGGTAGGAAAAATGGCTGAGCCAATCTTCTTAAACTACTTAGTTGATCTCGTAGAGTTCTATTATTTGAAATAGTTGTTTCAGTCATAGCAATATTATAAGTTCTTATAAATGCAAGCGTTAGATCTAATTAGCTTAAGTCTATTCTTAATCATTAGGTATTTTTAGTAAAAGCTGCATATTCTGATTAAAGCGTATGCTTTACCTGCTATTTCCAAAGAAGCTTTTAAATAACGAATGCTTTGTTTTTGTGAACGTAATTTTTCAACCCTTTGAACCAGCTACCCAGGTGGCCATTTTAATTCTCTGCCTCCAATAATATGTAGGTGAAGGTGGAAAACTGTTTGTCCTGCTTCTGCTCCTGTATTAATGACTGTACGCCAATTATCTAAGCCCTGCTGCTGAGCAATTTTCGAAGAGATTAAGAGAAGATGACCAAGCAATTCCTTATCTTCTGGCTCTGCATCTTGAAGACTCCTCATAGGCTTTCTTGGTATTAAAAGTATATGAACTGGTGCTTGCGGTTGAATATCTCTAAATGCTACACAAACTGAATCGTTATAGACCTCATCGCAAGGGATCTCTCCTTTAAGGATTCGACTAAAGATTGTTTCCTCAGTCATAATTTATTAAAGCTTTTTAGTGAAGATTTGATACTTCAATTCTATTGCTTGGCTAGATATGATTTATAAAATTCACCTCTGAAAAGTTAGGTTTTGTGAAATATGTTCTATTAATAAAAAGATTAAGAAATGGCTAAGACGTCCTTTTTATTAAACCCATGCTCTGTTAACTCTTTTTTTAATTCACTTTGATCAGTGACTCTGTCAACGAAAAGTACACCATCAAGATGATCCATTTCATGTTGGATACATCTTGCTAATAATCCATCTGTGCTTAGTTTTTTAGGTCGTCCCATCTCATCACGAAAATTTACTTTTATAGAAGATGGCCTTATGACATCAAGATATACCCCAGGAATACTTAAGCAGCCTTCTTCATAAGTATCAATTGATGCACTGAATTCAGTTATTTCTGGATTTATTAGAATTATTGGTGGCGTCGTGGCATTTTCAAGATCCAAATCGATCACTAAGAGTTGTTTGTGAATACCTACTTGTGGGGCGGCTAAACCAATGCCTTTAGCAGAATACATACTCTGAAGCATTTTTTTCACTAGATCTCGCACAGATCCATCTACTTTGCTGATTCGCTTAGCTGACTGCCGTAAAACTGAATTGCCTAGAGTATGAATCGTTAATTCAGGAGTATCAACCGGTTTTTTAGAAACAGTAAGAGATGTCCTCTTTTTTTCTGCATTAATAGCAAGTTGTGAAAAACTTCGAGACAAGGAGGTTTTGTTCAATCATATGAGTTAATTGTACATTTTTTATGGACTATTAGATAATTCTTACTATGAAACTAAAAGGTTCAGCTTCTGAGAGCTTACAAAATAATTATCAAAAGATGGAAGCTGAAAATGTTTTTGCGCTTACTCCTAAAATAAAAGAAACTCGTTTGCTTGATGATTGGGTTATATGGTTAGAACAACGGCCAAATCAAGGTGGTAGAACCACAGTTCTAATTCGTCGTTGGGGTCAGTTTAATTGTCAACCTCAGGAGTTGACTCCTAGCTCTGGGAATATCCGTAGCCGACTTCATGGATATGGAGGAGGAGCTTTAACATTGGCAAGTGCTGGGGATAAGCTTGGCCTGGCTTGGGTGGACGATTCTAATGGCTGCTTGTGGTATCAAGAATGGTTAGGTTTGCAGGATTTTTGCAAAGAAACATTGCTCTTAAAAGAATTAAATGAACCATTGTGTCTTTCTAGGCCTAATAGTTTTCATTTAGGAGACGGACTAATTGATTTAGAAAGAATGGTTTGGTTGGGAGTGATGGAGAAAGAAGATAAAGACTATTTTGTGACATTTTCATTATTTGAAGAATTACAAGAACCTCAGATTATTTATAGAGCAGCTGACTTTATTGGATATCCGAAATTAAGTCCTAATGCTAAGAAGTTGGCATGGGTAGAGTGGCAAAGACCTGATATGCCTTGGGATAAAAGCTCACTGTGGGTAGGAAGCTTGTTTGATTTTGAGAGATTGGATTCGATAAAGTTATTAGCTGGAAGTGTTTCTGAAAGTTCTAGGCCAATATCCGTTTTTCAACCAATTTGGTTTAATAATGATCAAATATTAGTTTCTGAAGATCAAAATGGATGGTGGAATTTAAAACTCCTAGCAATAGATAATAGTGATGAGTTAAGAGTTAAACATAAAAATATTTTCAATGTAAAAGCTGAATCTGCTATGCCTCAATGGGTGGCAGGAATGTCTACTATTTCTAAATCTAATGAGCACATTGCAGTTTTAAATTGTAAAGACTCAATATGGAGCCTTAATTTAATTAATCAATGTGGAAGATCAATATTAATTGATCTTCCTTTTGATGATATGTCTTATTTAGATGCAAATAATGATCGAGCTGTACTTATTGCAAGTAACCCTTTTCAAGAAGCTACGGTTGTAGAAATTGATTTGAAGAAAAAATCATATAATTGCAAATTAAGACATAATGCTTCTAATTGTTTGAATAAAGAACGAATAAGTGTCGGAGAAAATCTTTGGTTTAAAGGATTTAATGGATACGATACACATTCTTGGTATTACCCTCCTTTACCTATTTTGTATGATAAATCTCCTCTTTTGGTGAAGGTTCATAGTGGGCCAACTGGAATGGCATCAAGAGGTTTGAATCTTCCAATTCAGTTTTGGACTTCAAGAGGTTGGGGCGTTCTAGATATTAATTATGCTGGCTCTACTGGTTTTGGCAGAGAGTATAGAGATCGTCTGAAGAATGGATGGGGAGATGTTGATTGTTTGGATTGTTGCTCTGCTGTTCTTGAATTAATTAAATTAGGTAAAGCTAGTCGAGAATATATAGCGATTGAAGGATCATCTGCAGGAGGCCTAACTGCTTTAGGATGCTTAGCTTCCTCAGAACTCTTTGGAGTTGCTTCTTGCAAATATCCAGTAACTGATTTAGTTGCTATGTCGAAAGAGACTCATAGATTTGAGGCTGGCTACTTGGATTATCTTGTAGGGAATTTCGAAGATAGCCATTATAAATATATTGCGCGATCTCCTATTAATAATGCCGAAAAAATTTCCACTCCAGTTATATTTTTTCATGGACTAAAAGATAATGTAGTCTGTTTAGATCAAGTAACAAAGATGGCCGATAAACTAAATTTCTTGCAAGTTCCTGCAGAGTTGCATACTTATGAGAATGAAGGCCATGGATTTAGAGATGCGAAAGTTAATATTGAGGTTTTAGAATTAACTGAGAAATTCTTCTTGAAGCATTTAGGACTTTAAGAATTTCTTTTAATAAAATCAATACTGGATAAAAGTTCTTCAGAAAATAAATCTATTTCTTCTTTAGTAGAAGTAAAGCTTAAACTTGCCCGTGCTGTTGATTCTATTCCATAATATTTGTGGAGTGGTTGACAACAATGATGCCCACTTCTTATGCAAATATTACTTGAATCTAATAATTCTGAGATATCATTAGAGTGAATTCCTTTGACGTAAAAAGTTGCTAAAGCACCACGATTAATGTTTTGATTAGGTGGAGGACCTAAAATAGTAATGCCTTCAATAGCGGTAAGTTTTTGAAAAAGGTAGTCAGTTAAGTTTTTTTCATATGAGCTGATATTTTCTAAACCAATAGATTCTAGATATGTGATTGCTCTTGCCATACCAATTGCCTCTCCTATTGCAGGTGTTCCAGCTTCAAATTTAAATGGTAAATCTGCCCAACTGCTTTCTAATAGGGAAACATCCTGAATCATTTCACCTCCTCCAAGAAAAGGAGGCATTTTTTCTAGAATGCTTTCTCTACCCCATAAAAATCCACAGCCTGTCGGCCCACAGATTTTATGAGAAGAACCCGCTAAGAAATCAATATTTAAGGATTTTACATCGACTTTTTTATGAGCAAGACTTTGACATGCATCTAAGAGAACAAGTGCTCCTACACTATGTGCGACTTTAGTAATTTCTTCAATAGGATTACAGGTGCCCAAAGTGTTACTGATATGTAAAAGCGTGACTAGCTTGGTTTTTTTATTTACCTTCTTACGTAAATCTTCAAGATCCAATTCACCTGTTTCGGTTAGCCCTATATAACGCAGTGTGCACCCTGTGCGTTCGGCAAGTAATTGCCAAGGAACAATATTACTATGGTGCTCCATCAATGTAACTAAGATTTCATCTTTTTCTTTGACCTGAGAATTCCCCCATGAATATGCAACGAGATTTATTGCTTCAGTCGCATTGCGTGTGAAAACAATTTCATTACTTGATTTTGAATTAATGAACTTGGCAGTTATTTGTCTGGCTTCTTCAAATGCTTGAGTTGCTTTAGCACTTAATTGATGGGCTCCACGATGTACATTTGCATTTTGGAAACTGTAGTACTGTTGTAATGCTTCAATTACCTGTATAGGCTTTTGGCTAGTTGCTGCATGATCTAAATAGATTAGATTATTTGCTTGATCTATTTTCTTGCAAAATAAGGGAAAGTCTTTTCTTGTTTGTGTTGAAAGATCTTTGAATTTTTTCATGTCTCGGAAAGGTTAGATAAATGACTTAGGCAAGCAGATTTATTAACTTCAATTGGAATACTTTTAATGATTTCATTACAGAATGCATTGATTAGTAATTCATTAGCTTGCTTTGTATTAATCCCTCTACTTTGCAAGTAAAAAATTTCTTCAGTTGATAGTTGACTAATTGTTGCCCCATGATTACATTTAACATCATCCGCAATAATCTTTAGCTGAGGGCATGTATCAATTTTTGCTTTAGTAGATAGAAGAAGATTTTGACTTAACTGTGAGGCTTCAGTTTTTTGAGCAATTTTAGGTACTTCAATCATTCCTTTAAATACTGTATGAGATTCATCATTTAAAATGGATTTTTGCTTTTGTTCTAGATATCCATTAGGACCATCAAATCTTACTTTTGAATGTGTCTCTAACTCTTGCCTTTGTTTAGCAATTTGAAGTCCTTGTAGTGAAGTTTTAGCATTTCCAGAAAGTTGCACGATTTCTTGCTCTAATCTACTCAGTGACCACCCTTTCTGAATACAACTCAGAAAGTAACTACTTTGCTTTTTTTGTCTTACTAATACACTTGCTAATAATTTAGAAGAATCTCTCCCATTCGAGATTATTCCATGATTTACTGTCGCTCCATCTCCAACATATACTTCAATTATATGACTAAGTGATACAGATTTAGACCCTTCTATTATTTGCAACACAT
>QCJV01000015.1 GCA_003215795.1 Prochlorococcus sp. AG-409-F19
TCAAATTGTTTTATCAATTGTTGAGAAAAGACTTTCTTCTCATCAGCAAGGATGGTTATTAGATGGTTTTCCAAGAAATATTGCTCAAGCTGGCTTATTGCAAGATTTGTTGGAAAAACTGAGTCAACCTATTGTGACTGTTCTGCTTCTAGATATAGATGACGATACGTTGACTAAAAGGATGATTGCTAGGGGTAGGAAAGATGACACAGAATCAGTCATTAGAAATAGGCTTAAGATATATAGAGATATAACTTCTCCGTTGGTAAATCATTATAAAAAATTAGGAATATTGAAGTCTGTTAATGCTTCTGGGACGGTTGAAGATGTTAATAGTCAGATTAAAGCAGCATTAAACGAAGCAGTGTAGTAAAGTTGGTGTTTGCAAATAAGGAGACCCACACCCTATGAAGGTGCGAGCCTCAGTCAAAAAGATGTGTGAAAAATGTCGGGTGATTCGTCGCCACGGCAGGGTAATGGTCATTTGTACCGCTACTCAGAAGCACAAGCAGCGCCAAGGCTGAATACCAATCAATCCTTGGCAGTGATCAATTGTAAAGACTAAAGACTATTAAACCAGTTTTTCATCTTTAATTTGATTATTCCCCCACTCCATGAGTGGACTTTACCTTCCCCCCTTTTGTTGAAAGTTTAAGTGGCAAGAATCGCTGGCATTGATATCCCCCGTGAAAAACGGGTGGAGATTGCCCTCACCTATATCTATGGGATTGGATTGACACGATCTCAAAATATCCTTGCTCAAGCTGGGGTTAACCCTGATATTCGAGTTAAGGATTTAAATGATGGTGACGTTCAGAAACTCAGGGCTGCAAGTGAATCATTTACTCTTGAGGGTGATTTGCGTCGGCAGGAGGGTATGGCCCTGAAACGTCTTCAGGACATCGGTTGTGTTCGTGGACGTCGTCATAGGATGAGCCTCCCTGTTAGAGGTCAGCGAACTAGAACAAATGCACGTACACGAAGAGGTTCTCGTAAAACCGTTGCAGGTAGGAAAAAATAATACTTAAACATCTCTGCCTTACTTAAAGGCTTTAATCCATTTACTACCAAAAAGGCCCAGCCCAATGGCCACACCAGCAAAGAAAACAGGTTCAAAGAAATCCAAGCGCAACGTCCCTAACGGTGTTGTGCATATTCAAAGCACCTTTAATAACACAATTGTCTCTATAACTGATACAAATGGAGAAGTTATCTCTTGGTCATCAGCTGGTGCAAGTGGCTTTAAAGGAGCTAGAAAAGGAACACCATTTGCAGCTCAAACTGCGGCTGAGGCCGCAGCAAGGCGTGCACTTGATCAAGGTATGCGTCAGATAGAGGTTCTCGTTAGAGGGCCAGGCTCTGGACGCGAAACAGCCATTCGTGCATTGCAAGTGGCTGGTCTGGAAATCACATTAATTAGAGATGTGACTCCTCTCCCACATAATGGTTGTAGAAGGGCTAAACGCAGGCGCGTTTAACTCTTTTCCCTTACTGTGATCTTCTTTAACTCTTTCTCATTGATTTAGCCCGTGTTGCAATACCAGATTGATCGTATCGAACATCAAGTTGCTGATGATCGTTCCCAAACAGGGATATTCCTAATAGGTCCTCTAGAAAGAGGCCAAGCAACAACATTAGGTAATTCTCTTCGAAGGGTCCTCATGGGAGGACTAGAGGGTAGTGCAGTTACAGCTGTGCGAATTTCTGGCGTTAATCATGAGTATGCAACTGTTCCAGGAGTTCGGGAAGATGTTTTAGATATTTTGCTTAATTGTAAAGAGCTAACAGTTAATAGCCGAAGTCAAGAATTAGAAATTGGCCGTCTTGTTGCAACAGGACCTACTGAAGTGAAGGCTCGTGATCTTCAATTCTCTTCACAAGTTCAAATAGTTGATGCTGATCGTCCTATAGCAACTGTTAATGCCGGTCATAACCTTGAATTAGAGCTCCATGTTGAAAGAGGTGTTGGTTATAGACCAGTGGATAGAAGGAATGAAGAAACCAGCGCTATTGATCTTCTTCAGATAGATGCTGTGTTCATGCCTGTTAAAAAAGTTAATTTCACCATAGATGAAACAGCTGTATCTGAGGGTGGCTCAACTCGAGAACGATTGCGTATGGAGATAGTAACGGATGGATCAATAACACCTGATGATGCTGTTTCCGAAGCTGCTAATCAATTGATCGAGCTTTTTCAGCCTTTGGCAACAGTTACTATGGTTGAAGAGATTCCTCCAGAGCCTGAACCAGCTGCTGAAGCACAGATTCCTTTAGAAGAGTTGAATCTTTCAGTTAGAGCTTATAACTGTCTTAAGAGAGCTCAAGTAAATTCAGTTTCTGATTTGATGGGCTTTAGTTATGAGGATCTATTGGAGATTAAAAACTTTGGATCTAAATCAGCTGATGAAGTTATTGAGGCTCTAGAACGCATTGGCATCTCAATCCCTCAAAGCAGAACATCTGCATAAGTTCATTTTTCACTAGTTTCAGGATTAATACCATGCGCCACCAACTTCGAGTTCCTCAACTTGGTAAACCAGCTGATCAAAGGAAAGCTTTATTGCGAGGTTTAACTACGCAGTTAATTCGTGAGGGTAGGGTTACAACTACAAAAGCAAGAGCAAAAGCTCTTAGAGATGAAGTCGAAAGGATGATTGGATTAGCAAAAGAAGGAAGTCTTGCTTCTAGACGGAGGGCTATTGGATATATATACGACAAAAAATTGGTCCATTCTCTTTTTGAGAAGGCTCAAGATCGCTATGGGGATAGAAATGGAGGGTATACACGAATAGTTCGGACTGTCCCTAGACGCGGAGATAATGCACAGATGGCAATTATTGAACTGGTTTAATCAGCTAGAAAATCTGTTTAGTTGCAATGGCAATTAGACCAGTAGAGCAAGCAATTCAAAAGCCTTTAGTTAAAAGAATCGCCTTATCTATTCAGTATCAAGGAACTGAATTTTGTGGGTGGCAAAGACAGAAGTCAGCAGAGACTATTCAGGAGACTTTGGAAAAAACTATTTTTTCTTTAGAGCCTTTCCATCCTATAAAACTTGTTGCAGCAGGGAGGACTGACTCAGGTGTGCATGCTGCAGGACAAGTTGCTCATTTTGATTCTGTTGGTCAAGTGCCTGTTAATAGGTGGCCTTCAGCTTTAAATGGAAGATTACCTTCATCAATAAGAGTAAGAGATTCTTCAGAACAAAAATCAGATTGGCATGCCTGTTATTCAGCAGAATTTAGAAGATATCGATATACAATTTATAATGGTTGTACACCAAATCTCTTTCTAGAACCTTGGAGTTGGCATAGATATCGATATGCTCTTGATGAAAAGTTGATGTCTGAGGCTGCAGCAGGATTAATTGGACATTTTGATTTTTGTGCATTTCAAAAAAGTGGGAGTAATAGGAATAATTCTTTTACAACAATTCAAGAGGTGACACTTATGAGAAAAGGTGATCTATTGGTTTTTGAAATTCAGGCCAGTGGTTTTTTATATGGCATGGTTAGGTTACTAGTAGGTCAATTAGTGTTAGTGGGAGAAGGTAAGCTTTCTATTAAAGATTTTGAGAAAAGATGGAAAGATAAATTGAGATCAGAAGTTAAAGAAGCCGCTCCTGCGAGAGGCCTTTGCTTCCTTAGGGCAGGTTATAAAGAGCCTGTTTTTCGAGATAATATAGTTTTTGATAGTTTTCCTGGCTTTTCTTTGTTGACAATTGACCCACCTTCTCCATTCTGATTAATGCATTTGCAAGATTAATTTCTAAAATTCTTTAAAAAATCATCGATGAATGTGTAAAATGTATTTTTGAGCTATAGATCATAATTTGGTCTTAGTCTCACCGACTTACTGCTCTGTTAAATTCAGGGCTTTCACTAAAAACCGGCATGCCGGATAGATGAACAAGACTATTAATCCATCAATCGACTCGATAAATCGCCAGTGGTATCTGGTTGATGCTGAGAACCAGACACTTGGGAGATTGGCCACAGACGTGGCTGCTGTCCTTCGAGGTAAAAACAAGCCTTACTTTACTCCTCATTTAGATACTGGCGATTTCGTTATTATTGTTAATGCTGAGAAGATTCAGGTTAGTGGCAGAAAGGGCACTCAGAAACTTTATCGGAGACATTCTGGGCGTCCAGGTGGTATGAAAGTGGAAACTTTTAATGCTCTTCAAGAGCGGATACCTGAAAGGATTGTTGAAAATGCTATTAAAGGAATGCTTCCTCATAATGCACTAGGAAGGCAGTTGTTTCGAAAATTGAAAGTTTATAAGGGCTCTGAACACCCTCATGCAGCTCAGAATCCTAAGGTCCTAACTATTAATTCCAGCGCATTAATTAAATGAATAGCTATTCTAAAAATCAGGTTGTTTATTTGGGAACTGGTCGAAGGAAAACATCTGTTGCTCGCGTTCGTTTAGTTCCAGGTTCGGGGAAAATAACAATTAATGGTCGCCCAGGTGATCATTATTTGAATTTTAACCCTGCATATATTTCAGCTGTTAAAGCCCCTTTGCTTACTCTTGGTTTAGGTGATGCATATGATGTGCTAGTAAATGTTTATGGTGGTGGATTGACTGGTCAGTCTGATGCTATTAAGCAAGGTGCTGCTAGAGCCTTATGTGAATTGTCAGCTGATAATAGGAAACCTTTGAAAACTGAGGGACATTTAAGTAGAGATCCTAGAGCTAAAGAAAGACGAAAGTATGGTTTAAAGAAAGCTAGAAAAGCTCCTCAGTTCTCTAAACGTTAGTCTCGTTTAACTCTTAATTTATTTTATTCAGTTTTCAAAATGCCTAAAAAAGATATTCATCCTAAATGGTATCCAGATGCAAAAGTTATTTGCAATGGGGAGGTTGTAATGACTACTGGTTCAACTCAGCCTGAGATTCATGTTGATGTTTGGAGTGGTAATCATCCTTTCTTTACTGGCACCCAAAAAATCCTTGATACAGAAGGTAGGGTTGATCGATTTATGCGCAAATATGGGATGTCTAGCCCTAATGAAGATTCTGTAAAGGAAACAAAGCAAGAGTCTAAAAAAACGGCCGAAGACTCCCTATCTGAGGAGTCTTAGTTATTTCTCAAATTTTAAGGAGTTGATGATGAGGCGATGGACACTTCAACCCTGAAAGCAAGATTAGAAACTGCTAGCGCAAGTTTTAAAAACTTGGAAATGCAGTTAGCCGACCCAGATGTTGCTTCTGATCCCAAACGTTTAGAAACTATTGCAAAGGAGAGGGCACGACTAGAACCTTTAGTTTTAGATTATCAACAACTCCAATCTATAGATTTAGAGTCAATAGAAGCCAAGGAACTTTTAAAAGAAAGTAAGTCGGATAAAGAAATGGAGTTATTGGCTCAGGAAGAATTAAAGCGATTAGAGGATCTTGAGAAGATTCTCATTAATCGATTAACTATTGCGCTTTTGCCGAAAGATCCTCGAGATGAGAGAAGTGTAATGTTAGAAATTCGAGCGGGTGCTGGTGGCGATGAAGCCTGTATTTGGGCAGGTGATTTGGCGAGAATGTATGAAAGATATGGCTTAAAAGTCGGCTGGTCAGTGAAACCCGTCAGTTCTACTGAGGCAGATTTAGGCGGTTTCCGTGAACTCATTATTTCTGTCAAAGGGGAAGCCGTATTTAGTCAACTCAAATTTGAAGCGGGAGTTCATAGGGTGCAACGCGTACCTGCTACAGAATCTCAAGGAAGAGTGCATACTTCGACTGCTACGGTTGCCGTGATGCCTGAGGCAGACCCTGTAGAAGTGAAACTTGACTCTACTGATTTAGAAATTAGTACAGCAAGATCAGGAGGTGCAGGTGGTCAGAATGTTAACAAAGTTGAAACGGCTGTTGATTTGTTGCATAAGCCAACTGGGATAAGAGTTTTTTGCACGCAAGAGCGCTCTCAATTGCAAAATAGAGAGAGGGCGATCGAAATTTTAAGAGCTAAATTATTGGAACGAGAAATTGCTGAAGCTAATGCAAAAGAACGTTCTGCTCGCTTAGCGCAAGTTGGAACAGGTGATAGAAGTGAAAAGATTCGAACATATAACTATAAAGATAATCGCACCACTGATCATCGATTAGGAGTAAATTTCCCTCTAGAAAGCGTTATGGAAGGACAGTTGGAGGAAGTAATTGGAGCTTGCATAGCAGAAGAACAAAGATTGCAGATTGAAGAATTGGGTAACCAAGCAGAGGGATAAAACCTTGATTAAGTCCATCCAATTACGTACTTCTTCCACTCTTTATGATGACCTGATCCAATTTGTTTAGTAGCTTCAAAACTAAGAGTATTAAATGGCTTATGTGGTTTATTTTTTAGAGGCATATTTGCCTCTTTAGGCGTGCGATTACCTTTTCTGATATTGCATGAGATGCATGCTGTCGCAACATTCTCCCAAATGTCTTTTCCGCCACGGCTTCGAGGGATTACATGATCAATTGATAATTTATCACCAGAATATGCACAGTATTGACAGGAATAATTATCCCGCTGAAGAAGATTCTTTCTGTTTAAAGCCAATTCTCTATATGGAACCTTAATAAAATATCTAAGTCTAATAACAGTGGGAAGTTTTATATTTTTTCTAATTTCATGATTAGAACTCTCTTCTAAGCTCTCTGCTTTACCTTTAAGCATCAACACTGTGGCTCTACGCCAAGTGGTGATATTCAAAGGCTCATAGGATGCATTTAATACTAGAACCTGGCTCATGCCAGCAACTTAATTAATATAATTCTACTTGCATCAGATGCATGCTGCTTGCCTCGTGAAGTACAATTCCTTGCCTTTAGATAGTATTGATCCTCGGCAAAGAGCTTGGGTGGAAGTATTCCCAAGTGCGATTCGTGACAATACTGAAGCTGTTAAAAGTCTTCTTGCAGAAAACTGTCTTCTAATGGCGGTTGTTAAGGCTGATGGTTATGGTCATGGAGCCGGAACAGTAGCTGAAGCAGCTTTAGAAGGAGGAGCGGCAAACTTAGGCGTAGCAACATTGCAGGAAGCTCTAGATTTGAGAAAACTTGGTATTTCTTGTCCAATATTGATACTTGGCAATTTAGTTAATATGAAAGATTTAGATGCCTGCCTTAATTGGGATCTTATACCTACTATAAGTAGTGCTAGAGAAGCAATTTTGTGCCAAAAAATTGCTGAGTCATATGAGCAGAAATTCAATATTCATATTAAAGTTGATACTGGCATGACGAGATTAGGTTGTGATATTGGTGCTCTTCAAAGTCTGATCAATTTAATTGAGACTCTTGAAAACATTGTTTTGGGAGGCATCTACAGTCATCTTGCACTGGCTGATGGTCAAAGGCATGGTCAGCCAGAAATAATTACCTCTCTTCAGAAAAAAAGGTTTAATTCATTATTAGATAATTTGAAACCTGTACACGGCAATCTTTGCAGGCACTTAGCTAATTCTGCAGGCACTTTTAGAGATAAGGCCCTTCATTTCGATATGGTCAGGGTGGGATTAGCATTATATGGTTATAAACCTTTTGCAGATTTCGCTGATAATTGTCCTTTAAAGCCTGCTTTAGCTGTAAGGGCCAGGATTACATTCATTCGGGATGTCGCTTCTCATACTGGGGTGAGTTATGGACATAGTTACATCACAAAACGACCAAGCCGTCTTGCTGTTGTAGCGATTGGCTATGCAGACGGAATAAATCGTGCTTTGTCGGGAAAGATTTCTGTTTTAATTAACGGTTGTTTCTATCCACAAGTTGGCTCGATTACCATGGACCAATTGGTTATAGACATTACTGAAAACAATGATATTCAAATCGGTGATGTTGTGACCTTGCTAGGAGAGGACAAGGGTTATTCCATCACTCCTTACGAATGGAGTCAAGCTTGTGGGTCTATTCCTTGGGAGATTTTATGTGGTTTTAAGTACCGTCTACCTAGAGTGGTCATTTGATATTCCTGAAGAATCAGTGAAATCTCTTGGGATATTGATGTTGTCTTGATAAGGTAATGAAGCTACTGGAGAGGTGGCTGAGTGGTTGAAAGCGGCTCCCTGCTAAGGAGTTACAGGAGGCAACTCTTGTCGAGGGTTCGAATCCCTCCCTCTCCGTTTTTAATTAGGTTCAGAGGAGTTCATACGAGTCCAGAAATCCTGAAACTGACTGGTGTGACTAGATAGAGTCGGTCTAATGAAATCATCCGAGTTCATGCTAGTTCAGTCGTGTGTTGTTGGTAAATGGACGATTTTCAAATATTGCCCGTTCTGTTAAGTTCACAAGGGGTCACAGAGGTTCAAGCGAAAGTCCTCTCTCTCTCCGTTTAAACCTAGATGATTGAGGAATTTCAGACGATTCTTTTGGAATTCAACTGATTGAATCGCTCTACCCTCCATCAGATGCAACAGATCACTTTATTTTCATGACTCGTTTGCTTCTTGACTGGTTTAAGGTTCTTGGATTGCCCCGTCTTTGCTTTGCTTTGTTGTTGCTGCTCTTATTGGCTTTGATAGGGCCAAACTTAGCAAGTAATCCCCGTGATTCGTTTGACCATCAACTACTAGAGGGCTTGCGTCAGCATGTGCCTGTTGGCTTAGGATCTTTCCTGCTAATTATTTATAAACTAAGTGGGGTGCATGTCACCGGAGTATTGGTGCTTGCGTTGTTATGCTTTTTGGCCTTGAAGCACTTTTGGCAAGACTTGATCTGTTTGGTGTTGGGGACAGGTGGCATCTTGGTAATCGTCGATCAAATCTTGAAGCCCTGGTTTGATCGTCCTCGCCCTGAAGGTTCACTTCTTGCCTTAACTGGTCATAGTTTCCCCAGTGGCCATGCCGCTGGATCGGTGGTCTTTTATTTTATGAGTTGCATTATCTTAGCCGCACACTATCCGCGACAGAGATGGTTTTTGTTTTTGATCTCTAGCCTTTGGGTTGCTCTAGTCTGGTCGAGCACCATCTACTCTAGAGCTCATTGGCCAAGTGATATCATCGCTGGTGCTGCAGTTGGTTATGTTTGGCTCAGCTTCTGCTTAGCAGGTCGCAACGTTTGGAAAAGGTATCGTTGTTTGTCTTCTTCGTCTTAATAATCCCCTCATGATTGATATGATCGTCTTCAAATGTCTTCAATCACTTTTAGAGCACTAGCTTTATTGGTATATAGCGATTGAAACAGACTGAATAGACCTTTATGGCATACTCCTTCAAATTTTTTCAGGGGGGGTTACAAGGTTTTGATCATTCCTTCAAAATTTAAACCGTCACATGTGACAGTTTCTCTTGCTATCTAGACGTGTGGAGGTACTTGAAAATCCTATGAGATAATACTTTATGTGAGGAGCAGAGATTCTACGAGCAGTGGAAACTAGGAAACACTTGCTCATGATCTCTTAAAAAACCCGCCTTGAGCGGGTTTTTTAGTGTCTTAGCATTTAAATTATTTCTCAAGACTAAACTAATTAAAATAAAAAGTAATTAGAAATATTTCATTGAGCTGATTCAAAAAACCCTGGTAAAAGCAATTATTCAACTTACCAGGGTTTTTTTGATTTCTTAAGGATTGAATTAGCCTGCAGCCCAAACTCCTTTAACAATAGGCATAATTGTATCTAAATGAAGGGTCCCGCATAACAACCATGCAAAAACAGCGCCGCCACAACCTCCTAACCAGAAGCCACTTGTAAAGTCTGCCCATCCTTCTCGGGTAAATAAATCAGTTGGTGGATTAGCAACTATGGTATCGGGAGGTTGAACATTAGGAGCCTTGCCAGGAGCATTGTATAAAACTAGCAGTGCTGTCAGTATGTGAACTGCGCCGATTGTCCCTAGTAAGCCAGCTGTAAGAGCAAACTCAGTAGTTCTGAAAGGACCGGTCATTGCATAAGGTCCATAAAGCAGGTACCCAAAAGCTGCCCCTACTTCTAAACCACGAAAATTTGGAGAAAGCCCAGCTCTATAGAAGGGGAGATTATTAATAAATGCTTTTGTGAAATAACCAGAATTAACAGGTGTTTCCAAATCTCCAACGCAGGGATCAGAAACTGGGTTCACAGCCCACTGATCGACAATCCCTATGTCGCCAGGGCGAACCGAACTGTCAATGTACTTTTCGTTTAATTTGACAGGATCAGATGACTTCAGAAAAGGGTCTTGGAATTCAGTCATGGGCGTATAAAAAACTTTGTTGACTTAGGAAGAAACAAACTATTTGTTTCAGTCGGTTGCTGTGATGTAGCGACCAACGAGAACTATGAAAACAGCTGGTGTTACAAGTCCAATTAAAGGGACAAAGACAGCCGGAAGCCAGGTCGCGGCAAAATCACTAGACATTGGATGTACCCAAAGGATTCACAAGTATTTTATATAGTTAACGTGTAATAGTACGTAAAGAGCTCATTGGTGACATAAAAGTTCAATCCAATACGAACCAATGACACATCTATTACTCTTGTTTTATGAATCAGCTTGTCGCAGCAGGAGCAGCATTTTTCCTTGCTTTAACCCTTCTTGGGCTTAGGAAGAAGCCAAAAACCCTTTTCAGCACGCAAGTCTCTGAAAATCTTAGAGTTCAACCTTCTTCCTTGGTCCATTTTTCTGGAGAAAAGCAGAAGTTGAATCCTGGGATTGAATCATTTCATTTTCTATTACCTAAAACTCGGAAAGAGAAAGTTCTTTTATTGAAAAAGTTAAAAAATTTGATTGTATCTGGCCCAGAAGATAGATTGATTGCTGTTAATACAGCAGGACAATGGGGAGATTTGGCTGCTTTACCAATCTTGAGATTAGGACTAAGAGATTTTGATAGCCGTGTGGTAATTAAGTCTGCTCAAGCAATATCTCGATTTAGAGGATGCCCTAAAACCCTTAAAGAGAAGAAGGTAATTCGATATCCTCTCAATGCGTCTGGAAAACATTGAATAGCTCTAATCTTATTTTTTGTTAGGGACAGATTTCCAACTCTCCTGAGAACTTAACTCAAATATGGTTATACCTCTAATGGCAAGGACTAGAGTGAAAATGGTAAAGTCTTTTTACTAATATCCTCGTCGAAGAGTTTTATTAATAACTAATAAAAACTAATTATCAAACTATTTAAGATTGCAATAATTTTGAAGCTCTAGTTTAGCTTATGTCAGCAATTTTTACTTTTTGGTTGAAGATAGAAAAGTAATCTTATGTCTATTTCTAATCTTAATTTAAGAAGGATTGCCCATTATAACAACGCTCAACTCTAGCAGCCCCTCTTAGCTTAGAGAAATAATTAGATGAAATTACATTGGTATTTTGACCATTTAGGTAATCAATACCAATGCCATTCCTACCATCCTCTGCGCCCGAGCTATGCCAATATGCACCTCCACCTTTATACAGGCCAACATGAGTACATCTTTCTCTTTCTCCAAAAAATAGTAAATCACCTAAGCAAATTGCTCCTAATGTTTTGGGGTTAAATTCAACTTTGGTGCAAAATTGCTCTTGCTGATAAGCATCACGAGGCAACCAAATTCCTTCTGAAGAAAAAGCAGCTTGTACTAGACCAGAACAATCATAATTTGGGCCTTTTGTTCCTCCCCAAAGATAATAGTTAGGTACTGTTGAAGCTTTTTCTACCCAACGAAGAATTTTAGGTAATTTCTCTTTGATCTGAGCTTTTGTGAGCAATTTTGGCTTCCAATTCTGAATGCTTTCAATATGTCCAATAAGATCTTGTAACTTGAAATAGCAAGTATATCCATCCTCTAGAAGACGAACCTTGATTTTTCCTTTATACAAGGAATCTGAGTCAGTTTTAGCTTGAGTGATTATTTCAAACTTTCTTCCCGAAATAACTTCTGTAGCAAGTAGATCACTATCAATATGCTCGTATCCATGAATATTGTTATTTAGTAACCATAAGCTTCCGTATGTCAGAGATTTTTCATCCCAGGCTATTTTGACTAAAGACATTGATTACAGAAGTATGCAATGAGTTTTTACGTTTACGATCCTTCTATGGGATCTTTCTTGCGAGATTTAATTGACAAGTTTGAAAATGAATCTAGACCAAACCTTCATCAGAAGGTCTCAATTAGCTGGGTTTGTTATACAGCAGTGAATTCAGGTTCATTGAGTTCAGCAAGAGGCGCAGGTTGGTTAGAGGAAAAGCCAATATATCCAGCCAGTGTAGTTAAGTTATTTTATGCATGTGCAATTGAAAATTGGTTATATCGAGATTTGTTAATTGAATCAAGTGAGCTTCTAAGAGCCATGACTGAAATGATTGCAAATTCGAGTAATGATGCAACCAGTTATATTGTTGATCTTCTAACTGCTACAACAAGCGGTCCATCTTTAACAGGTCAAAGATGGGAAGTTTGGAAGAAAAAAAGAAATTATATTAATGATTGGCTTTCTAGTTTTAATTGGCAGGAATTTCGATCTATTAATTGCTGCCAAAAAACTTGGAGTGATGGTCCTTTTGGTCGCGATAACGACTTTTATGGTGAGAGAGGTAATAATCGAAATGCATTAACTACTATTGCTACGGCAAAGTTAATGCATGCTTTAATAAATGGCACCTTGTTAACGCAAAAAGCAACTCAGAATTTAAAAAGGATTCTTCATCGTTCATTAGATGTACTAAAACGAAAGGAGAATCCAGATAATCAAGTTGATGGTTTTCTAGGAGAAGGATTGCCCAGTGGAAGTAATTTGTGGAGCAAAGCAGGTTTAATGAGTGAAGTAAGGCATGATGCAGCTTATTTTGAAACTCCCCAAGGACAGAGGATGCTTCTCATAGTTTTTACTCAAGGCAAAAATCTCGCTAATGATACTTTTCTTTTACCTTCGTTTGCATCAGAATTAAGCAAATGGAGCTTTGAATAAAAAGCCCCGTCAGTTTAATAACTGACGGGGGCCTTCCTTTCCTTTTTAACTCTGCTAAAGAGTTAAAAAACTCTATCCGAATTTGCCAGCAGTCGAACCTATTACAAAGGCGGCATATGTGACAGCTGTTCCAACGACAAAGTGAGTTACACCTACTAGTCGGGCTTGGACAATTGAAAGAGCAACTGGCTTGTCTCTCCAGCCAATCAAGTTAGCAATAGGTGTTCTTTGATGTGCCCAAACAAGCGTTTCAATAAGTTCTTGCCAGTAGCCTCTCCATGAGATAAGGAACATGAAGCCTGTAGCCCAAATTAAGTGCCCAAAAAGGAACATCCAAGCCCAAGCAGACAATGCATTTACCCCAAATGGATTGTAACCATTGATTAGCTGTGCGCTATTTAGCCATAGATAATCTCTGAACCAACCCATAAGGTAAGTACCTGATTCATTGAACTGAGCAAGGTTACCTTGCCAAATGGCTAGGTGTTTCCAATGCCAGTAGAACTGAACCCAAGCAATTGTATTGACTGCCCAGAAAAGGGCCATGTAAGTAGCATCCCAAGGGGAAGAATCACATGTACCTCCACGTCCAGGCCCATCACAGGGGAAGGAGTATCCAAAATCCTTCTTGTCAGGTATTAATTTCGTACCTCTAGCATCTAAAGCACCTTTGATAAGTATCAAAGCGGTTGTGTGTAGACCTAAAGCAATTCCATGGTGGACCAAGAAATCTGCAGGACCAATTGGGACGAAGTTAGTCGTTGCGTTTGGCGCATTGATCATTTCCATCCAATAGTGGTTACC
>QCJV01000016.1 GCA_003215795.1 Prochlorococcus sp. AG-409-F19
TTGATTTATTTTAGTCATTAGTATTAAGATTAGATCAGTAGTGTTTTATGAATTTCTCTCCAAGAATTGTATTTAACAACTAGTCTGGTTTGTTTTATATAGGTACTTTTCTTTTGAGAAATGTTTCGATCAAAAAATCTACTAAATAAGGCGAGATAGTTTCAATATAAGGGGCCTTTAGCTTTAAAATATTTTGTTTTATTGACTACGATGCCTTTTGGCTAATTTCAAGCATATACAGCTAATATATTCTTCTGTAAGAAAAGCCATTAATTATTAATTAGTTCTTTTATCCAGTGCCAGTTGTGATTTCATTTGAGATTCTTGCTATTGCATTCGATAACGATTGTACTCAGAGTGGAGGTAAGACGATTTAACTCTTGCAAGGAGCTCATTAATCCGATTAGTTAAACCATTTATCAGAAAAGAAGCTTTCATGACCAGAATCAACTTGATCAAGCCAAGTGAATTATCTGATCAACATCTAGTGGCGGAGTATCGAGAGATTTTCATGGTTGGATCTGCGCTACAACGCTCAATCAAGTCAAAAAACTGGAAGAGAACAAAAGAACAACTGCCCAAAGAATTCACCTTAAATATTGGGCACGTAAGGTTCTTCTATAATAAAGGTAAATATTTGCACAAGAGATATATAGACCTCATAGAAGAAATGAAAAGCAGGGGAATGGCTCCAAATCCAGAGCGGCAATTCAAGAAAGAACAGTGGCCAGTTGACTTTTATAAAGACTGGGAACCCAAAGAAAAGGACATAATGCTAATAAGAAAAAGAATCCAAGAAAAAATCAATCAAAAACCAACTTGGTATCGCTGGACAAAAACAAGAGGATAAAATAAGCGTGAAGGAGGTCAACTTATAAGTTCATCCCAGCAGCCTCAAGACGTATAGAAGTTCTTTGAAAATTTTCTTTGTAGCAATCTGAATTATCAATCACTCTGGAATGGATTGTTAGGCATTCGTATATTGCAACTCTTACTCAATACATCTAATGCTTGCTTTTCTTTTTTATTGAGAGTCCATTTAGATGCTTGTCCAGCATCTTTTGCATGTTTTGGATTACGAAGTCCAGCTATTGGGATTGCATCATGAGCTCTACACCAGTTCAAAGCTACTTGTGCTTGTGAAGCTCCTCGATCAAGTGCAATTTTGTTTAACTCCTGCCTCAATTCAATGCTTGCAGGCAACAGTCGCCGGAAAAGGGTGCTCCTCAGAAAAGTTGTTACTGCTATTTTGTCCTCATTGGGAGGTATTGCAAGAATACCTAATGCTAATGGACTATAGGCTAAAAGTTCAATATTGAGCTCTTTACATATCTCTTTAATTTGTAGACACTTATTTGGTACAGGTGATAAAAGAGAAAATTGTATTTGAAGGCTCTTTAAAGGAATGCCTCGCATCCTGAGACGATTATAAAACCATCTCAAACGATTAGGACCCATATTTGAAATACCAATTTGAGGAAGGAACCCACTTTCATAAAGCTCAGCAAGTCCATCAATCAATTGAACTTCCTGCCATGGTGCATACCTAGCAGTACTCCAGTGCAATTGAACTCGATCAAGCTTTCCTTTTAATCTTGCTTTACTTGCATTAAAGGCAGTTTTAAAAGCCTGCTTACCTAACCGCCATGGATATGGAGCTAGTTTTGTAGCAACTATCAAATTCTTATATTGAGAAGAGGGCAAATTTTTGCAAAACTTGCCCAAAAGTTCCTCACTCCGTCCATTTAAATTACCTATCCCATACGAATCTGCGGTATCAACGAATTTCAAACCTTGATCGATTGCTTCATTAAATGTGTTCTTTAAGAGCACATCTTGTTGATCTGGCTGATATCCCCAAAGGACCTTGTTCCCCCAAGCCCAAGTCCCGAATCCAATCGAAGTCAATGTTTTAATTTGTCAGAGACAGTTCAATGTTGGCACAATTTTCCCCTAACCCAACAAACACATTGAAGTTCAGAATATAGATAAATTACAGTACCAACCAATAGACATCAAACATAAAGTCATGCCAAAAGATTAGAAGGGACACCCGAATCCTGTTAAATCTTGCTCTACTTGTCCCAATCCAAGGCCTTTTTCAAATCAGTTGTAAATTGCTAAAAACCAATTACAGTTATATCCTTAATAATTTCAATCCAGTAAGCACTAACAATCTTCATGGTTCATCCAACTTATCCAATTTGCTGAAATCTCTTTCGGGCAAGCAGCCTCACAATCAAGATTGTTACTACAACTTCCAAAATTCTCAGAAACCATTTGTCGTTTCATTTGAGAAGTACGTTTAGACCTTAGCAATTGTCCCTGAGGCAATTGGCCCAGATGAGCAAGTTTAGCCGCAACAAATAAACTTGCTGAAGCGTTTCTACAACTTGCTATACAAGCGCCGCACCCTATACAAGTTGCAGTTTGAAATGAAGAGAAGGCATCCTTTTGACTAACTTTTAAAAGATTTGCATCAGGAGCATTTCCCACATCATCAGAACAATATCCTCCAGACATGATCAACCTATCAAGAGAAGATCGATCTACTACAAGGTCCTGAATTATAGGAAAGGCTTTTGCTTTCCATGGTTCAAGAGTGAGTGTCGATTGGTCTCTAAAGTTTCGCACATATAATTGACAAATTGTGGTTGCATCTTTCGGACCATGAGGTTGACCATTCACAAGAAAACCGCAACTCCCACATATCCCTTCCCGACAATCATGGTCAAAATTTATTGGTCTATCACCTTTTTTAATTAGCTCTTCATTAAGCTTATCAAGAGCCTCTAATAAAGACAAATCAGTAGAGATATCTTTAAGAGAGTAATCCTTAAATTGTCCTTTACTAGATTGCAATCTCTGACGCCAAATACGAAAATTGAGGGAAATGTTTGTCATCACTTATAACTACGTTTGTTTAATGGAAGAAGACTGAAAGACAAATTTTCCAAATGCTTAATTGAGGCCGAGCCTCGCACATACTCCCAAGCAGCAATATGCGAATAATTTTCATCATCTCTCATCGCTTCGCCTTCTGTTGTTTGGTATTCTTCACGAAAATGAGCTCCACAGGACTCCTTCCTAGAAAGCGCATCAATGAGCATCAAATGAGCTAGTTCAAGAAAATCTGCAACCCTCAAAGCCTTCTCTAACTCCGGGTTTGGGCAATCAATATCGGAGGGAATTCTCACCTGTTGATGAAACTTTTGCGTTAATAACCTAACTTCTTCTAAACCTGCCAGTAAACCACTTTCATTTCTAATAATTCCGCATCTTTTGATCATTAACTCTCCAAGTTCACGGTGCAAAGTATCCACAGGGATGTCCCCTCGAACATTTATTAAGTTATCTATTCGTTCTTTAGCACTTTCGAGAGCATCTTGGCATGCGTCCTCCATTTCACGTGAAGTAGTCAAGAAGGTTTGACCTGCTAACCATGAATTAATGGAAGAAGGAGCAATGAAATATCCATCAGCTAAGCACTGCAACAAAGCATTAGCACCTAAACGATTTGCGCCATGGACAGTACAATTTGCTTCACCAAGTACAAACAACCCCGGGAGAGTACTCATCAAGTTGTAATCAACCCACAATCCACCCATACTGTAATGAGGTGCAGGATAGATACGCATAGGCGTAGACAATGGATCTTCTCCAGTGATCCGCTCATACATCTCAAGTAAGTTGCCATATTTAGACTTAATCTCTTGGGACCCTTTTCTCTGAATTGCATCATGAAAGTCAAGGTACACTGAGCGGCCGTCGTGCCCAACTCCAAAGCCTAGATCACAAAGCTCTTTAGCTCTTCGAGAGGCAACGTCTCTTGGTACCATGTTCCCATAACTTGGATATAAACGCTCTAGGAAATAGTCTCTCTCTGATTCAGAGATATCAGAAGGATCTCGTTTATCATGATTTTGCTTGGGGAGCCAGATCCTTCCATCATTCCGTAAACTCTCACTCATCAAAGTTAATTTACTCTGATAGTCACCTCCTAGTGGAATACATGTGGGGTGAATCTGTGTGAAGGATGGATTAGCAAAAAATGCTCCTTGTTTATGAGCTCTCCATATAGCACTGGCGTTAGATTTAATTGAGTTTGTAGAAAGAAAATAGACATTGCTATACCCCCCGGTAGCAAGAATTACAGCATGAGCTCTATAAACTTCGAGGTCTCCATTGAGCAGATTTCGACTAACCACTCCTTTAATAACACCATTGAGTTTGATGAATTCAATGACATCCCTACGTGGTAAGAGTTCAACTCGTCGTTTTGCCACCTGACGCATAAGTGACTGGTAAGCACCATATAGTAGTTGTTGTCCTGTTTGCCCGCGTGCATAAAATGTTCTACTAACAAGTGCACCGCCAAAACGACGTGTGGAGAGTAGGCCATTGTAATCTCTAGCAAACGGTATTCCTTGTGCTACACATTGATCAATTATTGAACTACTTATCTCTGCAAGTCGTCGACAACCTGCCTCCCTTGCTCTGAAATCACCGCCACGTACAGTATCAACAAACAATGCATTTACTCCGTCACAATCATCTTCTCTCATTTTCTTTGCAGCATTAATCCCTCCTTGAGCGGCTACTGAATGAGATCGACGAGGACTATCTTGATAGGTAATGAGCTTTACTTGGAAACCTTGCTCCGCAAGAGTAGCTGCAACCGAAGAGCCTGCAAGGCCACCGCCAACAACAACAACAAGCAGTTCATTCTTCTTCCCTAAAGGAATAGAAGGAAGCCTTTTTTGAATTCTTTCCCATCCACCTTCAAGGGTCCCTAAAGGTAAGCATGGGTCAAGCGAAAAACTCATGAATAATTAATCAATGACCTACTAATCAAAGCTGTAACCAAAACAAATCCAGCACTAATAATCATAGATAAACCCCTCCCAACAGCTCTTATTAATGAAGAATTGAAAGGGGTTAAAAACCCTAGACTACGCTGAGACGATTCAATTCCATGAAAGAGATGAAAAAACAATGCTAACGAGCCCAAGATGTAAACACTAAAGTTTACTGGAGATGAAAGGAAGAGTTGCAATGTAGAAAGTTCAAAGCCATCAGATGGACGAGGGAAGCGAAGTTGTCGGAGATGGATAAAAAGAAAAGACAATAGTACAATCCCACCAATTGGCTGGCTTCGAGCAGCGAATACAGCTAAAAAGTCCTTTCGCCTAGAAACTAAGTTTGCAGTATGTCCATTTTGAAAATTGCTGATAACCTTCACAAAGGTTAAGGATATATGAATCAAAGCAATTGCAAGCAAAAGAGCCTCACAAATACTTACCCAAAAAGCTGAGTGCAATGATGAGGCATAAAGCTCAAAAGATACTGGAGACTGTATAGCTAGCAGTAGCCCAAGCAAATGAATAATTAGAAAAAAGACTAAAATTAACCCAGAGCTAGTAAGAAAGACCCTCTTCAAACTCGTTCAATAATTCTTTACTATAAATTTTATAGAACAATCTTCCAAATAACACAATTGCTTAATAGAGGCTCTATAAATCTTTAGCAAAAGGAGATGGGGGGTGCAGGCAACCAAAGTGATATTGCTAATCTTCATCTATTACCAAAACATGTTCCATTACATAATTCACAAGCATTAATAGTCTAAACAAAAAAACCTGCACAAAGGCAGGCTTTTCTGGAGATCGCAAGCAAGTGTTTCCTTGTTTCCACTGCTAGAGGATCTCAACTCCTCACAAAAGTATTTTTACCTGCAAGTCATCATTTGGCAACCCCCTCGTTAAAAACGCCCTGGTTAGCAGAAGTAGAGTTCTTTTGTTCCGCAAAATGCTTATGTGAGGAGTTATTCTGTTACTTCGTGTCTCATCCTGTGGAGACTTTTGTCACTTGTTCAAAAAAGAAACTTCTCCTTCTAATCAAAAATGCTAATCGCAAAATAGGAATACGCTTACAACTGGGTCGAATAGCTAAGAGATTAGCTGTGAAATTAGAACTTAAAAAAAAGAGTTATTTTCAGCTCTATTTTCAAAAGTTTTTTAGAACTTCTATCAATTGAGAAACTCAAGATAATGTTTTCAAAGCGTTTGCTAAAAAGGACTCATGCTACATAAAATCCTGTTATTATCTTTTAATTTTTGGAGAAAATTCTAATGACAGGAATAAGTATCAGAAGCTTATTTCATAGTTCATATATCGACCTTTAGGTAGTCATCTCATTCTTACTTATGATCTTGATTCTTAAGAAATAGCCTGTCAAGCTTCTCCTGTTGAAGTTCCTTTTCTTGATCTCTGGTAGTGCTTCACCTTTTTTTACAAAGAAGTTTAGAGGAATTATATTGATAGGGCCTACTATATTAATTACAAGATTCTCAGTGTGAATAGTTTTAGAAGTATTTATATAATCAACAAATTAGTTCATTCGTTAGCTTCTACTTATATAAGCGTAAGTAATGAAATAGGGTCAAGCAGTAACCATTCATGTGTTGTATCGATCAGCCATTTCTTTCAGCATGTTCCTAATGTGTCCATATAAGAGATAATAAAACCAATTTAGAAAATTTCACATAAAAGAAAATAGAACCTATACAATCAAGAAATCAAAGTTTAATTAAATGAGTATTTACAACACTTCTCCATGTTCTCAGAGAACAATTGAAGAGCTCGGGATAAAAAACTGGCCAATCTGGACTTGTGATCCAAGCGCATTTCCTTGGACATATAACGGAAAATAAACTTACTTAATACTTGAAGGTGCTGTCACAGTTAGAGCTAATGATGGAGAATCCGTCAGATTTGGTGTAGGTGATTTGGTTGTTTTTTCTAAAGGGATGTCATGTACTTGGGAAGCACATAAAGCAGTCAAGGAGCACTATCGTTTTGGCAACTAACAAATCACGGCTTTTTAGTATTAAGAGAAGTCTTATGTGACTACCTTCTCAGCAGTATCTTTAATTGCATCCACTACTTTCTCAACTATTTCTTTAAAGGGTTACTTACAGGTGAAGCAAGAGCTCTCAACTCACTCTTAATAGATTTCTCTTTATCAAGCAAATGTTTTCTCTGCTTTTCATAAGAGTTTTCTAATCTTTTAATTGATCGACTACTGAGTTGAGTTCATCTTGATGTGGTTGAACTTTTAATTCTTAATCCGAACAACTAACCGAACATAGATATTTTCATGAAAACTACTAAGCTTAAAATAGAAATTCCCTCTCAGGATGACAGTACATCACGATTACGAAATTAAAATCAACATAAACGAGTTAATAGAAAAAAGAATCCCATGTTGTGATTTACTACATCCTGATCATTGTTTAACAGAGCAACAGGTTGCAGAAATAGCACATGATGTTCGTCAAGACTTAAATCTACATGATATTTATAAACAAATCGATCAGCATATTATGAATTATGCAACTGCTGCTGGTATTGAAAACAAAGATCATTGGATAGAGCCACACCTTCCAGACTTAGATAGGGATCTTAAAGAAGAAGTAGGAATTGACTTTGAATAGCAACTATTATTTCATCAAACATTTCAATAGGGATGCCATTAACTACTGGCCAAAAAAAACATACATTTCTGCCAAGGACTAGGTTTTCAGCCAAAAGTAAAGGATGGCCCAACCTTTTTTGATGCCTCAAAAAGAAGCAAAGGCTCAGCCCAACAAAGAAAAATCTAAGGAGAAAGCTATGGAATCTCTATTTAACTATGAGTACGAAGAAGATAATGATGAAACAGATTGGACAACAAAAGGGTTAAAACTATGCACCTAATCCAATCGTCTAGAGTTCAATGATCTCAACAATTACATTCTTTTTGGTCTGAGCATAGCTTGGTTTGTCGCTATCCAGCGTCAAGCCCAAGTCAAGAGGTAAAAAGAAAATTTAGTTAAGAAATCTAATTAAGATTTACACCTGATCCATATCTTTCAGAATTTGACCATCTAAGAAAACGTTATTAAGAAGCTAGGTTTATAAAGATAACCGATCCCCTGATTAATCGAAAAGGCATACCAATAACTAAAGAGGAGGTTAAACTTAAGAAAGCATCATAAAAGGAATAAAAAGTATGCCAAGCAGCATTACCAAAATTATTGTTTTAATCATGGTGTCTTTATTACTCGCTTCTACTTTTGGTGGACTTTTATTCTCTGTTCTTAAAGCATAACGAGCAACTGAAAGGAGACTTCATGGCAAGAAGTATTCTTGGACATGAAGTCTCATCAGCCTGCAGATATTAAACTCCTAATGAAAGGACTCCAGGTTTTTATAGATGCATTGAAACTCGGTGCCTTGCTCCAAGAGTACAATAGGCTACAAAAACAAGAATAGAAAGACTATATCCCTTCAATTAACTAGTTTTTCCAACTTTATTACTACCATAAATTTTCGATGAGGCCTGATAGCAAAACGGAGGTGCCTAGTTACTAGCCAATGAAAAGCGAACAATCAACACTAGCAAGGGATACCATAGATTTATGAAGAACCATAGTAAAAAGCTAAATTTTTGATGATGTTAACTATGCACTCATTAAAAAGTTCTCTAGAAAAGGTCTTATGTATTTTTAGCTTAAATCAAATCATCTATTACCCAAGTAAAAATAGACTTACCAAGCACTAAACTTGTTAAACACTCTAGAAATCTTGCAATATCTACTGCAGAAAGTTCTCCATCCGAAGTTTATTTAACAGTTGTTTTAGGCTGAGCAGGAAACTCAATGAAATACCCAGGGCATAAGTAAAGATTAGACTCAAGATTTATAATTATTTTATTTTAGACCTTAAATCTTCTTAAGTATCTACAAAGGCATTAAGCACAGTTTCAAAAATCCTCTTATTTTTAACATTTAAGCAAGGAATCACTCTCCTGCTTTTTGATTGTATAAAGAGATCTGATTTTTATCATTCTTCCATCAACTCTTGATAATAAGTAGTAACACAGTCATTTAAGCATTCAATATCATCATCATTTAGTGAGCAAGAAGTAATGCAATTGTAATACAAGTCTCTTGGATTTAATGGCTTTGGATTCGAGGCTATTTTTTTAGCTTGACTACTAGACATAGTTTTTCATATGTAGAGGGCAACACTTCTAACATGGAATATTTATTTTTATTTTAAATATAAAGTACCTAAGAGTATTTACCTAAAATTACTTTTAAATTCCAACCCGTTTAAACTCTTCTAAAGATCGATGGAGTAAACCCAGTCTATATATTTCTTTTCGGAGGGATCAAAGCCTTAAAGATAAAATTTCCCTAAAGAGAATTGGGAGCAATTGACTGCTCCAAGGACGAATAGCTTAAGAATTTATTCTGTTTTTAGTCAAGATGCTGTTCATTGGATTCCTGCAGCTAATAGAAATTAATGAGCTAGTATTGTCAATTGGCTTAAATCCTCGTCAACTTTTCTAGTTTTGTTTGTAGACCTTGTATTTTGATTACAACCTAAAGCCACAAATAGAGTCAAGCGCGCAGTCCACAAGAGAGATTAATTAGGGACAATTGACCGAGCAAGAAGTTCATTAAACCATCAAGTCACTTCACTGTTCTTAGACTGTGATCAGTGGTACAAGTCGAATGCATGGCTTCTCATGCAAAATTCACTCTGAAACTGATATGAGTTTTTTGATAAAGGAGTGCGTTGACAATCTAACTTCTTCTGCTTGCAAAACTTACGAGGGAAAAGTTAGTGGGATAACAATTTCCAGATTTTCCTTGCACATTCAACGAAAAAAAAGTGAGCCTAAAAAACGGAAGCTCACCTGGTAGCAAATTTAAAGGTTTGCCCTTCAGTTTGGTCTATTCTATCAACGAGGCAAAGAAAGCAACCTTTAAGCCATAAGAGCAAATTCAAACTATACATAATTGCTCCCAAAGCGAATCAACTAGTCGAAGGAAAGTATCGAAAAGTTTTCCTAATTAATCCCAAAAGAACTCCTAATATAAATTAGGAGAGATCCTTCCCCGACAAGCGCCTTCAGAATGTAGGATGGATTGAGAATTTATACCTATCCATTGGAATTCAATCCTTTCAAGCCTTTGCTTCAAGCTGGAATTCATCAAAAAAAAGCTGTGGCCTGGATTTTTACTTTATTAGCTTCAATTAACCTTGCTTCCTGATCTAATTGCTTAAAAGCAAGCCTAGCTTTGAGAATTCTAATTGTTGGCATAGTGTTTGCAAAGTACTAAGTTTGTTCAAGGTCTTCATAGCAAGCATCCAAGTTGCTTGAGCAAGAATATAAAATCTAGCGATGGGATGCTCATATCATTAAACATCTATACCTCTTAAATCTCCCTAACTTCTTCCCAGGCAGTGACTTATAGGCATTGTTTTTGAATATAAAAAACGAAGGAAGTCAAAATCATCCTTCTCAGCGATTGACAGCGATCCATTTAACCTTGTTCATACATATTTGCTAATTCTTATACCCTGCTATATCCAAATTTAGTCTCGAAGATTTGCACAGGAAGGCCTGTTGCCTCCAGTGCATCTTTGCATTCATCTCCAACTGTTCCATAAACCTCAACGGTAAATCCATCTCCTAACTGTGCATGCCCTTGCAAATACTCTCCTACTGCTGGATTAGCTAAGTGTGCAAGAAAAGCATTGTCATTTTTGTAGACTTCTGACCATGTAAAGCAATAAGGATTCCCTGGGTCTTGATCAAAGGTGTGATGCAACATGCCTTGCTCAGAAGCCTTTACTGCAGCATCAGTTTTAGTAGCAAGTTCTAAATATTCTTGAATTTTTCCTGGCTTAACTTTTATACGTGCAATAAGGATAAAAGGAGTTGAAGCGTCAAATACATTCATGGGGCAGGCTGATATCAATTACAGCATCTCATATCAAAAACTATATTGCCTTCACAAAAACAAATCATTGAGCAGGTGCTAACAAAATGTACAAATAAAGAAGCTCTACCGACTAAGTGAAAAAGACAAGTTATTAAAAGAGCAAACATCTCCATAGAATGCGATTATTCATTTAGGACGTCATTATTGAAAAGAATAATGTCAAGAGTTTTGAGCATTCAAAGGATGTTAGCTATAAAGTCAGGTTCGTTTAAGAATTAATTAACACGAAGCTTTTTTCTAATAGCGTTTCTACCCAGGCATTGCTTTTGCAAATACATACGATTCTGATGATATTAATAAAATACCTTCATCTGGATCTTGCGCTGGAAAATTGCTTGTTAATAGGCAAGTGTTAGTTGAAGTAATTACACAAGGTGGTGCAAATAAAACTAATTATTCAATCTCAAATGAACAGAAAAAGCCATGAAAAATCACGGCTTTTTAGTATGAAGATAAGTCTTATTTACTACCTTCTTAGCAGTATCTTTAATTGCATCCACTGCTTTCTCAATTGTTTCTTTAACAGGGTTACTTGCAGATGGAGCAAGAGCTCTTAATTCACTCTTAATAGATTTCTCTTTCTCAAGCAAAAGTGGTTTCTGCTTTTCATAAGAGTTGTCTAATCTTTTTAATTGATCGACTACTGAGTCAAGTTTATCTTGATGTTGTTGAACTTTTATTTGAGCCATCTCGCTATTAGAGATCACATACACAAGGTGATAGAAAGAAGGAGCCAGAGAGAAACGAATAAATGAATACATCACTATGAACCAAGTAATTATTTTCGGTGATGATACAAACCGTAGAACATTATGTGGTATATACATCGAACTTCGGTCTTTACGACATACCCCCTCATTAATAACCGAAACAAAATAGTACCTATTTAGCAAAAGAGAATTCCTCTTGTATACAAATCCATCTCTCAAGTATTATTGAGAAGAAGTGAAAGTTTTTTCAGGAGATCAAAGTGAAAGACAAAGAGCGTAGTAATAATGAAGAACTTGTAAAAGATAATCTTCAATTAATACTCAGTTCAAATTCTTATCATTTGGCCCATGAAGATTTGGAGTTATTAAATAGCAATGAAATGCGTGGAGTTCGAATGTTGCTTGAGATTAGCAAGCCCGAGCAGATACTAGAAAAAGAAAAAATATTATCGACAATTATTGTGTTCGGAGGGGCCAATATTTCAGATAGGTTTTCGACAATGAAAAAGCTAACAGAAGTAGGCAATCAAATAAAAGAACACCCAGAATTCAATCATCTCAAGAGAAAGAAAGATAAATTAAAACAATTGCTTGCACTCTCTCATTACTATGATTCTGCAAGAGAGTTTTCTAGACTCGTGTCAAGAGAAAACCAACTAAAGGGATGCCGCTCTCATGTCATAGTTACTGGCGGTGGCCCTGGGATTATGGAAGCTGCCAACCGAGGTGCTTTTGATGCTGACTGCAAATCAATTGGTTTGAACATAAGTATTCCTACAGAGCAACATCCAAATCCATTTATTACTCCTGGACTTTGTTTTAAATTTAATTACTTTGCATTACGCAAAATTCACTTTGTAATGCGTTCAATTGCGGCCGTATTTTTTCCTGGTGGTTTTGGCACACTAGACGAACTATTTGAGCTTTTAACACTACGTCAGACTGGCATGAAAAATGCTATTCCTATTATTCTATTTGGACGGGAATATTGGTCGAAAGCCATTAATTTTCAACTACTTGCAGATTTTGGACTTATTGCAGATGATCACCTCAAACTCTTTGAATACGCGGATACCCCTTCAGAGGCTTGGGAAATAATCAAATTCAAAAGAGAGCACTGTCCTGAAGCAGTAATTTAATCTTTTCCTGACACTTAATTAAGTATATAGATTGGATTTTCAGAAAAAGATGCGCCGAATGTCAATAGAGTCTAGCTCTTCCATAGAACAGGATTAAGAAAAATGGCTTCTTTTTTACCTTTACAGTGATTACTAACTCTATTTTCCTTCTTGATCAAATATGGAAAGCCAGGAAGTTTATCGCCAATTTTGCACAAAACATTTTTTAGAATAATAAGAAGTGTAATCAGTGAAGAGATATACCTCTAGATAAATCTCTCCAAAGCAAGCACCCGACATAAACAATGCCTGCCCATGAAATAAGAAAAAGCAGAGAAGAAAAATTCATAAACTCTCGATCGATTCAGCAATTAAACAG
>QCJV01000017.1 GCA_003215795.1 Prochlorococcus sp. AG-409-F19
ACACCTCGATCTTGATGAGGCATTAACTTTAACTTCAACTAAAGGAAATACCCTTCTAAGACTTCCAGTACATCAATTTAACCCTGGTCCACGACTAAAGGCTGTTTTAGAGCAATATCACCAACAACGATCTCCGGAACCTATATCAGATCCAGAAGGGTTTCATGGGTGCCTTAGACCATATCAACAACGAGGTCTAGGCTGGCTTGTTTTTCTATATCACTTTCATCAAGGGGCCTGCCTCGCAGATGACATGGGACTTGGCAAAACTATTCAATTATTAGCAGTTATCCAACACTTAAAGAACGAGGGCGAACTGACAAAACCTATCTTACTGATTGCACCAACTTCAGTTCTAACCAACTGGAAAAGAGAAGCTAGAACATTTACTCCAGGGTTATCTCTTACTGAGCACTATGGCACACAAAGGGCAAATACCCTAGACAAACTCAATGATTCTCTTAAGCAAATTGATATCTGCATAACAAGTTATAGCCTAGCCTGTAGAGATATTGAGCTATTTAAAAAGATCAACTGGCAAGGTGTTGTTATTGATGAAGCACAAGCTATAAAAAACTCAAAGTCACAACAAAGTATTGCAATCAGAGAAATAAGCAAAGGTTTAACAAATGATCCTATTCGAATTGCACTCACAGGAACACCCATAGAAAACCGTATCAGTGAACTTTGGTCGTTAATGGATTTCCTAAACCCGAAAGTACTAGGCGAAGAAACTTTTTTTAATCAAAGGTACAAGTTGCCTATTGAGCATTATGGAGATATCTCATCTTTAAAAGATCTAAAAGCACGTGTAAGCCCATTTATATTAAGAAGACTAAAAACTGACAAATCAATTATTTCAGATTTGCCAAATAAAATTGAGTTAAATGAATGGATAAGTCTCAGTAAAGAGCAAGAAAGTCTATATAACAAAACTGTCGAGATAAGTCTAAAAGAAATCGCAGCAGCACCACTAGGTAAACGACATGGAAAAACTTTAGGGCTACTAACTCGTCTGAAACAAATTTGCAATCACCCTGGGTTGAAGTTAAAAGAAAGAGAGATTAATGAGAATTTCCTAGAACGTTCGCCAAAACTACAAAGACTTGATCAGATACTTGAAGAAATTTTTGAAACCAATGACCGGGCTTTACTCTTTACACAATTCACTGAATGGGGGCAGTTACTTCAATCTTATCTAATGAAAAAATGGAAATCTGAAGTTCCTTTTCTTCATGGAGGAAGCTCAAAAAGCCAAAGGCAAGAAATGATTGATCAATTTCAAAATGATCCACGAGGGCCAAAACTATTTTTGCTTTCATTAAAAGCAGGAGGATTAGGGCTTAACCTAACCAGAGCCAATCATGTTTTTCACATTGATAGATGGTGGAATCCAGCTGTAGAGAATCAAGCTACAGATCGTGTATATAGAATTGGGCAAACTAAAAGTGTAATCGTTCATAAATTCATTACTACAGGTTCTATTGAGGAAAAAATCAATCAAATGATATTTGAAAAATCACAACTTGCTGAAAACATCGTGGGATCAGGAGAAAATTGGCTTGGCAAGCTTAGTGTTGACGAGCTAAGCAAATTAGTTGTCTTAGAAAACAATGCATAGAAGGCCAACCTAATCATGAATAAGACTGAAATAACAACAGCGCTAACTAGCAAAGAACTAGGGAACCAAGCCTGGTGGGTCGAGCAATGGATGGAGCTGATTAACTCTTATAGATATAAAAAACGACTAGAACGTGCCTGGGCTTATGCAAGAAAAGGGAATGTGACATCAATAAGCTTCGAGGGTCGAAGAGTGCATGCAAGAGTACAGGGTACAGAGAAAAAGCCATACAAAGTAAAGCTTTGGCTAGATGTTCTGGATAATGAGGATTGGGAGTATGTCATTGACGCATTAGCAAAAAAAGCAAAGTGGTCAGCTCAATTATTAGCAGGAGTTATGCCAAAAGATATAGAAAATGCCTTTGCAACGACTGGGAAAAGGCTATTTCCATTTAACCTTCAAGAAATCAAAAGTGAATGCAGCTGTCCTGATCAAGCAAATCCATGCAAGCATATTAGTGCTATTTATTTTTTAATGGGAGAGCAATTTAGAGAGAATCCATTTATTCTTTTCCAATTACGCGGAAAAGATAGAAATACATTGTTATCAGATTTACTCAAAAAAAGATTATTGATCAGTCAAGAAAAAAAGCAAGTAGCTTGTAATTCTGAAAATACACAGTCTAGAAGAAATTATACCTATAAAAATAATATAATAAACTTTCCAGATCTGTGGTGGAAATACAAGAATGCATTAGATGCTGAACTAGTAGTCATAACGCCTTCAACAGAAAAAACAACTGGTCCTTCAATTGCTGGTGAATTGCCATTAGCTACAAATCCACAATTCCCCGAATCACAAAATAATTTTATTCAAGAGTTACTCTCATACAGTCAAATTCAAGCAGAAAAAGCAATGTTAAGCGCAATGGCAATCAATACCTAAAAGAAATTTAAGCACTAGCGCACTAAAATACGAAAGTCTAACATTTCTGTTCTCTGGAATAAGTCTCAAATTTAATCGAATACAACTTACAGTATTAATCATGATCGGTAAAATCTATGGGGAACAACTCACCAACCGTCATTGCATCGTCAACAAACAAGCCTAAGCTTTCCTTACAATGCCAAAGCATAGGTCTAAATACAACGACCATTCGTTCACTTGACTGGGAGCGCAGTCGCTTTGATATTGAATTTGGCTTAAGAAATGGCACAACCTACAACAGTTTTATTATTCAAGGAGAAAAAACAGTTCTAATTGACAGCAGTCATGTGAAATTTAAAAAAATATGGATAAACCTATTACAAAAAAGAATTGATCTAAAAACAATTGATTATTTAGTAGTAAGCCATACTGAGCCAGATCATTCTGGTTTAATCAATGACATTCTTGACCTAAACAACAACATTCAAATTTATGGTTCAAAAGTAGCTTTACAATTTCTAGAAAGCCAAGTTCACCGACCATTTCAATCAACAGCTATAAAAACTGGTAATGAGCTTGATTTAGGAAAAAATTCATCTAATGGAATTCACCATAAACTTCAGTTTATCAGTGCTCCCAATCTTCATTGGCCAGACACTATTTTCTCATTTGATCATGGAACAAATATTCTTTATACATGTGATGCCTTTGGACTACATTACTGCACTGAAGAACTTTTTGATCTAGATCCAGAGGTTATTAATTCAGATTTCCGCTACTATTACGATTGCTTAATGGGCCCAAATGCTCGCAGCGTCCTTCAAGCACTCAAGCGAATCAAAAGTTTACCAGAAATCAAAACAATTGCAGTTGGTCATGGGCCATTATTACGACACAACATAGAGCTATGGCTAAATAATTATCATCAATGGAGTAGTCAACGAAATAGTAAAGATGGATATGTAGCTATTTGCTATATCAGCCAATATGGTTTTTGTGATCAGCTTTGTCAAGCAATTGCGCTAGGAGCAAATAAAGCTGAAGCTCAAGTGCAACTTGTTGATATCAGAGCATCTGATAGTCAGGAACTTAGCGCACTCATTGGAGAAGCAAAAGCTGTAATTTTACCAACATGGCCAAGCCAAGCTGATACAGAACTTCAGAGTGCGTTAGGAACATTGCTTGCAGCATTAAAACAAAAGCAATGGGTAGGAGTATATGAAAGTTTTGGGAAAAATGATGAGCCAATCGATGTAATTGCCAATCAACTAAGAGGACTTGGTCAGAAAGAAGCGTTTTCACCATTAAGGATCAAACATTCACCTGATGCCAATACATTCCAACGATTCGAAGAGGCAGGAACTGATCTTGGACAACTACTAAACCGTAAAAAGAATATTGCTACTATTAAAAGTTTTGATGGTGATTTAGTCAAAGCACTTGGACGTATTAGTGGAGGTCTATATGTCGTAACCTCAAGTCAAGGTCACAATCAAGAGAAACGTCGAGGGGCAATGGTAGCAAGCTGGGTCAGCCAAGCTAGTTTCAAACCTCCTGGATTAACTGTTGCAGTTGCAAAAGACAGAGCCATTGAATCACTAATGCAAGTAGGCGATCGTTTTGTCTTAAATGTTCTTGAAGAAAATAACTACCAACAACTATTTAGACAATTTCTCAAACGATTTCCTCCAGGGGCAAATCGTTTTGAAGGCATTTCAATAATTGAGAATGTCGCCCAGGGAGGGCCTATATTAAGTGATGCACTTGCATATTTAGATTGTCTGGTTAAACAAAGGCTAGAAACTACTGATCATTGGATTATCTATGCATTAGTTGAGCATGGGAGTGTTTCCAATTCAGAAGCAAAGACTGCCGTGCATCATAGAAAAGTCGGGACCTCTTACTAATGCCAAATCCTGCCATCAATCAATTATCAACAAACCAAACAAATCGTAAAAGTATCATCAATTTTTCTATCGATGATGGGTTTATTTCACTGAGATGTCTAAGTCCAAAAAAACTACGTTTTGAAGTTGAATATTCTCTTGGGAAAGGTACAACATCGAATTCGTTTCTCTTTTTTAAAAAAGGAGACATGAGTGCTGTATTGACTAATCCTCCTGGATCAAATTTTGAGGAAGTGTTTATTCCAGCTTTAAATGAAATTATCCCCAAAAATATCAAAGAGCTAATAGTCATTGTTGGTCATATCAATCCGAATCGAATTGATCTTCTTCGAAAGCTATCTGAAAAATACAATAATCTTACAATAATCTGTTCTAACCCTGGTGGGAAATTGCTCAAAGAGCTTTGGACCCAAGTTAAGCCTGCAAAAGCTAATGATGCAACACCAAAGACTAAGATTGCCCCAATCCCAAAGATTCATTTAATAAAACAAGAGACCTCTATATCTATATCTAATGATTATGTAATCAAATTAATCCCATGTCCAACAGCTCGCTGGCCAGGTGGACTTATAACTTTTGAAGAAACAACTGGTTTTCTTATGAGTGATAAGTTTTTTGGAGCACATATCTGCACTCAAGAATGGGAAGAAACAACCAGGGTAAGTACAGAAGACGAGCGTCGACATTACTTTGACTGTCTTATGACTCCAATGATTAATCAAGTTAATCGTATTGTTGAAAAGCTTGAATTGCTTAATATCCGTACCATTGCACCCAGTCACGGTCCAACTATTGAAACAAGTTGGCGAAGCTTATTAAATGATTATCAAAGATGGGGAGATCAACAAAGTAACGCATCTATCAATATTGTTATGTTATTTGCTAGCGCATATGGAAATACCGCAGCTATAGCAGATACCCTGGCCAAGGGTATTAGCTCAACCGGAGTGCAAGTAAAAAGCCTAAATTGCGAATTCACTTCAGCAAATGAATTAGTAACGGCTATTCAAGAAGCAGATGCCTATCTTATTGGGTCTCCAACTCTTGGTGGACATGCACCTACACCAATTGTTTCAGCTCTTGGGACTCTTCTTTCTGAAGGCAATAGGAAAAAGCCAGTAGGTATCTTTGGTAGTTATGGGTGGAGTGGAGAAGCTTTAGATCTATTAGAAAGTAAATTAATTGACGGGGGCTTTGAATTTGGTTTTAATCCAATCAAAATTAAATTCAGTCCTAACGCAGAAATACTAAAAACTATAGAAGAAACAGGGACAAAATTTGGTCGTAAGCTAATTTCAGAAGAAAGTAGACAACAACGTCTACTGAGTGGAGGGATTAATATAAGCAAAAGTGATCCTGCATTATTAGCACTTGGAAAAGTTATTGGATCCTTATCTGTTTTAACAGCTCAAAAGAATGAAGAGGAAAACAACATTAACAGTGCCATGGTTGCAAGCTGGATTAGTCAAGCCAGTTTCTCTCCTCCAGGTATTACAATTGCTGTAGCTAAAGACAGAGCAGTAGAAGCTCTTCTTCATAATGAAGACCTTTTTGCGCTCAATATTCTTAATGAGGCTAATCACCAAAAATTACTCAAATTGTTTCTTCAGCCTTTCCCCCCAGGAACAAACCGTTTGTCAGGTCTTAATCTCTTAAGCACTCCAGGTAACCAACCAATACTGCCAGAGGCTCTGGCCTGGATAGAATGTTGTGTCAAGCAACGAATGGAATGTGGCGACCATTGGTTAATTTATGCAGAAGTGCTCCATGGAAAGGTCTTAGATCAAAGTGGAGTTACAGCTGTACATCATCGACGCACTGGAGCAAATTATTAATCAAAGATTCTGGTAGACCTAAGGAAAAAACACATGTAAATTACCCATATGAATAGCATTAAAAATTTACTAGTGATAGCAGCTAGTGATGGCGAGAATCTAAAGCTTGCAAATCGATTTGTATCTTTAGGAGAAAAGATGGGAGCAGATCCTGAATTATTAGATCTGACTAAACTAGATCTTCCACTATTTAGTCCAAAAAAACATACTGAGTTGGGGATTCCATCCGCAATCAAGGATCTTCATACTCTAATGGTATCGAAGAGTTACTGGATTATTTGTGCACCTGAATACAATGGTTCAATACCTCCAGTATTGACCAATGCAATTGCATGGCTCTCAGTCCAAGAGTCAGATTTTCGTAGCTTATTCAATGGAAGGCCCATTGCAATGGCAAGTGTATCTGGAGGGGGGTGCATGGAAGTCCTTATATCAATGCGAATACAATTCACACATCTTGGTGCACAAGTGGTCGGGCGGCAATTAGCTAGTAATAGCCAAAACCCCGCTCAAGATTCATCCATCAACGACATCATAAGTAGATTGCTACAAATGAACCCATTAAAGGTATAAGTCATCAAAACATTATTACTACATGAAGGGTCTCAAAGAAATGTACATAAAGTATAAGTTTCTTCTTCAAAACTAAAGATTCAGTATAAAGATATATCTTAATTAATCACATCATGATCTTAAAACGATATTTTTTCAATGGATAGAAATTTGTCTATTACTTTAGTACATTATATATATGGTTTGAAGTACAGGAATGGTTGATCCATCCATCCCTAATCAAATGAGTGGTTTGTCTCAAGTAATTTCTATCATTCATTATAAAGGTTTCCTTCTCATAGAACAAAAAAACAAAAGTTGGCTAATTAGGCCAGAACATAGTCCCCTACTCATATTACCTTTTAGAACAGATATTTGTTCTTTAGGCGAAGCTAAAAAATTATTAGACGATAAACTTTCTGGAAAAGCAAAAATTCCGAAAGCTGCTTAATCGAAAATAGCAATTATTCTAAAGACCGGTTGTGCCAAACCTTTAAAATTTGCTGAGCCATCGGCAATGCATGGACCGAACCTCCACCAGGTGTATTTTGAGCAAAAGCAACGACAACTATCTCACTTGATTCATAAGGTGCAAAGCAAACAAACCAAGCGTGATCTAAACCACCCGTACTATCTTCTGCCGTTCCTGTTTTTCCCGCAATCGGAGGTAAAGTAGGCAAATTCCATTTAAGATCTCTACCAGTACCTGAATCCACTACTTTTTTTAACCCTCTCCTAATTGTCTCCAATGTACTAGGTTTAATATCAACTTTTTTTCTATATTTTGAAGAAAGCCAATTAATATCTCCATCAACAAAATGAGGAGTAATTAAATATCCACCATTTGCGAAAACAGAATAAGCCCGAGCTAATTGTAAAGGTGTTACTTGAACTACAGCCTGACCAATCGATGCACTCGCAATATCTTCTGGTATCCAAGGTGTTGTTCCTGGTCTACCCCATCCTCGTCCTGCAGAAGCCCACTCCTTGCTCCCCACAAAACCTCTACTTTCCTCAAGTGAGGTCTCTACACCTGTTCGATTATTAAAGCCAAGCTTAATTGCAGAGTCATACAATTCTTCAATTCCTACTTCCGCTCCAATCTGATAAAAAAACGTATTACTAGAAACGCGAAAAGCATCTTCAAAACCAATTTCACCCCAACCTTTACGATTATGTTCAGGGAAACAATGCGATCCATATTTAATACAAGATGCCGTTTTTAAACGAGCATTTGGTGCGAATTTTCCACTCTCCATCCCAGCCATTCCAGTCACAATTTTCCAGGTACTCCCTGGATCATATGCATTCAATGCGCGACTTAATAACGGTTTCTTTGATGACAAAAATATATCCTCAAACTCTTTTTGAGTTCTTATTGGTTTTGTGAAAAAATTAGGGTCAAAGCCAGGTCGACTAGCCATTGCTTTAATAGCTCCAGTATTTGGTTCTAAAACAACTATTGCACCAGCAGATTTATCCTCAAGTGCTTTCTCTGCTGCCTTTTGTAAATTAAAATCCAATGTTAATTGTAAATCAGTTCCAGGTAGTGGAGGTTGATATCCAAGGCTTCGTTGGATATTTCCAGCTGGATCTACTTCCAACATTTCTCCTCCCCACTTACCTCGTAAATGTTTTTCAAATACTGCTTCTAAGCCACTTCTTCCAATGACATCTTTTAGTTTATAACCTTGGCTAGAAAGATATTTAAATTCGTCAAATGTAATTAATTGTGTATAGCCAAGAACATGAGAGGCAAAGTTACCATGAGGATAATAGCGAACAAGATTAGTAGTAACTTCAAATCCTGGAAATGTTAATTCCTGTTCTTTGAATTGCAACACTTGTATATTAGTTAGACTAGTTAATAAAACAATACTAAAGTCATTATTTAAAATCCCTTGCTGATAAGATGAATTTAGAATATCTGGGTTAACCTTCAATAAAATTGAAAGCCTTTTTATAAGTCCTGGGAAATCGTTCTTTCCAATTAAATGAGGTTTTGCAATTAAAGTAAATCTTAATTTGTTGTCAGCTAACAACTCCCCATCTTCAGTTCTAATTTTACCTCTAATAGGTGGATTAGCTACTAAGCGAATACGATTCTCATCAGAAAGAGTTCGATAGAATTTCCCTTGAATAATTTGCAGCCAAAATAATCTACCAATGATAGATGAAAAGAATATTAAAACAATCAAGGTTAAAATATTAGCTTGATTCGATGATATATTATCCTTTCTATTCCTATTAATCACTATAAACCAAAGCTAATCATTGTGTAGAGTTGAAGCATCTACATGTATCTTTAGTTCTTTAATCCTAGATTCAATTCTATTTAGGATAACAGCTAACTCACTATCAGAAAAATTTTGCTCATTATTAGTTGGCCTGGGCGTAACTGAGACTTTAACTTCTACAACAGGATTTCCCAAGCCCGGAATGATTTGATCAAGTTGCATTCTAACTAATTGAGCACCTTCTGCACCTTCTTCTTTTAAGATCTCAATAGAGTTATCTGAAGACATTAAGCCATCAATTATTGTATCTAAATGTCCTTTTTTAGCTCGGTCAATAATTGCAACTCCTACAGGAAGTGCAGTCTCCATAAAAGCAAGATGGCAGATTGAAAATAGATTTTGAGCCATACAGACTAGCTTAATTCATTTGAGTAGCATTAGTAGAGGAGAAGTATGGAGTGCAGCTATTGCTAGAAAAACCTAATGACCAGCCGCCAAAAACAGCCAAAGAACATACTGCTACAAATGGGATAAGAGCTTTTTGTGTGGTCTCCAGAGATAGCCATTCCTTCCATTCACGTACAAAACGCTCCCTAGCAAAACGTTGCTTTTCCTGCTCCTCAAGATTCGATCGCTTTCTAAAGGACTTGGATACCCACCTCTCAAAAGCACGCTTTTTCGTTACAGCCATTTTACGCTCTATCTCAAGTAATTGGCCAGCATTTAATTCAGGATGAAAAGTACTTATCAACTCAAGACTCTTTAGAAACATTTCTATAGAAGCATCTTTTATATTCCTTTCATCATCATCTAAATAATTCCAATCAATTTCTGGATAAAAGCGGGTACGATTCTGAGCAATTTGTTCTTCACTAATCTGACCAGGCTCTCTTATCCATCGATCCATATTGCTATCAAATCTACGCCAATAAAGAAAAGGATTAAGGAAAATTGTTTTTCCTGATATTTTGATGCTGTCATGTTGAAGTCTACGATCAACACCTGATTTAAACTGATTAGCAACTGTCACTGCTATTAATAAGAAGTTAACTCAAAATAGCTATTATTCTTCTTTTAACCAGTCTAAAGACAATAAATACTTAGCAAAAGATTTAGTTTATTTACTCTCACTCGATGGTTGCTATCAAAAATAGAGGATCAAAAGACATTTACATCAAGAGTTTAGTCCTTTAATAAAATAACTTGAAAGTAAACTCAAACGAACTTAAATCAAATACTATTCTCCAATCAAAGCAAACAGCTTCAAGGTCTAATTCTTAGAAAAGCAAGAATAGAACACCTTTTCAGACAATAGTTATGTTTCAAAAAAACACTCAACTCAAATGAAAAGAGTGCTTTTTAAAGCGCAAATAATTGAACTAACTAATGATCATAATGATGCTCTTCTGTTTTTCCTCAGATCCCATCTAACAACCAGTCACAAGCATAGGAGTGAGTAGAGAAAAACCAGCGATCAAAAAAGAGCAAACTTACGCATTAAAAAATACTAATGATATTCATTTTCACTCTATCTATCTTTGACTTCCTTGCTATAATTTATCCCTATTGAAATACTTAGTAGAGAAGTTGTTCATAGATTCATAGCAACTGAATCTTAAAATTTAAATCCCAAGTGTAGAGAAAACCTCTTTTTACGATTTCTCAGTAGTGACGCTCAAATCGTCCCGCGGTGAAGTCCGTTTTTTAACCGATAGCTACCTTTTAGTAGTAATTGTCATTCCCACTCTATGAGTTAATTGTCCTGTTAATCGTAAATAGTTCAATGAAAATTTGAATTAATCTCACTCTATAAGTGATAGATACTTTCAGACAGAATGAATAAGAACTGAAATTAGTAGTAAAATTGAAAGAAGCAAAAGAGTGAAAAGGGAAGAGAAGATGGATCCTTCTGGTCAAGAAAATGAAATGACACAAGAATCAACTGATTTTTCTGCAGCACAATTAATCAAACAAGCATTTAAGTTTCATTCAGAAGGAAAGATTTCAGAAGCAGAAAAATATTATCAACTTTTTATTGATCAAGGATACAAAGATCCCAGGATTTTTTCTAATTATGGATTGATCTTGCAAGATACAGGCAAATTACAAGAAGCAGAGTTACTTACTCGCAAAGCAATTGAACTCAAACCCGATTACGCAATTGCACATTTCAATCTGGGAATTATTTTGAAAGATCTTGGCAACTTACAAGACGCAGAAATCTCATACCGCAAAGCAATTGAACTCAAACCCGATTACGCAAAAGCGCATTCCAATCTAGGAAACATATTAAGAGATCTTGGAAACTTACAAAATGCAGAATTATCTATTCGCAAAGCAATTGAAATCCAACCTGATTTTGCTGATGCGCATTACAATCTGGGAAACATATTGAGAGATCTTGGAAACTTACAAGATGCAGAATTATCTACTCGCAAAGCAATTGAAATCAAACCTGATCACGCAAAGGCGCATTCCGATCTGGGAAACATATTGACTGATCTAGGCAAATTACAAGAATTACTTCTGTTATCAGAGTCAACCCTTAAATCAAAATCAATCAATCAAGGATATAAGTTACTCGCTTCAGTACGAATCACAATTACTAATTTATTACAACAAAATTTTCCAGAAACCCTGATAAGCATAAAAAAAACTAACGATTTAATCGATCAAGGAGGAATGAATACTATTAAAGATGAAAAAAATAAAAAGTATGTATCTGCTTTCTCCAGATTTATTACTTCACTCTATCCTCTGCTTGAGAAAGAGAATAAATCTCCTGATTTAAAAAAAATTCCTCATTTTGGAGAAAGTCATTGCCTTTCTTTTTCTCATCAAAATCTATCTATATCGTCACAACTAAAAAAGATTCAACCAGTTTTAATAACAGGCGGCAAAGCGTGGCATTTTGCTAATAACAAAAATAATCAATGGAAAGATTCTCTCACTAAACAGATGAAAAATCATAACTATAGTGATAAAGTATTTATTTCTTTTGGGGAGATAGATTGTAGAAAAGATGAAGGAATACTCAATTACGCAATTAAAAATTATAAAGATATTTCGGAAGTGTGTGAGAAAACAGTGAAAGGTTATCTTGATTATATGGAAGCAAGACTCTCGTCAAATTACTCAAAAAGATATTATTTTGGTATTCCAGCTCCAAAAAGAGAGACAAAATTACTAGATGAATTAGATATTAAAAGAATTAAAATGATTCAACTATATAATTTAATCTTAAAAAAAGAAGTTTTATCTAGGGGTTCCTATTTCTTGGATGTTTATAATTTAACTTCTAATAAAAATGGAGAGAATAATCATATCCATATGTGCGATGCAACTCACCTTTCCCCTAGATGTCTTTC
>QCJV01000018.1 GCA_003215795.1 Prochlorococcus sp. AG-409-F19
ATGAATCCCACACTCTTGCTTTAAACCCCCGAAACGTGTCTTTCTACCTGTTACATCACCACTATCAGGCTCACTAGAATGCCAGTCACCAACTGTTGAATAACCTTTTTCAAAAAGAGGATGTTGAGGAAGATTATTACTTTTCATGTAATAAAAAATGTCTTTGTTAGACCATTCGAGGATTGGCCTAAGTGATAAACGTTTTCTGATTGGGTCTAATAGACTCATTTCCTTTCTAGTATTGGTCTGACCTCTTCTTACTCCACTTGCCCAGCAATGTATTTGAAGATCAATTAATGCTTTTTCTAAGGGGTCAACTTTGCGAATTTGGTGGTACTTTTCCAGATCTTCTAGTGAGTTGGTTGCCCAAAGTTGCCCATACAATGCTTCCATTCTTGCAGGAGAAAGATCGCTTTGAACAACGGTTATGTTTAATTCAAGTTGATTGATAAGTGACTCAGCATATTGATATGTTTCTGGAGGTAAGTAGCCAGTATCTACCCAAATTACTTTGATTTTTTTCTTGTTATCTAACTTATGAAGCATATGCAGTAAGACTGATGATTGAATCCCGAAACTTGTCGTTACTGCAAGATTTGAACCAAACTGCTCTAATCCCCATTTCAAGCGGCTTTCAGGTGAAAGTGTTGCAAGATGATCACAGGCTTCTTTTAATGTGATGTGTAAGAGTGAGCTTTCTTTCACGTTTCCATGATTAATGTCTTTATTATCCATTGTTGCTTTTCACCAGCCTTCTTTTAGTTTTCATTCATTATCTAAAGCATTGTTCATATGTCCTTAAATTCTTCAAAAAGTGGTTCTGTAGTGATCATTGGCGGTGGTTTCGGAGGTTTGACCACAGCAATTTCTTTAAGTAGTTGTAAAGAACGACCATCAATTATTTTAATTGAACCGAGATCTAGATTTGTTTTTTCACCATTTCTGTACGAGTTGTTGAGTGACGAGTTGGAATCATGGGAAGTCGCTCCTACTTATAGAAGCTTATTAGCCTCCAAAGGTGTTGTTTTAATTAATGGATCTGTTGAACATGTTGATTTAGACAAAAAGCTTGTTATTACTTCATCTCAGGAAATTATTAATTATGCGCAGCTTGTTATCAGCACTGGTTCCCAAGTAGATGATCTTGGAGTTGATGGAGTCGATGATCATGCTTTAGTGTTTCATAAATATGAAGATGTTGGAACTATTAAAAGCTTAATTAAAAGACTTAATATGAATCAAATATCAAATAAAAATGTAGTCATTGTCGGTGGTGGTCCTTCAGGAGTTGAACTTGCTTGCAAGGTTTCGGACCTTTTAGACGAACATTGCAAGGTTCATTTAATTGAGCTTCAGGACAGGGTCTTGAAAAATGCTAAATCCTTTAATCAAGAGCAAATTGAACAAGCACTTCGAAAAAGGTCTGTTCGAGTGCATTTAAATTCTCGTGTTTTGAAAATTGCTGGTAATTGTGTTCAAATACAAAATGTCATTGAAGACGATGCAGAGCCTTATCATCTGAGTTTTGGAGGTTTGATTTGGACTGCTGGGGTGAAACCATCTATTTCATTTGGACTTCCAGAATCTATTTTAAAAGATGGAAGGATTCTAATTAATTCTCAACAACAGTTAGTTAGCCATGAAGATGTTTTTTCTATTGGAGATATTGCATTAGATAGTGATCAACTTCTCCCTCAGACGGCACAAGCAGCGATGCAACAGGGTGAGCATTTAGCGAAGAATTTACTTGCTTATAGGAAAGATCAAGAGTTGATTCCATTTCAATTCATTGATCGTGGAGAAATGCTGAGCATGGGGATTGGTGAGGCAACTATTACTGGTATGGGAATAACTATTGCTGGTTCACTGGCTTTTAAGCTGAGGAAGATGACTTATCTTTCGAAATTTCCAAATTTTGCCTTGAGCATTAAATCTGTTGGCTCTTGGTTGCTAAGTTAAGGAAGGAAACCATTTTAGATGTATATAAGGTGGTAAAACTTAGTTATTGTCTTAGCAGACAAAGAAAGAGCTGATTTAATTATGAGTAAAAAAACAATTATAAAAATATGAATGAATTACAAGCTGTTTTAGAGAATCCTCAGGCACTCATCACCCTAGGTGTTTTGTTGTTAGCGATAATGCTTTTTATTAGTGGAGTGCTTGCTCCAGAGTTAACTGGACTTTTAAGTGTTTCATTATTAATGGCAACAGGTGTTCTTGATCCTCAAAGAGCCTTGGCAGGCTTTGGAAGCCCAGCTCTTATAACTTTAATGGGTTTATTTGCAGTCTCAGCAGCGTTGTTTAAAAGTGGGGCTTTGGATCGCTTAAGAGAATTAATAGCTTTTGAAAGTATTAATACACCTCGCAGGTTGATTGGGATTTTAGGATTCGTTGTCGCACCAATTTCTGGGATTGTCCCCAATACGCCGGTTGTTGCTTCTCTGTTACCTGTTATTGAAGCTTGGTGTGCCAAACGCAATGTTTCGCCATCCCGGGTATTATTACCTCTTTCGTTTGCGACTTTATTAGGTGGAACACTTACTCTGCTTGGTAGCTCAGTCAACTTATTAGTTAGCGATATTAGTGCACAACTTGGATATGGATCTTTAGAATTATTTAGCTTTACTGCAATAGGAGTGCCTATTTGGCTTATTGGAACTTTTTACTTGCTATTAGCCCCGCAATCTTTATTGCCTGATAGAGGAAGAGAGAAGGGTGACTTTGCTAGTAAGCCTGAGCAGTCTGGATACTTTACCGAGGTCACCATTCCCATTGATTCTGATCTTGTAGGACAATCTCTTCATAATAGTCGACTCCAACGTCGCTTTGATGTTGATGTGCTTGAGCTACAAAGAGGGAAAGAGAGACTTTTGCCTCCTCTTGCAGACCGCACTATTGAGCCTGGAGATAGATTATTGCTACGTGTTACTCGTTCAGACCTGCTTCGCCTTCAACAAGAACATACCGTTCAATTAGCTCAACGAAATTTTCGCAATGATTCAATAAAGTCTTTTGAATGGGTCGGTGTGGAAGGACAAAAGACCGTTGAGGTGCTCCTCCCTTCAGGGTCAACTCTTGCTGGTGCAAGCCTAAGAGAATTAAGATTTAGACAACGACATAATGCAACTGTTTTAGCCCTTAGGCGTGGACAGCAAACGGTGCAGGAAAGATTGGGTCAGGCCATTTTACATGAAGGGGATGTTTTGCTTTTGCAAGCCCCTATAGATTCAATTCGTGGTCTTCAGGCTAGTAATGATTTACTTGTACTTGATCAACTTGAAAATGACCTTCCTACAGTCAAGCGTAAACCAATAGCAATAGCAATAGCAATAGCAATGATCCTTTTGCCTAGCTTTACTGACTTGCCGTTAGTTGCATCTGTTTTAATTGCTGTAGTTGCAATGGTGATGGGAGGTTGTATTCGACCTGCTGAAGTGCAACGCTCTATTCGCCTTGACGTCATCCTTTTATTAGGCTCTTTGTCTAGTTTTAGTGTTGCAATGCAATCTACTGGTCTTGCTGATGCTTTTGCAGGAGGTCTTGAATATTGGCTAGAGGGATTGCCTACATATGCATCGTTGTTAGTTATTTTTCTATCGACAACTCTTTGTACTCAATTGATTAGTAATGCTGCATCGATTGCTCTCTTGGCTCCAGTGGCAATTCAACTTGCGGCAACTTTGAATCTTCCTCCATCTGCGCTTTTGATGACAGTTTTGTTTGGCGCAAGTCAGTCCTTTCTTACACCTATGGGTTACCAGACAAACTTGATGGTCTTTGGACCTGGTCGTTATCGTTTTCTTGATGTCACTAGGTATGGCGCGGGATTGACATTGTTGATGACTCTAACTGTACCTTTGTTAATTCTTTGGCAATATCAAGGTATTTGAATTAGACCGAGAATTATTAACATTAAATTTCTACTTTTTAAATAGTAACTACACAGTGTCTTTTTCTAAACCAGTCAAATTAAAACTTGCTTGGTATCGACGGTTAACAGTTCCGCAATTTACTGTTCTGACTGGCTTGTTAGTTATTTTCCTTGGGACAATTTTTTTATCTACTCCCTTTTGCTCTTCTAGTAAAGTTGGAATTTGGGAATCTTTTTTTACAGCTACATCAGCTGTCACAGTTACAGGTTTAACGATAATTGATGTTGGAAAGGAATTGACTATTTTGGGCCAAGTTCTCTTGTCAATCATGCTTATTATTGGGGGGCTAGGCCTAATGGCTATAACAACCTTCCTGCAGGGTTTTGTTGTGAGTGGCACTGAGTTACGATGCCGCTTAGATCGTGGCAAGACCCTTGATGAGTTTGGCGTAGGCGGAGTAGGCCGAACTTTTCGAGGAATTCTTTTAACAGCTATAATCTTAATTCTCTTAGGAGCGGCTACTCTTTTCTATTTTGGATTTACTGATATAGAGAATATACAAGAAAGAATATGGGCAGCCATATTTCATAGCATTTCTGCATATAACAATGCTGGTTTTGGTTTGTGGTCAGATAGTTTGCAAGCCTATCAGAATAATGGGGTAGTGAATGTTGTAATAATTTCTCTGATCTTGTTAGGTGGTTTGGGTTGGAGAGTGACAAGTGATTTGTGGAAGAATAGAAAAAATTTAACTTTTAAAAGCTTAAGTCTCCATACTCGTTTAGTTATTAGAACGTCTTTCTTTTTACTTTGTTTAGGAACTTTTGGATTGCTTTTGACCGAGTCTATCGAACAAGGATCTTTTTTTCTAAGTATTGATTGGAATAAGAAACTTTCAATTGCTTTTTTTGAATCTGTTAGTGCTAGAACTGCTGGCTTTACAAATATGCCAATGTCGATAGACAGTATTTCGGATTCAGGATTGTTGCTTTTAATGACTTTAATGTTTATTGGAGCTAGTCCAGGAGGGACAGGAGGAGGCATAAAAACGACCACTGTTGCAGCACTTATGGCTGCAACCAGATCGACTTTGCGAGGTCAGGACACGGTAGTCATTCGCCATCGTCAAATTTCTGATAAGGTTGTTTTGAAAGCTGTTGGAATTACTGTTGGGTCCTTATTATTTATCCTTTGTATGGCTTTATGTATAACTTTGAGTAGTAATTTTGGTACTCAGCAACATTTCTCTTTTCTGGAAATTTTATTTACGTGTATTTCGGCTTTTGCAACTGTAGGGTTTGATATTGGGGTTACTCAAAATTTAAATATGTTTGGACAAATGATTTTGATAGTGGGAATGTTTGTGGGAAGATTAGGAATACTCCTGCTGTTAAGTGCTATTTGGCAGATTTTGAATAAAGACAGGATTCAACATCAGAATCGTATTGGCTATCCACGAGAGGATCTTTATGTTTGAATTCTCTTGTTGGAGGTAAGTCTATGAATGAATGGTGGCGATGGTTGCCTGGAAAGGATGGAGAGTCCCTGGGCTTTGCAGTGGTAGGCATTGGTCGATTTGGTACTGCAGTTTGCAGGGAGCTGATCCGGAATGGCGCTGATGTTCTTGCAGTAGATTCTTCTGAAAGAGCTATTGAAGAATTACGTCAGTTGGAACCATCGATCGAAGCGAGAGTAGTTGATTCAACTGATCAGGAATCTATGAAGGCAGCAGGCGTGTTTGAAATGGGGACTGTTGTCGTTGGTATTAGTAAGCCAATAGAGGCAAGCATTACAACTACTCTTATTGCAAAGGACAGTGCAGGGAGTCGAGTTAGTCAAGTTATTGCAAGAGCAACCAGTGATTTACATGAAAGGATGTTAACTAGAGTAGGTGCAGATAGAGTTGTGTTCCCTTCAAGAATGCAAGGTGAGCGATTGGGCTTAGAATTAGTGAGACCAAATTTGATCGAGAGACTAGAGTTAGATGATCGAACTGGAATTGATGAAATCAAGGTTCCTGAAATCTTTATTGGTCGATCTTTAAGAGATCTGAATCTTAGGAAGAACTATTTGGTAAATGTATTAGCAGCTGGACCTTCTGGTCAGCTTATAATTAACCCTCCGGCTAAATATATTTTGGATCAAAATCATGTTTTGGTTGTTATGGGCTTGATGGAAGATCTTCAAAAATTGCCCCAAGTTTGAATGTATGTTTTGGGGTTAATGAGTGGAACTAGTGCGGATGGTGTTGATGCTGCACTAGTTGACTTCCAAGGAAATTTAGATAAGCCTAAATGGAATCTGCTTAACTCTGCTTCAATTGCATATCCTTCTTCTCTGCAAGCAAAAATCATTGCGATTGAGCAAGGTATGAAAGTGAGTGCTTCTGAGTGGAGCGTGCTTTCTGAAGAAATTACAGAGATTTATTCAATTGCGGCAAGAAGTTGTGATCCAACTGGTCTGGCTAGAATTGCAGGATGCCATGGACAGACAGTTTTTTATCGACCCCCTGAAAAACCTTACTTGAGAGGAGCGAGTTGGCAGCTCATTCAAGCCCCTTTACTTGCAGTGCTTTTAGAGAAGACTGTTATTTATGATTTTAGAGCTAAAGATTTGGCATTAGGCGGCCAAGGGGCCCCTTTGTCCCCTTTATTTGACGCTGCCTTAATAGGAGGTGGATCTAGTTGGAGAGCGGTTCTAAATCTCGGTGGCATTGCCAATCTTTCTTTGATTCCTCCAGTCACTGGACCTGATCGTCATCTAGATGTCATGGGATGGGATTGTGGACCAGCTAATAGTCTTATAGATCTTGCTGTTAATAAGGTCACTAATGCTAAATTGAATTTTGATCGTGATGGATTGATTGCTTCAAAGGGTTTACCTGATCTTAAAGTCATAGAAGCCTGGCTTAAAGAAGATTTTTTTCAATTACTTCCACCAAAATCTACTGGAAGAGAATTTTTTGGATTAGAAGATTTAGAAAAGAGATTATCTGAGGTTAATTCTCATAATGATCAAGATTTAATCGCAACAATGACATGTTTTACTGCCTGTATTGTTGCTCAAGATTTAGAAAACCTATATAAACATTTGGCTATTAAGCCCGCTGAATTGTTTGTTGCAGGTGGAGGTAGCAAAAATCATTTTCTCATGGAAGAAATTAAAAAGAGATGTATGGGTATTAAAGTTTTGACTACTGATGCAGTTGGAATCCCAGTGCAAATTAGGGAGTCAATTGGGTTTGCATTGTTAGCTTGGTGGAACATTTGTAAGAAGCCTTATGGCAACTCTATTACGAATGCGGACCGCACTTCGATTTTAGGGGTAGCAGTCAATTATGAGTAACCAAAAATTTACGGCCTATAAAATTTAATTCTGCGCGGAGCACCTCTTAGGCGCCTTGCTTGCTGTTTTTCTAACGATGACCTGAATTGATCGGTAGTTGATAGATTCTCGACTTGATTTTTTTGGGAAATATGCTCCGATTCAAAACGATTGACCCCTTCTTGAATGAGCACCTTTGCCATATTGCTTACTGTTCGTGACTCCCTTTCGGCTAAGACAGTTAGCCGATCGCATAGTTCTTCTGGGAGTACAACTTGCACTCTGGGCGATTTTGGCTTTCCGTTGGAAGAGTTTTGCCGGGTAGCCATGATACAAACAAAGTAACCGGTATTAATTAGTGTACACTTATAGTCAAGGGTAGTATCCTCTACTATGCTTATTTCGAGATCAATTGTCTTTGCTGCTTCTATGCAAAATCTTTGATTGATTCCGCTCATTGCATTTATTCATTTCTGGCCAACTCTTCGGTTTTGGCAGCTCCTCACAAGCAAACAGTATTTCAATGACTAAAAAACCCAGTCTCCCTCAAGCATCTCGATCTCAGAGATCCAAATTAATTGAGAATCATTCTAGAAGAAAGGTTCAAAGAAATAAGCCTAGGAGAGGTAAAGAAAATAGTGATGTATTAATTTCAGCTGTGATTAGTTCATATATGCTCACGCATTTACATCATGTATTACAAAAAGCTGAATTTTTAGCTACTAGCGAAGGAAGAATGGCGCAAGCAGATAATTTTTCGCAACTAAGGAAGGTGTTGTGTATGGATGCAAGAAGCATGAATGATGCATCTGCATTAGGAGTGAAAGAAGCTGGTTCAGGAAATTTTCATGATTCACATTTAGGTACAAAAGTTGCGTAATTGAATAGGCTTGAATTAGTTATAAATTTTCTAATGAGCAGCAACGCTGCAGAGCTCTATCAACGTATTGAGTCAGATGCTTCGTGTAGAAGAGCACTTTTTCGTCAGGCTCTTCAGAATCCTCAAGGTGCTTTAAAGGCTATTTCTCAAATTGGAGATGACCTTGGCTTACCTGTTACCACTGAAGAAGTGAAAGAATATCTTTCTGAGCTTGATGATAACGAGACCAAGCAATGGTTTATAAAGGCTAGAGGGGGTCTTTGATCTCTTCCTGATTCTTGAACATTAATCTTTCTAATTTAGGAACACTTTCTGCTCCTCTTCTGTCATACCCTCCTCCACCTGCGAGAGTCCAGAAAAACCAATAACTTGGTATAGCTAAACCTGCAGCCAGAAGTAAAGCCGTTATTTGTTCCAGTCTCACCATTAATTAAGATCCGGAATCTTAAAAGTTTAGTATTTAAAGTCTCCATGCGAGAGCAGTTTAAATCTATGTATACGAGGATTATTGTTAAGTGATTAGACTTGAACGAGTCAGCAAAATCTATCCTACAGCCGAAGTTCTTAAGGAAATCACTTGGGAAGTTAGAACTGGTCAACGTATTGGTCTTGTTGGAGTTAACGGAGCAGGCAAATCAACTCAATTGAGAATTCTTGCTGGTTTAGAAGAGGTTACTACTGGCGAAGTTCTATTCGAGGGGCAGCCTCGTATAGCTTATTTGCAGCAAGAGTTTGATGTTGATGTAAAAAGGACTGTTAGAGAAGAGTTGTTTCAGGCATTTGCAGATGCTGCCATAGTTCTCTCTCAGATAAGAGATATTGAGAAGAGTATGCAATCAGATATATCTCAATCAGATGCTAATTATCTTGATGATTTAATCAACAAATTAGGTAATTTGCAGATTAAATTTGAATCATTGCATGGTTACGAGCTTGGAGCTAAAGTTGATAAACTGCTCGTCCAAATAGGGTTTACTGCGATTGAAGGTGATCAATTAGTGGGTGACTTTTCAGGTGGTTGGCAAATGCGGATTGCATTAGGTAAAATTCTTCTTCAGGACCCTGACCTGCTTTTATTAGATGAACCAACCAATCATTTAGATTTAGATACAATTGAGTGGCTGGAGAAATATCTATTAAGTCAAACTTCTTCAATGGTAATAATTAGCCATGATAGAAGTTTTCTTGATAAGATATGCACACACATTGTAAGTACTGAAAGAGGAGTTTCAAGAGCATACTTAGGGAACTATACTTCTTATTTAGCGCAGAAGGAATTAGAAGCTGAGTCTCTTCAAGCAGCCTTTGATCGTCAGCAAAAAGAATTATCCTCTCAAAAAGATTACATTGATAGGTTTAGAGCTAGTGCTACTAGAAGTACTCAAGCAAAAAGCAGAGAGAAGTTGTTAAATAAGATTGAAAGGGTAGAAGCTCCTCTTTCAGAATTAAGCAAACCTAGTTTTAGTTTTCCAGATGCACCTAGATCGGGAAAGAAGGTTCTTAAATTACAAGACTTAACACATACTTATGGAGATAAGATTATATTTTTGGGAGCAAATTTAGAAATTGAGCCAGGTGATCATATTGCAATTGTAGGGGCTAATGGAGCGGGTAAATCAACCTTGCTACGTTTGATAATGGGAATTGAAAAACCTGTTGATGGTCTCGCTGAATTAGGACAGCATAATGTTATTCCTAGTTATTTTGAGCAAAATCAATCTGAAGCATTGGACTTAAATAAGACAGCTTTAGAGACTTTATTTGAGGCTGTTCCTGATTGGACTCAAACAAAGGTGAGGTCCCTTTTAGGTAGTCTTGGATTTAGTAATGACTCTGTTTTCAAGAAAGTCTCGGATTTAAGTGGAGGGGAAAAAGCACGAATTGCCTTGGCTTTAATAATTATCAAGCCTTGTAATCTTCTGCTTCTTGATGAACCAACAAATCATTTAGATATACCTGCTAAAGAAATGCTAGAAATTGCTATTAGAAATTACAAAGGTTCATTAGTTGTAGTTTCCCATGATCGCTACTTCATTTCGAAAATAGCTAATAGGATTGTAGAGATTAAAGATGGACAGTTACTACTATATAGAGGTAATTATCAATACTATAAGGAGAAAAAGATAGAAGAGGCAAAGGCAGCAGAGGCAATTCTTCTTAAAGCTAAAAAAGAGGCAAAACGTATATCTAATCTGAAATTAAGGAGAAGTAAAAAATCCAAAAAGCAGTAACAACTTCTTTACCTTAATTATTTTACTCTAAAGGTTTTGATATCTACAGGTTGGACACTAATAAC
>QCJV01000019.1 GCA_003215795.1 Prochlorococcus sp. AG-409-F19
CATTTGGAACAAAAGTTGAAATTAAAAACATGAATTCTTTTTCTGCGATTCAGAAGGCATGTGACTATGAAATTAAACGTCAAATAAAAACTTATGAAAGTGGGGGTAAAGTTCTTCAAGAAACAAGATTGTGGGACGAAAATAAGCAACTCACTAAAAGCATGCGTTCAAAAGAAGGAAGTAGTGATTATAGATATTTCCCAGATCCAGATCTAGGCCCTATTGAAGTAAGCATTGAGCTGCAAGATCAATGGAGATCAGAATTGCCAGAATTACCTTCTGCGAAACGTCATAGATATGTTGAAAAACTGGGTCTTTCTGCATATGACTCCAGAGTCTTAACTGATGATTTTCAGATGACTAGATATTTCGAAACGGCTGTTTTAGCAGGTTGTGATGCAAAATTGGCATCAAATTGGATTACGGGCGACCTTGTAGCTTATGTAAATGCCCAGAGAATAACTTTTGATAAACTTTTATTTTTGCCAGAACAATTAGCTGAGTTGGTGCAATTAATAGTTGACGCAAAGATAAGCGGGAAAATTGCAAAGGAAATCTTGCCAGAACTTCTTACAAAAGGTGGTTCTCCTAAAAAAATAATTGAATCAAGAGATTTAGGCATGATTAGTGATCCAAAGTTAATAGCAGAAAATATTGATGAGTTGTTTTTGCAATTTCCTAATGAAGTTGAAGCTTACCGAGGGGGAAAAAAGAAATTACAAGGATTTTTTATTGGACAGTTAATGAAAAAGACCAGTGGAAAAGTAGACCCTAAGCTTGCTAATCAAATACTTTCTAAGAAACTTAATGCTAATTAACGCTTAATTCAATAATGTATCTATTTGATTAAAACAAGATTGCATACTCCCACTATTATCTATTATTATATCACTCATCCTTATTTTCTGATCTATTGACAACTGTGATTCAATCCTAAGTTTTGATTGCTTATAAGTAAAATTATTTCGACGTTTTAGACGTTCATATTGTTGCTCAACTGTACAGTATAAAAGCCATGTTTCACTGCATATATCAGTAAAACCAGCCTCAAATAATAATGGAATAATCAAAGCTAATCTTGGTACATCTGTTAGTTTACTAAGCTCCTCATTGAAGCGGTTTCTCACAAAAGGATGAATGAGACTTTCCAGCCATAACTTCTCTTTTTTGTCAGAAAAGATAATTTCTCCTAATGCCTGTCTATTTATTCCTTGCTTAAAATTTTTTTCGTGAGTAACTTGCTCTCCATATCTTCCGATAACTTCTCGAGTTATCTTTGAGTTTTGTGTCAGTGCTTCTCGAGCAAATAGATCTGCATCAAGAATTGGAATGTTTTTAGATATCTTTAGGTATCTTGCTACACAACTTTTTCCACTAGCAATGCCACCCGTTATACCTATACGTAGTTGGTTCCCATTCCAACGGTTTCCAGTTTTAGCCTTTGAAACTTTCAAGAAATAGCGCAGGATAATAAGGAGTTTACTTTCTCAGGTAAGTTCTTGAGTTCTTTTCAACCCTTACATTGGTCCCCTGTAGCAGGTGGAATAACTGCTCCAGATAGATACCAGGCATCCGGAGTATGTGCTGGTTTAAAGCCGTCACAAAAGCCTGATTTAGCATTAATTCTTGCACCTAACGATGCTTTGTGCACAGGGGCGTTTACTCAGTCAATAGTACGCGCTAAATGTATTGATCTGTGTGAAGAGCGTCTTGCAAAGACGGCTGGACGTATAAGGGCAATACTTGTGAACTCTGGCCAAGCCAATGCATGTACAGGAGATAGAGGTTTACTAGATAGTATGATTGCAACCAAGGCTGTTGCTGAACAATTAGGTCTTATCGAAGATGAGGTTCTTATTTGTTCTACGGGTGTAATAGGAGAGACAATTCCTATTCAAAATCTCTTGGAAGGTGTAAAACCGCTAGTAAATTCATTAGATAGGGACGGTGGGTATGAGGCAGCTCAAGCAATTTTGACGACTGATATATGTTCTAAACATATCTCTATAGAGACGTTTCTTGGGGATAAATGTGTACGGATAGGGGGAATGGCTAAAGGTTCTGGAATGATTCATCCAAACATGGCAACAATGTTAGGCTTTCTTACCTGCGATGTTTGTTTGCCTAAGGATGTTTGGAACGCAATGATAAAGCGAGTAGTCGATTGCTCTTTTAATTCAATAAGCGTTGATGGAGACACGAGTACAAATGACTCTTTTCTTGCATTTGCTGCAGGGGAATATATTGATCAAAAGTATTTTGAAGATATAGAAAATGGGTTAAAAATAGTCTCAACTCATCTTGCTAAATCAATAGCTAGAGATGGTGAAGGATCTAATTGTCTTCTTGAGATTAAGGTTGAAGGTACAGAAAAGATTTCTCACGCCCAGACTATTGCTCGTAAAATATCCAGTTCATCTCTAGTAAAAACAGCTGTGCATGGATGTGATCCGAATTGGGGGCGCATCATTGCTGCTGCTGGAAATGCTGGTATTCCATTTAAATTAGAGGATGTTTCACTTTGGATTGGAAAATATAAATTAATGGACAATGGCTTACCTATTGATTTTGATAGAAAGTCTGTTTCTCGGTATATGAAAGAAATTGTAAAGGGAAAGGGAAAGAATACACTAAATATTCATTTAATTATTGGTAAGGGTAAAGAGAAGGGATTGTCTTGGGGTTGTGACTTGTCTTCGGAATATGTTCGTATAAATGCAGATTATACGACTTAGTTTTTAGCTATTTCTTCTTTTTTGAAAGAAATCTAAGATTTTCTACTAATAGAAATTCATTACCATCACTTTTTCCATCTTGATTCTAAAGTAGAATGTCTTCATTTATATTACTCTGCTCTCTTCCAATTGATATCATTTCACGAAAACTTACAGAAGCATCTGTTAATTTTTCATAATTTCCATATGCTTTAATTGAGCCATTTTCAAATTCATATATACAATCAGCTCTCGAAATTGTACTTAATCTGTGGGCTATGAATATTATTGTACATCTACGCCCCATAACTTCAATAGCTTTCATTACTTCTGACTCTGTTTTATTATCAAGCGCACTAGTCGCTTCATCTAATACTAGTATTTTTGATTCACGGTAGAATGCTCTTGCTATAGCAATTCTTTGTCTTTGCCCACCTGATAATCTGATTCCATCTTCTCCTACTTGTGTCTTTAAACCGTTTGGTAAGTTATCTACTAATTCTTCTAATTGTGCTGCTTTGATAGATTCCCATACCCTTTGTTGATTTATTTCTTTTTTTTCAAGACCATATGCTACATTTTCTAGAATGCTGCTATTTAATAAAGTTATTGACTGTGGGACATAAGAGCAAAATGATTGCCAAGCAGGAACTTCGAGATCGGTTACATCTATGCCATCTATTTGGAGGGAACCTTTAGTTGGTCTTAATAGACAGAGTATTTGATTGGCTGTTGTGGTTTTACCACTTCCAGTCTTACCGACAAATGCAATTCTTGACCCTACTGATATAGTCATATTAATTTCTTTAATCACATAATGATCACTTGAAGGATATTTATAACTAACATGATTTAATCTTATATAATTTTTAGGAGTTAAACCATATGGAGAAGCTGCATTTGGAGACTTTAAAGTTAATCTTTCAATAGGCAATTCGATTATTCTAAGAGTTTCTTTTAAATCTGGTATTCCGCCTCTAAGATCAGTTATACCTCTAAAAAGATCTTGAAGTGGAGGAGTAAGTTTTAAGGAGGCTACAGCAATAGTTGCTAAGAAAGGAACAATTTCAACTAACTTTGTAGGGCTATTATTACTGAACAAAGGGAATAACCCAATAGAGAAGATTAAAGTAATTCCTAAAGGCTCAATTAATGATCTAGGAAATACTGGTAATGTCTCTGCTTTCCATAAATAAGGTAATGCTTTCTTTCCAGCTTTTGAATAACGCCTTTCGAAATATTCCTCTGAGCTAGTCATATGAACATCTATTATAGTTTTCATAGATTCTGTTAATACATCATTAGTTTCTGATTCAAGCGAAATTCTTTGTTCAGCTGCAGATCTAATATAGGGAGTTACTAATACGGAGATCAAAGCATAGCAAATTACCAAGCCAATAATTAAATAAAGAGCTGTTAACCTTGCAAAGGTCAGGATTGCTATGAATACAAAAGATATAACTAAAATACCACTAGTCATTTCTAAAATAGGCTTTATGAGTCTCTCTGATACTCGTGAAGTATTAAGTAATATCTTTGCAGACAGCTCTGAACTTTTATTATTCAAAAAGTATTCATATTCCTGAGAGAGAACTTTTTTCTGTGCAATTTCTGATAAATCTAGCCATATTGAGGATCTTAAATGTTCTTGACATCCCCTTAAAATTAATTTGGATAAAGAGGCAACCCAATTCATTCCTAGATATAAGGTAACAAGCAAAAATACCTTAGTTTTAGGATCTTCTGGAATGAATGAGGTAAATGGAAGAGATGGAGTACTTGGTTGACCTACAACAACAGTAAATAATCTCGAAACTAATCCCACTACTATTACATCTGCCAAACCAACAAAAGCAGCGACTGGAATTAGACGAAGTATTGAATTTCTCCTTTTCCTGGGTAGTGCCTTTAAAAGACGTACCAGTAAATGAAATGTTTGACTTCTTATTCCCATGACCTGAAATTACTCAAACTTTGGCTTGAATATTTTGCTTACAGGCCAGTTTCTAGGCTGTCGACCAGGAAGAAATATTTATAATAAATCGTTAATTAATAGCCTTCTTGTCTCAATATATATTTATTAGATTTTATATTTTAATGATATATTTATTAATTTACTCTTTTTCTTACCAATCGAAACTATTCACCTTCATATTCAAGCTGAAGATTATTCAATTCATGCAAGTCTTTCATTTGCTTTATTCTATACTGTTGCCATGTATATGAGATGATGATGTATTTGAAAAATCAATGTCATGTTCTTATCAAGCTTATATATCAAAAAATTAGATTAATTAAGTATCATATCTTTTTTTATTTCCCTTTATTTTTTTATTTTGGTCCTAGGAGCTATCTTGCTCAAGACGAAGGTTATTATGCACTCCAGTCTAAATGGATTCTTGACTCAGGTAACTGGCTAGCCCCAATTTGGTGGTCTGAGCCAGTTTTTGATAGAACAATAGGTGTTCAATGGCTAATTGCTTCTTTCCAAACTGTTTTTGGCAATTCTATACTAGTTTCACACTTACCATCATTAATTTCTGGCGTTATAGTACTAATATTAACCTATAAAATTTCTCATGATTTATTAGGTCAATATCTCAGCTGGATTACTCCATTTGCCTTATCTCTTTCATACCTATGGATAAATAATTTACATTTAGCGACTCAAGATATGCCTTTACTTGCATTGGAGCTAGTAGGTATATATTCATTTCATAAATGTTCACTAAGTAAAGATAAGAGCTGGCTATTTTTTTCTGGAATATGGATTGGATTAGCTTTTATGTTAAAGACTTTTATGGTATTCATATCCCTTTTATCAATTGCTCCATACATCTTTTTGTATTCACGTAGAGTATTAAGCTCTAAGTATTTTTATTTTGGAACTATCATTGGCTTTTTACCTTTTATCTTATGGCTAATATCAAGTGTAAATTTCTATGGTTTGCCAGAAGTTTCTCTTTTATATACTAAAGTACAAGACTTAGCGAACACTAATTTGTATAGTAAATCACCTTTTTACTATCTGTGGAATATTCCTTTAAAAACTTTTCCCTGGTCTATATTGGCTTTCATAGGATGTATTTTTAGCTTTAGAAATCTGTCACTAAAAACCAATATGATAGTACTTTATTATCCTTTAAGCTTATTAATATTACTTAGCCTATTTAATACGAAAATGCCTTATTATGCATTGCAGATTACACCTTATATTGCTTTGCAAACTACTATAGCTTTGCGATATTTAGGAGAAAATAAGAAGCATATTGTTTTATTCTTTGCCTGGGCAGTATCTCTTTTAGGTTTAGGTCTTATCATTATCTCCCTGTTAAATCTAAAGTATAATTTTTTGCCTCTATTTTCTTCAGGAGATCTAAATTTAGCTTCAATAGCACTTCTTGTTTTAGGATTCTTTTGGACTTTATCAATATTTGCTAAGTCAGGTAAATTATTTCTTGCAGTTTTTTTAATTGGTTTATATTTATCCTTTTCATTTTTAGTACAAAGAGGGGTTTTTTCAGATCGAACTCCTAATTTTAGAATTGCTTATCAGGAATTAGTTGTTCCTGAGAAATTGCAGGATCAAGAGATTGATTTTGTTTTTCCAAAGGAGGATTTAACGGATCGATCATTCTCGCAAGTTGTAGGTCTAGCTCTTTTAACAAAGAGATTAGGTGAGCGTTTAGATGATCCCCAATTAATTAATAAAGGTCAATATGCTTGGATTGATAAGTCAAGAATCTCTGAACTTGATGCTAGAACTTATAAAGTTATAATTGAATCTCCAATATTCCGACCATGGAAGCTAATATATTTATTGAATTAATAATGAATTTCCTTTCTTCTTAGACAAGTTATCACAAGCTATAATATAATCTATATAAAGTTAAATCAATTTTATTTAAATGACTAGAAATAAACTCTTTTATAGAAGATTAAATAAGACCTATTATCAAGATCTTGAGCGTATTCATAATTTACTAATCCCAAAAGGTCAGAGAATTTTGGAAATAGGTTGTGGATCTGGAGATTTACTAGCTTCTCTTAATCCTTCTTATGGAGTTGGTATTGAATTAGACAGTGTAATATCCAGAATTGCTTCTGATCGTCATAAGGATCTTCATATATTTAATCTGAACGCAGAGGAAATGTTGCCAGAGAGCATAGGTAACCCTGCTCCTTTTGATATTATTATTATTAATAACACATTAAATACTATTAAAGATGTTCATGAGCTTTTGAAAAAATTAACAGATTATTCTCATAATAAGAGCAGATTAGTTATTAGTTTTCATAATTGGCTTTGGCAGCCTTTATTGAAAATTGCAGAAGGATTAGGTCAAAGAGAACCTCAGCCACCCGAAAGTTGGCTTACTCCTGGTGACGTAAATAACTTGCTAGATATTTCAGGTTGGGAAGTTTTAAAAGAAGGCCATAGATGTTTGATTCCTCGTCATATACCTTTTATTACTTCTTTTTCTAATAGGTGGTTAAGCCAGTTACCAATAATAGAAAACTTTGGCTTAACTCATTGGACAGTAGCAAGGTTGAGCAATCAACAAGAGGAGAAAAGTAAAATCAGTATTGTTATACCAGCAAGGAATGAAGCAGGGAATGTAGCTTCAGCAATTGAACGAATGCCTGCTTTTCAGTCAGAAGCAGAAATTATTTTTGTTGAAGGAAATTCATCTGATGACACCTGGCAACAAATTGAAAAGGTTTGTGATGAATACCAAGGCCCATTAACTTTAAAAAAATATAAGCAAAAAGGAAAAGGCAAAGCAGATGCTGTCTGGCTAGCCTTTGAAAAAGCAGAGGGCCAAATATTAATTATCCTCGATGCAGACTTAACCGTTAGACCAGAAGATCTTCCTACATTTGTATCTGCCCTATCTAAAGGTAATGGTGAATTTATTAATGGTTGTCGTCTTGTATACCCTAGAAGTCACTTAGCTATGCCTATATTAAATACATTAGCAAATAGATTTTTTGCTGCAGTTTTTTCATGGTTGTTGCGTCAGAGATTAAAGGATACATTGTGTGGAACTAAGGTTCTTTGGAAAAAGGATTACTTAAAGATTAAAGAAGGTAGGCGTTATTTTGGTGATTTCGATCCATTTGGAGACTTTGATCTGTTATTTGGTGCAAGTAAGCTAAATTTAAAAATAGTAGAGGTTCCGGTTAGATACCAAGTACGCACTTATGGAAGCTCTAATATATCTCATGTTAAGGAAGGTTTTGTTTTACTAAGAATGTGTTTAGTGGCAGCAAGAAAATTACGCTTTATACCATAAATGCAAAATATTAATAGCTTACAGCTCTTTTCTAATGACTCTATCTTCTTTTTAAACGGACTATTAAATATAAAAAATCTTTACCTAACACGTATCTCTTTGTGGAAATTACGTCCAATATATTTAGACAAAGATCGAAAAATTACTAAAAACTAACCATTATTATTATGATCAATAAGTTGCCTAAGATCAATAATGGTTTCTTTAATAAAAGAGATTTAATTATTATCTTCAGTTTGTGGCTTTTCTGCTTAACCTTAGACTCTACATGGATATTTTTCCATAACTTACCACCTTCTTGGGATCAGGCATTTCATTTAACAAAGTTGTATGAGATGTCTCATGCAATAAAAGGAATTAATCTTTTTGAACTTGGGTGGTGGAAGAAAGTATGGACTGTTACTGATAGCTACCGGGGACCATTAACTTATTTAATGTCGTCACCTATTTTTCTGGCATTCGGCTCAACGTATAAATCTGCAATATTATCTAATAGTATTTTTAACGCAATACTACTCTACTCTACATATTTTTTAACTCGTTTAATTTTCTCTCGCTCAACTGCTTTCTTTTCTGCTTTCTTTTGTACAATATCACCTGCTTTGGTTGCACAAAGAACAGATTACCTTACAGATTTTAGCCTAACTTCTATCTTGACATTGTCTTGGTTTATTTTGAGTATATGGTTTTTAGACCTTAAGAAATTAAATATATTACTTTCGATAACTTCTGGTTTTGTAGTAGGTCTTACAGCACTTGTTAGACCTACTGGTATAGCATTTTTTACTTTTCCTTTTATTCTGACCCTTGTTGTTATTTTAAGATTTGCACGTAGGAGAAATTTTCAGCCCATAATTAACTTATTAATTCTACTTTCCTCATTTACACTTACCTTTTATCCATGGTTTAGTCTTAATTGGTTGACAATAATTACTAATATTAATAACGCAAGAAGATGGGGTATAAAATATCAAGATGGATTAGAAGCTAATACTCTAGAAGGAATATTCTATTATCCATATCTTCTGCCAAGAATGTTTGGCATTTCTTTAATAGTCTGCATTTTATTAGTTTTTATTTTCAGTAGAGTTCGAGCATTGATTATCAGCAAGAGACTTCGATCTACTACCTTTTCCTTTTCTTATGTTTCATTATGGTTCTTAAGTTTACCAATTGGAATTCTCATAACTTGTACCTTAATGACTACTAAGGACTATAGATTTATTCTTCCTATTCTACCTCAAATATCTATTGCTTTAGCATATTTAGTGGACTCCATTACTTGTAAAGAAAGTTTTAATTTATGCTGGAGGCGTTGCTTGATAGCCCTCTCAGTTGTTTCTATTATTTGGAATCAATTTGGCTTAGGCATCAATCTTTCTGGATTTCCATTACACAAACCTCACATCAAAAATGGATGGCCAATTCAATCGATTATATCTGAGATCAAAAGAGAAAGTCCTTATTTAACTTCAACACTGGGAGTTTTACCAGATTCAGAAAATTTGAATGCATTTAATTTAGAAGCAGAAGGTCTGCGCCAAAATCGCAAAGTTGCTGCTCGTCAAATTGTAAGTGATCTTGACACTGTTGAAGATGATCTTCGGAATTTTGATTGGTTTTTAATAAAGAGTGGTGATCAAGGAATCATGAGCAACCAAATACAAGAAAAACTAGAGAAAACTATTCTGGAATCTTCTTTTTTTCGTATAGCTCA
>QCJV01000020.1 GCA_003215795.1 Prochlorococcus sp. AG-409-F19
TTTCTAATTCCCAGTCTCCAGGAGTTGCACTAATAAATACTGTTTGATTAGCCTTTTGCCAAAACTCATCTGCTTTTAATGGTCGATTATCTGCTGCACTAGGCAGACGAAATCCATGGTCAATTAAAACTTTCTTTCTTGATTGATCTCCGTTATACATAGCGAGCAACTGAGAGCAAGTAACATGACTTTCATCAACAACTAACAACCAATTATCTGGGAAATAATCAATCAGGCATTCTGGCGGTGAACCTGGCTGTCTTCCAGATAAATGACGGGCATAATTCTCTACACCATTACAATAACCAACCTCTCTTAACATTTCCAAATCATACTTTGTTCTTTGCTCCAGTCTTTGAGCTTCAAGCAGCTTACCCTCTTCATTAAAGAACTCTAATTGTTGATTTAGTTCGTTTTTAATATCTTTTACGGCATGCAAAAGTCGATCCTTAGGAGTAACAAAATGCTTAGCAGGGTATATACTTATAGATTCCAAACTTTCAAGAATCTCTCCTGTAGTAGGATCAACATATCTAATTGATTCTATTTCATCTCCAAAGAGTTCAATTCGAACTAATCTATCATCATAAGCTGGTCCAATCTCAATAACATCGCCTTTAACTCTAAACTTTCCACGAGAAATAGTAATATCATTTCGAAAATATTGATTATCAACTAACTCTCTTAGTATTCTGCGGATTTCGATATTTTCTCCTAAATTAAATTTAACAGCTGCCTTTAAATATTCACTTGGAATTCCAAGTCCATATATACAACTAATTGAAGCAACTACAATGACATCATCTCTTTCAAATAAAGAACGTGTTGCAGAATGTCTCAACATATCTATTTCTTCATTAATAGAAGAAGTTTTTGCTATGTATGTATCACTAACAGGAACATAAGCCTCAGGCTGATAGTAATCATAATAAGAAATAAAATATTCAACTGCATTACTTGGAAAGAATTCTCTTAACTCATTACAAAGTTGTGCAGCAAGTGTTTTATTATGAGCCAAGACAAGTGCAGGACGTCCAGTTTGTGCAATTACATTTGCAATAGTAAAGGTTTTACCTGTGCCTGTAGCTCCTAAAAGCGTTTGATATCTCTTGCCAGCATTAACACCCTTAACAAGATAATCAATTGCTTTTGGCTGATCACCCTTTGGGATATAAGGAGCTTCTAAATAATATTTAGGCATATGAATTATCGATATAATAATTGATTCGGCTTTGGTTAAAGGTAACAACCAAAACCTTTACTGAAGCAAAGAAAATTACTTTATCAAATTTACTGTATTGGAGGAACAAGTCTTTTGACAAAAGATTCCGTGTTAAAAATGGATTCTCGAAGGGTTTTAACCATTGCAATCATTTCTAACTCATTGTCAAGACGATTTACAGCAGAACCAATACCTACTCCACTAGCTCCAGATATTAAAGCCATTGGCACAGTAATTTCTGACAATCCTGAAGCACATAGAATAGGAGCTTTGCATCCTGATTCTTCAAAGCTTTGAGAAATAGAATAAACAGAAGCAAGAGTTGGAGAAGCTTTCTCAATAAGCCCCATTACACCTGATTTAGCTGGAGTGGAGCTTGTCCCTCCCTCTGTCTGAATTACATCAGCTCCAACTTCTACTAAATCCAAGGCCAATTGAGACTGCTGATCAAAAGCTAAAGTATGAGGGACTGTAACTGACAACACAACATCAGGTAGCAATTTTCTTGTTTGGATAGTTAAAGAAAGAACTTCCTCTGAACTAAATAATCTTCCTTCAGGGTAAAAAGAATCAAAATTTCCTATTTCAATCATTGATGCGCCCGCCTCGATGGCCTCTGGGAACTTCTCAGGCTGCACAGAGCTAACACATACAGGAAGATCAGAATTCTCAATAGCTGCTTTTACCAGCTGAGGACAACATGCGATGTCAAGCAAATCTCCTCCGCCAACTGAAGCAGACCTTGCAACTTTCTTTACTAAATTTTGCTCAAAGTTATTTAATCCAGTAATGACTTTCAAAACAGAATGATTAGAAAAGCTCTGTTGAAGTTCATAAGGAAGATTTTGAAGACGCGACATTAAAATAAGAACGAATAACCTAATTTTGATCTTAGTTCGAGATTTAGAACTAAACCAAATCAATATGGTGACTTAGCTAAAAAAAATGTCACTCGATACCAACAAAAAAAAGCCATGGAGCTTATGGCATAGAAGGCTTCATAAAGCATTAAAGCGAAAGAGCAATCTTCTTCCCGCTGGATCATCTCTTTTGATATCAGTATCTGGAGGGCAGGATTCTATTGCGCTGCTTGAATTAATTTGCGACCTACAAAGACTACACAAATGGAAATTACATGTTTGGCATGGAGATCATGGATGGCATGAAAATTCAAAAAAAATTGCAGATGAACTAGAGCAATGGTGTAAAGATAAAAAAATTGCAATTTCTATTACCTCAACTGACAAAAATAAAGTCTCTACAGAAAAAGATGCACGAGAATGGCGCTATACAAACCTAATAGAACAAGCAAAAAAACTTTCCAAAGGAAGTCTGGACACACCTTATAAATATGTATTAACAGGACATACAGGAAGTGATCGAGCGGAAACTTTTCTAATGAATCTTGCAAGAGGGTCTCATATAGCAGGACTCAGCAGCTTACGAGAAAGAAGAATCCTTCAAGGTGAAATAGAGCTAGTTAGACCAATGCTAATTTTCAGTAGGAAAGAAACTCTTCAAATGTGTGATGAAATGAATTTGCCAATATGGATTGACCCATCTAATTCAAATGTTCAATTGGCCCGCAACAGAATTCGAAAAGAAGTATTACCTGTTTTAGAAAAGTTAAATCATGGCAGCACAATGAGAATTGCGAGCCTTGCAGAGAGTTTGTCACATTTGCATAATGATCAATATCAACTAACAAAACTAGCAATTCAATCTATAAGCAATGAAGAAGGAATTGACAGAAGCGTAATGATCAATCTTCCTTTAACAGTAAGAACAATTATCTTTTATCAATGGTTTAAAGATAATGAGGTAATTCCACCATCATCTAAACAAATGAATGAGTTAAGTCACAAAATTGGAAAAAATAATCCGCCTAGTTCTATAGATCTATCAAATGGATGGAAAATCCAATGGGATAAAAAGTTAATAACTATAAGCAGCCCGTGATGCCCAAAAAACAAGTCAACTAATAGCAGACCGTCTTCTTCTAGTTCTACCGGCGGGTTCATCAACTTGTTCATGGTCGACATTTCTCTTGGTAGAGGTCGAATTTGAAGCTAAACGTGATTGATTATTCTGATTAGAAATCATTCCTGACTCTTTTCGAACAAAATCTGCACGCTTCGAGATGGGTTGTTTTTTGGTTTCTTCATCAACCCGACCTTGATATGCAGGTGTACCTCCTGGAGCAGGTTGAACTAAACAAAGAATAAGCGGTTCAACTTGAAACTCTCTACGCATTCTTCTTGCTAAACCAGATTCAACTTCTCTCTGAAATCCAATCCAATCAACCTCAACAGAATTTTCACTCACCTGCCTAGAAAGTTGCTTCCATCGATTCTGCAAAACCCATATAATCTCCTTCTCAGTCCAAAGAGACATTTTCTTAGGTTCTGCACTCGTTACAACACCGCGTAAATTGACTCGAGGAGGAGCAACCATTACTCCATCTGTACTAACTGCAACAAGAAGAGTAATAATTCCATCTTCAGCAAGTTGTTGGCGTTCTTTTAAAACTCGGGCATCGACAATCCCATTCCTAGAAGCATCTAAAAGCTCTATTCCAGCTTTGACTGGTTGCCCCCTCGTAAGAGAGTCAGGAGTAAGTTGAACAACATCTCCATTCTCAAGAATCAAAATATTGTTTTCTGGAACTCCCATAGATTGTGCACTTTTACTGTGGCAAATAAGCATCCTGTGCTCACCATGAACTGGAACAAAATACTTTGGCTTTGTTAAAGCCAACATTAATTTTTGGTCCTCTTGAAAACCATGCCCTGAGACATGAATCCCTTCGCCTTTCCCATAAACCACTTTTGCACCAAGCTGCATCAAACGATCAATCGTATTTACAACAGAAATCGTATTGCCAGGAATAGGACTAGCAGAAAAAATAATCGTATCGGTTGTTTTTACTTGAACATGTTGATGATCTCCTCTAGAAATTCGACTAAGTGCTGCTAATGGTTCACCTTGGCTACCAGTCATGAGAAGCAAAGTCTCACGATCAGGCATATCTCGAATTTGCTTAATTGGCACAAATAACTCATCAGGGGCCTTCATATATCCAATTTCCCTTGCTTTTGCAATCACATTCAACATTGATCTACCAAGCAAACCAACTTTCCGACCATGCTTTAAGGCAAGCTCAAGAATCATTGCTACACGGTGAATTGAACTAGCAAATGTTGTAATAATTACCCGTCCCTCAGCATCCGCAACATGACGTTCTAAAGATGGAAAAACCGTTCTTTCAGAAGGACACCAACCTGGAACTTCTGCATTAGTCGAATCACTAAAAAGGCATAACACGCCTTCCTTCCCATGGTATGCCAATCGTTCCAAGTCAAAATGCTCTCCATCTACAGGAGTATGGTCAAACTTAAAATCACCGGTAAAAATTATCGTTCCAACAGGGGTTTTAATAGCCAACGAAAAGCTATCAGCCATTGAATGAGTATTTCTAATGAACTCAACAGAAAAAGACTGGCCTATTTTGACAATATCTCTAGGACCAACTGTTTGAATAGTGGTGCGATCTGTAACCCCAGCTTCCTCCATTTTTCCCTGTAACATTGACATCGCCAAGCGAGGGCCATATATCACAGGAATATTGAAATGCTTTAAATGATGGGATATGCCACCTATATGATCTTCATGCCCGTGAGTAACAATCATTCCTCTGATTCTTGTCTGATTCTCTCTTAGATAACTAGTATCAGGCATAACAACATTGACTCCATGCATTCCATCACTTGGGAAGGCAAGGCCTGCATCAACAAGCATTAATTCATCACCATATTCAAAAACACAAGTATTCTTTCCAATTTCATGAAGCCCTCCTAAGGGAATAACTCTTAAGGCTTTTGTTTGCGACCTTGGGTTTGTGGAAGTGATAGTCATGAGAAGGACATTGATGAAATAACTTGATTGATCTAATGAGATAAGGCTCTCAAAAAAGCCTATTGAAGAAGAACCATTTCAGGTTTGTCTCAAGGCTGAGATGATTTTCATAAGTTCTTCTTTCATTTGGTTGTTCAAAGGAAGCAATGGGCTACGAGGTGACCCTACAGGCCATCCAATTAACTCAAGGGCTGCTTTAACAGGAATGGGATTGGTCGTCGCAAATAACGCTTTAAAAAGAGGTTGTAATTGCTCATGATGCCTAAGTGCCACACTACATTGCCCTGTGCCAAAAGCTTCAAGCATTGCCTTTAAACGAGGGCCTACAATATGACTAGCAACACTCACAACACCTACAGCTCCCACTGATAACATTGGGAGAAGAAGAGCATCATCCCCACTATAAATTGACAACTTTGGACCGCACCTGATTCTTAACTCAGTAACTTCATTTGTAGTTCCACTAGCAGCCTTAAAACTAGTAATATTTGAACAATTCATAAGACTTTGAACAGTGCTTGGAGATATTGAACAACCTGTTCTCGTAGGAATGTTGTAAATCATTAATGGCAAATTTGGAGCAGCCTTGGCAATTGCACGGAAATGAGCCTCCAAGCCTTCTTGTGGAGGCTTGTTGTAATAAGGAACAACCACTAAAGCTCCATCAGCTCCAGCTGCAGCAGCTTTAGAGGTTGCATCAATTGCTTCGATGGTGCTATTGCTACCTGTACCCGCTAAAACCTTGACTGAACTATTGACAGCATTTCGAACTGTTTTTAATAGCTGATACTGCTCATCCCAACTCAGAGTGGGCGATTCACCAGTAGTTCCACAAACAACGATTCCATCTGAACCCTGATCTACAAGATATCTAGCCAATCTTGCAGCCAAATCAAAATCTACTCCTCCATCTCTATCAAATGGAGTAACCATTGCAGTCAATAAGCGACCAAAAGGGGCAGCAGATAATTCAGCAATAGCACTCATGATGGTTCTAGCAAAAGTTCAGCAATTTGAATTGCATTTAATGCAGCACCTTTTCTTATTTGATCACCGCAAAGCCATAATTCCAAACAATTTTCATTGCTAAGATCTTGCCGAACCCTTCCAACAAAAACTTCATCTCGTCCTGTGACATCTATTGGCATTGGGAACCTATTAGAAGCTGGATCCTCAAACAATTGAACTCCTGCTGCTTTACTAAGAATTTCTTTTGCAGAATCAACTGGAAATGGTTCATGAAATTCAATATTAACTGATTCAGAATGTGCTCTCAATACTGGCACTCTTACACAAGTGGCCGTAAGAGCAAGATCAGGTTGATCCATTATTTTTCTCATTTCATTGACCATCTTCATCTCCTCTTCACAATAATTATTTGCTTGCAAAGGTGAATTATGAAGAAAAAGATTAAACCCTAGTGAATATGGAAGAACCTTGCTTATAGGAACATTCCCATCCAGTACATCTTGACTAAGAGTCTTTAATTCTTCCATAGCTCTTGAACCAGCTCCGCTTGCTGATTGATAAGTCGACACAACAACTCTTTTAATAGGTTTCTTAGCTGCAAGTGGAGCTAACACCAAAGATAAAAGAATAGTAGTGCAATTGGGATTTGCAATTAATCCATGATGATTCAATGTATCTTGAGGGTTAACCTCTGGAACTATCAAAGGCACTTCAGAATCCATTCTGAATGCATTGGAGTTATCAACTATTACAGCGCCAGCAAAATTTATTGCTTCTCGCCATTGCCTTGAAATTGATCCACCCGCAGACGCTAGAACCAAGTCAACATCTTTAAATTTATCTTTAGAAACACTTTGAATAACAAGATCCTGGCCATTCCATGGTTGAACTTTCCCTGCAGATCTTTCCGAAGCCAATAAACGAAGTTCTTTTACAGGAAAAGAACGTTCTTCAAGCAACTTAAGTATTTCCAAGCCAACTGCACCGCTTGCCCCAAGTACAGCAACAGTTATAGGTCGATTAGAGAAAGATTGATTAAAAGTCAAACTGGCACAAAGAGAGAATTAGTTTTTATAAAGTATTGATGCTATCCAAATTTCTGGTTTGGAAAAAAATAATGTCCAAAAATCGATAAAAGGATAATAGTTTTTGATAGATGGTCTTAGTCTTATTTAGTGTAATAGAAAAATGAGCTTCAATCCTTAGAGAACCAATGAGTGATCCCAAATTACAAATAAAAACCAAACCACTCCCAGAAAGCAGGCTTGCCATTGAATTTCAAGTTCCAGCAGAGCAATGTAAAAAAAGTTTTGAAGACGCACTATCAACTTTATGCAAATCTGCAGATCTTCCAGGTTTTCGAAAGGGGAAAGTTCCTAAAGCAGTAATTCTCCAACAAATAGGATCAAAAAGAATTCAAGCTTCTGCATTAGAAAAATTGTTAGAAACAATTTGGAAACAAGCTCTCAAGGACAAGTCAATAGAACCTCTTTGCGACCCAGAGTTATCAGGAGGTTTTGATTCGCTTCTTGAAAGCTTTAGCACTGAAAAAGCTATAAATTTTACTTTAGAAACTGATGTTGCTCCTACTCCAACACTTAAAGCTACTAAAGGTCTTACCGCCGAAGCAGAGGTAATCAAATTTGCAAAAAGCAAAGTCGATGAACTAATAGAAAAATCTCGAAAACAACTTGCAACTGTTGTACCAGTAGAAAACAGAGCCGCAGCTTATGGAGATATAGCAGTTGTTTCTTTCAAGGGTAAATTTGCTGATAATAATAAAGACATAGAAGGTGGAAGCTCTGAATCAATGGATATCGAATTAGAAGAAGGTCAAATGATTCCAGGTTTTGTCGACGGTATTTGTGGAATGAAAATTAACGAGGAGAAAACTATAGACTGTCAATTCCCTAAAGATTATCAAGATGAAAAAGCCCGTGGCAAAAAAGCTAAGTTTGACATTCACTTAAAAGACCTAAAAACAAGAGAGCTCCCTGACCTAGATGATGCTTTTGCGAAACAAACAAGTGATAAAGAAACAATGAGTGAGCTTCGAAAAGAGCTTACCAATCGCCTCGAAGAAGATGCAAAAAAACGTCAGCAAAAAAATCGAGAAGATTCTTTACTAAAAGCCCTTGTTGCTCAACTCGAAGTAGAACTTCCAAAAACACTTATTGACCAAGAAGTTCGTAATTTAATTGAGAAAACTGCACAAACTTTTGCACAACAAGGCATGGATGTGAAGTCAACATTTACTCCAGATTTAGTAAAATCTCTTATGGAATCTTCTCGCCCAGAAGCAGAAACTAATCTAAAAAATAGTTTTGCACTCCAAGCTCTAGCTGAAGCAGAAAATATAGAAGTAGATGAAGCAACCCTGGAAATAAAATTAAAAGAAGTCAAAAGAGAACTATCAGAAGAGAAAAATATTGATCACAAAAAGTTGCGTCAAGTTGTTCTTGATGACCTT
>QCJV01000021.1 GCA_003215795.1 Prochlorococcus sp. AG-409-F19
AAGGGATTTAGCCTATAAGGCTTACAAGGAAAATACTATATTTTGCTTTATATGGATATTTAATTAGCAAATATTATCTATTAAAAATTTATTTTTGTTAGATAATAGTTTAGCTCAGTTTAATAGTAACTTGGATAAAAATATAAACTAATAATCCTTTTAGGTATTTGCCCTATCTCTAGCCAGCTAATGCCAGTAGCACGTGATGCTGCATTATGTGCCGAGAGAATCCCTGAGCTTCTTATTGCTAAAAAGATATTGCTCTGGGTCCAAAAGATTTAGCAGATGCATTTGAAAATCTAAATAATAAAAGCAGGTAAAACTAAAAATCGATTTGTCTTAAATGAAATCCTGAAAATTGTAGAAAAAGTAGAAGGTTCTATTCATCCGCGAATAATCTTTGTGACAAAAGAACAGGGAATCACGCAAAGATATTTCTAGACATGAAGAAGGGGGACGTATTTTGATGTCCCCCTTTGAGTCCAGCTCTTATTTTCTTAACCAACGAGCTCGGACCCCTATTTCATTTCTACTCAACTAAGAACAGCGAGCAAAGAGTATAAATACTTCTTTTTGATCGTTGCTCGCCAACAAAATGTGAAGTTAAGGCTAATCAAATGAAGAAAAGGGCGAAGAAATTCTATTGACAGGTTCTGATCAAAACCAGAATCTCTCTTTATTAACTGCTATTACTCCACTCGCAGGATAATTCACACTCAGTGAGACTTTCCTTTCCTAGACGACTTAGAATTCTAACCATGTCAACCGATGAGAGACTTCCATCAGCATTCCACTTAAGAGTTGTTTTTCGTTGAACTGGTATGCTTTCTTTATTTCCTGGTGAGGGAAGAAATTTAACCTTTTTATTTTCAGGAAAGTCTAAATAGGATTTAGCAGTATGAAGATCCGTTCTCAACCAGATTGCATATAAATCTAATTAATGAGTTGCTTGTCTCCAAATAAACCCAACAAGTAAAGACATCACAATCAAAGGAAGAAGCGCTTTCAAGATTCCAATTAAGACGAATACACCAAGTGATATTGCACAATAGTAAGCCCACTTAGGGATAAAGCGCACAGAGTCATACCCTTCAGAACTTGACGGTGGGATTACTTCAGGGTCGATAGCCATTTTGACTCATCAGGTATAACCAAAATTAGCTTACTTTTGATGTAAAAGGTATCATTTGCACTAAATAGAAGAGGCAATTTTCATAATGATCCACATCACTAAAGCTCCTTCAAGGAAAGCCATCCAATACATCGTGTAATCAGAAATTCCCATCTTCTTCTTTACACGTTCAAGTAATGACTGATGCCAACGTATGAACTTCATTATTTAATTGCAGGGAGATTGAGAACAGACTAAAACTTTTCTTGATTTAAGAGATAATACGCATAGAGAAAAAGCTCTCTTGGCTCAGACGTTAGTCATAGCCTTGTTCGAATCTTGTTCGAACTTTCTATATTTCGACCACATCCCAGTCATCCCATGGCAAAAAAAGGAATTAACTACTGGCTAATGAAGATTGAAATACTGTCATGCCAATTAAGGAGGCACTAAATATTATTCAAATCCTGTTCAAACTGTTTCAACCTTGCCTTGAAAAAACACAAACCATTAGGGCTAGTCCTTTTCTTTACACTCCCATTTCCACTACTTGCGCAGGTTAACTGGAAACAACCAGAGAGTATTGATGTAAAAAAAACAAGAGTATCAACTGCTAGCGGACAGGCTGTAGTTGTAACTGCGAATCCATTAGCAAGTGATGCAGCTCTTCAGACTTTAAAGGATGGTGGCACCGCAATGGATGCAGTGATCTCAGCTCAGACAGTACTTGCTGTCGTTGAACCACAAAGCTCAGGTTTAGGTGGTGGGTCATTTCTTTTGTATTGGGACCAGGCAAACAAATCTTTATACGCACTTGATGGCCGCGAAACTGCCTCAGCTCAAGTTGAAGAAGACATGTGGATAACATCTGATGGGAAAGTCTCCCCATGGTTGCAGGCAACGAGAAGTCCATCTTCAATAGGAGTCCCAGGTACAACAGCGTTACTTTGGGATGGCCACCAGCAATTTGGACGTTTAGCTTGGAGTACAAATTTCAAGAAGAGTATTCATCTTGCAAAGGATGGCTTCATTCCAAGTCCTAGGTTATTGAAATCAATCTCTTTGGCAAAAACATTAGGAATTAATCATAGTCAAGCTTTTAGATCTCTCTATCTCCCTAATGGTTCTCTCCCAATGAAAAAGATTCCATTTCGCAATGAGGAATTGGCATCAACCTTAAGCAAACTTGCCAAGGGAGGTGTCAATGAATTTTATCGTGGAGAAATAGCCAATAAGCTCATATCTGACCTCCACCTACCACAAAACGAAGCAGTAAAAACAATCACACATGACGATTTAGCAAATTACCAAGTCCAAAAGCGTAACCCTATTTGTCGTAAATACAAGTCTTGGGAAATTTGTTCTTTCCCACCTCCAAGTGGTGGTGGTGTTGCTGTTTTACAGGCTCTTGGAACATATGAGTTTCTCTCAAAGAAGGGTTGGCCAAAAGAAACGGCCAACAATTGGCATCTTCTAGCCGAATCTATGAGATTTGCAGATGCAGACCGTTCTCACTGGATAGGAGATCCTATTGATTGGCCAGTTCCTATCAAAGGATTATTAGAAGACAACTATATAAAGAAAAGGGCAGCCGCTATAAAGGTCAACACTGCAACATTACGCCCTTTACCAGGGGAGCCAAAAGGTAGCAAATTTTTGAATCTAGCAAGTCAGCCACGCACATCTGGTGGAGGGACAACCCACATAGTAGTAGTTGATATGGATGGTAATATCGCTTCTTACACAAGTTCAGTTGAGACAGTCTTCGGAAGTAGGAATTTATCAGGAGGAATGGTCTTAAATAATCAACTAACAGACTTCTCATTCTTATCTAACGTCTCAGGTAAACCAATTGCCAATCGTATTAGAGCAAACAAACGTCCTATGAGTTCTATGGCTCCAGTTATAGTATTTCGTGATAATCGTCCAGTTTTGGCAGTTGGTTCACCAGGTGGCTGGCTTATTCCTCATTACATAACTAATGCCTTAATTGGTGCACTAGATTTAAAGCTTTCGCCAAAAGAAGTAGTTAGCCAAAAGTTGCTTTCTGTACAACCTAAATACACGGTGCTTGAAAAAAATGGAAACTGGTCAAAAGCTAATTCCAATATCCCTAAACAGCTAAAGAGTCTTGGCCACCAAATTAAATACACTTCCTTTAGTAGTGGACTAGCTATAATAAAATGGCATAAGGGAAATTGGTATGGTGCTGCTGACCCACGAAGAGAAGGTAAAGCAGTCAGCTTGCAAGCAGAAAAAAAGCACTAAAAAGCTAACGGCTAACTTGGTCATAATTAATTACTACAAAATTGTTTCACTAAAAACAAAGCAGGATTGGACATACTGAGATAAGTTTCAATAGATTTAACTTATGAATATTTTGACTTGATGATTAGTCTGGCTCTACTTTTAGTTGCGTTCCTAGGGATTCAAACTTATATAGCCCTACAAGTTTTTAGAAACAAACGCAATGAGCCTTTTATCTTTAATAAAAACCAAAAGTTCAATCTCCATCAAAGAATGTTGAAACATTTTGGTTGGATTCATACAAGAACCGATTAATACAGATAATAGAGATTTATCTTTCTGCCGATTAGCACTATTTTAAAAAATTAAATAAAAACAACTTTCTTCTGTGAAGGTTCATAATTTTAGAAGACAAAGTCATAAATGCTAATTCTCAAGCTCTTTTATGAATTGTTACCCTTACTTTCTCTGGGCTATTTAATTGGACGCTATAAGCCAGAATTTTCATCTCAAATAGCTAAGCCACTGATTAACTACGGCGTGCCAATTAGCTTGATGGGACTTCTAATTAAAAGCGGTCTGGATTGGCTTCTTTTTCAGGCTCTTGTAATGGCCTTGTTCCTAATTGGTTTACTGATAGTCGTAATTATAGGTATTCCACAAATTCGGGGTCGTATTGGTAACAATACTCTACTTTTAGGTAGTCTCTTTGGCAATTCTGGTTATTTCGGGATACCTGTCTCATTAGCTCTTCTGCCAACTGAATCACTCAATTCTAGTATTGGTTACGACCTAGGCGCAACGTTACTTGTGTGGAGCTTAGGTCCCATACTTTTAGCAACCTCTTCACAAAAAACAAAGAAAAAAGCTAATTGTAGAATTTTCATCAATGCTCTTACTAGTAGCCCTGCGAGCAAGGGACTATTTGGAGCAATGTTTGTTCAATTAACGCCATGGAATACCCAAATTGCTTCGTTTCTCACGATCCCATCAGAGATTGTAATTGCTCTAGCTCTAATGGTTGTAGGGATACGGTTGGGAGCTTTGTATCAAGCAGATAAAGCTATTAAAAGAGACTATCGATTATTACTTCAGCCCAGCATGCTGATAAAGCTAATTATTCTTCCATCCTTAATGTTGATACTGGCCAAAGCTCTGAACTTGTCAGATCTAATGTGCAATGCACTCGTATTGCAAGCTGCAACACCTACAGCAATTTCTGTTCTACTATTGGCTGAGGCGCATGGGCAGGAACAAGAAATTGCTGCTTCTTTAGTCACTTGTAGCACTTTAATATCTTTAATTACAGTGCCCTGTTGGTTTTTAGTTCTTGAATATTTCATTTAACTTTAGAAGCACTGATCAGGGTGCTCAATTAATGGCGCTAATACAAACAGGTGAGAGATCTCTTAACTAAAAAATCAGTCCCAGTCTTGTTCAAACTTCCACTTTTAGTAGCACATCGCAGTTATACCAGGGCAACAAAGGTCATCATTTTTTCTCAGTGAATTTCTTCTAGTATTTGTAAAGCAGTCGTTACATGCTTGGTGCTATTTAACAGGTCATTGAAAACGTGACGAATTACCCCTGTGGAATCAACCAAATAAGTTACTCGTCCATCCAAAAATCCAAGGACTTTAGGTACCCCAAACTTCTTTCTCAATAATTTTTTTTCATCGCATAAGAGAGGGAAAGGAAGTTTATTCTTCTCAGCAAATTTTTGATGGCTTAACTGATTATCATGACTAACTCCCCAAACAACAGCACCAAATAATTTAAATAAATCATACTTGTCCCTAAAACCGCAGGCTTCAGCCGTACATCCAGGCGTATCATCCTTAGGATAGAAGAATAAGACAAGTTTTTTCCCTTTACATTGTTTGCTAGTTCTCTTTTTCCCTTCTTGATCAAATAAGGAAAAATCAGGTAGTTGGTCACCAATTTTTAAAGGCATTTTCTGAATAATAAGGAATAGATTGTACTAAGTTTTAAGGATGTGATCAGTTAAGAGAAGTAGTATCACTAGATAAACCTCTCCAAAGTAGACTCCCAAGATAAAACAATCCAGTCCATGAGATAATAAAAAGTAAGGAAGAGAAATTCATAAAATTCCCATTAGTCCAGCAGAGCAACTGATCCCCAAAAGGAAGCAAATTCAAGAATGTCGCAATAGGCTGTGTTTATTGAATTAAAAATTATTTGAGTCATATGCAAAGTTTGTAAAAAATTAAAAAAAAAAATTCTTAGTTAATTAAATGGTGAGTTCATTAAGCTCATTCAAAAATGCTTATTGACACAACCACATGAATTACACCAGCAAGAAAAGTAATTGTAAGTTTTTCATAATTACCTTTATTGATTGTCATTCAAGATTGATGATAGTTGATTAGTCAATACATAGAATAATCTAACCAATATTAATGATCAGTGAAATAAACCAATCATTGCT
>QCJV01000022.1 GCA_003215795.1 Prochlorococcus sp. AG-409-F19
CCGCTGATAAGAAGTTAGCTGCAGAAAAGAAAGCAGCCGCTGATAAGAAGGCAGCAGCTCAACGGAAGCCAACTCCTCCCATTCGACAATTGCCAACAAAGACAAACAAGACAGTTTCAGAAAAGAGGAAAGAAGGACGCCAAGAGTTCATCAAGGTATCTGTTTATGTAGATACAGGTAAAATTCTTGGAATTGTTTCTTTAGGAGTGGTTGCTTCTGTTTTGTTGATTACAGCATTAGCTTTTTTCGTAAGTTGAGCGAAAGAGAATTACATCAATATCTTCTTGTTTCTTGAGATGATTCGTTAGCAAGTCAATAGAAAGGCTTTTGGGTGCTTGAATGGTGTCCTAATTAATTAAGGTTTCTCAGTGTTAGGAGAAAGAATCAAAGAGATCATCGATTTTGCAAAATCGGAATCACCTTATCGTTCTGCAAACAAAGGATGGATTACAAATGATATCTTCCTGAAATTAGGATCATCTAATGAGAAATCTACATCGCAGTTTGATCAATTTGTAAAAATATCATTTTTGTGGCAACCAATCATTCAATTAGTTTCAATACTTTTTGTTGTCGTTTTCCTTTCTTCAATATTTGCCTTTACTCCTATCTCACTTTCCAATGGGAGGCTCCACTACATAGTTCAAGCCTTTAATGTTAAAGACGACTTGGTTGTATTAAAGAAAAAGGTAGAAGCGCAGGGTTCTACCCCGTCAGCATCAGTTACAAAGGAAAAGGTAGAAGCGCAGGGTTCTACCCCGTCAGCATCAGTTACAAAGAAAAAGGTAGAAGTGCAGGGTTCTACCCCGTCAGCATCAGTTGCAAAGAAAAAGGTAGTTACTGCTACTGACCTATTTCAATCTAGACACGGTTGAAATAGATCAGCATTTCTCAAAACTTAATTGATAGATCTTCTTTGGACTCAATCTTCAAGAACTTTAGTTGTTTAGAAAGAATGATTTCTTAAACCACTTCAGCTTGAAAAATGGAGTTACCTGGCTTTAGATCACTAGGATTAACATTTGGAATGTAATCAAGGATTTATTCAAAAGAGTCCTTTTTTAGGAGTATCTTTATATGGTTGCTCTCCACTATCAGGTGGCAATGTTTTGCTCTTTTCGGAAAGAAGAGCATCGCCCATAGCGCTCATGGTTCTCTTAACCCATTTTTTAAATTTCGTTGTAATTGACTCAGACATAAACTCCAACTCCAAATTTGAACTACCTAAAGATAACTTCTTTTTATCTGATAACCAATAAAAAAATGAAATCTATACCGGTCTTTACTTAGATGTAGTAAAACCTACTTCTAAAATAAGACTTAATTCTGACTCAATAATATTATTCTTGCCCCTTAACTTTATCGAATACTTGCAAGTAACTTTACGCAATAAGATTAATTTCTTTAGATTGAGAGTGGATCGGTGATCGAAGATCAAAGACCTCCGATAAACTTTTCTTTGTATTCGCAAGAATATGATTTCTATTTTTTAGAAAAGACGAGTTTTGATATAGCCTTGCATTGCTATTATTTTGATCACCAAAATCACCAATTGGGATATTTGAACCGTTTAATTCAGATTGTAAATTTCCACGTGACTTTTGACTTAGCTTGATAGGCATTTTGACTGAGTCTCTAACTGACCTAACAGAAAAGGATACCTCTGGGAATTGAATTTCTCTATGCTTTAATAAGAGTTTGATGAAGTTTTTATAACTCTTCATTATGCAATTAATAGTTAGTTCAATAGCTTTTTCGTCTTTCAAGCTTCTTGCAAAGAAGAATTAACCATATTTAAATTTAGCTGGGCTTCCGAAGAAATATTCTGAATACTCATTATTTAATCTTTGATAATATCTAGCTTACCTTTTGACAAGGAAAAAGACTTGACTTTTCTAATAAAGACTTTACTTTTTAAACCTTTTTCTTACTGCAATAAAAAAGAATCAACCTTTAAGCTTCAAATATTCTTATCCAATCACACTTTTGCGGATGACTTTTTACCTTCTTTTAGAAACTTTCTGTATGCTTTATCACCCCAATAACAATCCTCATAGAATGTGAAAATTGAAAGAGAAACTCCAGCTATAAGAAAAGCTCCAACTACTAACACGCCATAAACAAAACCTTCAGTAGGTATCCATGTTTTTGGAATGGTAAGAACAATGTAGGGAAGGTAACATGCCATACTTTCATGATCCCTAAAAGTTGGACATAAAACCAACAGAAGAAATACTCAAAACTTTTCCCAAAAACAAAAATTACTTGTATATATTTCTTTGCTTTGATAAATATTCTTTCTGAAACTAGTGCTGACACCAAATTGCACAGGTTGAGGTTACTACAGCAATTACAACCCCACCCCATTTAATTGATTTTTGCGGGGCATTAAATGTAGTCCCTACAAGTATAGCGGCTAAGTTGATCACGATGAGCTGATCAGTGCTAGGAGATATTCCAAAAGGACCTGAAGAAGCTAGTAAATTCATAGGAAATGCAAAAATTTAATAGATTTTAGTAAAAATAAGCTAATTTTAAAAATACTTTGAAGATTTTGCTTAATAAGTAGAAGGAATTTACTAAGTATCTAGCAGTTTTATGGTGTGAGGTATTGGAATTAATTAATAGTAAAATGAAATTACTTTTAGAAATCTGTAGAGGAAATTTAACAGAGTAGATCCGGAGTATTTTTTAATAAATGTCAGAGTATGTCATCTTCAACTTTTATTTTTAAAGAAATCCAATGGTAAAGGCCCAAGGGTTTGAGCATCTTTATCTTCTTCATTATATTGGCAACTCAAAAGAATGCCTTCGCCTAGGCCATATTCAATTCGTGCATGAAAGACACCTGTTCTTTGATTAGCTTTAAGAAAAACTGGTCCTTCGTCATTGGGATGAGATGCAACTTTCATAGAATGCCAATTAAGTTGACTTTCCAGTTCTTTTAAAATGTTGCTTGCGAGCTTGTAACTAGGAGCCATTATTCCAACTGTGAACCAGTCCGCATTCTCAATGTATTGATAAAGCTCTTCTCTTAGAGCTTGCTTCTGATTAGCATTAAGCTTTGGGGCTGATCTCTTCATTCTTAAATCATTTAGTGAAGAGATTTCAGAATCAATCATGAATTCTTTCTTAATGGATCACTTTTTATTTATATCTATGTAGAATGCTTCTTTCTATATGATTGTTGGAGAACACACAAGAAAAAACTTTTTTCTATAATGGATTTTTATCGTCAATAGTAAATTCATTTTGCTATCGAAAAGCGGATTTTAAATTCAGATTTAACTGAAAATGACTTGTAAAAATCAAACTATTTAATACCGTTAATTTTATTTAATGCAAAGTATGAACTCAAATACTGTTTTTAGTCTTTCTAAAAAATATAGATATCGATTGAACAGAAGGATTAATAAATCAAGAAAAGAGATCATATTTATTGGATTAAACCCATCAACTGCAGACGAAGAAGTTAATGATGCAACATTGATAAGATTGATCAATTTTTCAGATTCCTGGGGATATGGTTCCTTAGTCGTGGTTAATTTATTTGCAAGAATTTCTACTAGTCCTAGATTTCTTAAGTCCTGTGTAAATCCAATTGGTTCTTTAAACAACCATGTGCTGAAAAAAAAACTAAAAGATTGGTCTGAGGATGAATTTTGTGATTTATGGCTTGGGTGGGGTGTTAATGGAAGCTTTATGAAAAGAGACAGAACTATTTTGAGAGAAATACAAAAATACTCTTTAAAAAAAACTAAGAAATTATCTAAAGCACAAATGCCTCTTGCTCTGGGACTGACAAAAGGAGGCTTTCCTAGACACCCTTTATATATGGCTAGCTCGTCGCATTTACAGATTTTTCGAATAGGTGAAAAAGATTCTTGAGAAATAGAAAGCAAAGCATTTATTTCCAGATCTAATCTTGGAGATTGATACCTTCTAGCTGATAACCAAAGTCAATATTCCAAATATAAGTGCTGCTGCTACAAACCCTATTCCAAATAGGCCCGCAACTATACCTGTATTTAGGTAAACAGAAACTGTTGCCAATTCCTTCCCTTTTTTTTCTGACATTGAATGAATTCGTTGAGGTTTGATCCTAAATCTAATACAAGGAACTTTGATGTAAGGTTTTGATTTTTCTTATCTCTTTATTACTTATGATCCTAGGTCAATTAATTTTTCAAAGGAAATTATTTCAGATGGTAGGATCGTCATTAAATTAATTATCATTAGTGCATGAAGGTTAAAAGGAATGACTCTTCGCATGCTTACTACAGAAACTCGTCGAAGAATTGAAGGAATCATCAATCGTCTTGCAAGTGGAGACTCAGTAACGCTTGAAGAACGAATCCAACTCAAAAAATACTCTACGCACATCCCATTCATTGCTGGTAAGCTTAGTCAGGCATTAAGAACAAGAGAAGAGTTTGAAAAATAAGATTTGAGCAATCTTTATTTTTTAAGCCTTTAAAGGGTCTTCTCGTCTTTTTCAACAAATTCCTCTTTAGTCAATTTACACTTCTTATATTTTTTAGAATGCTTGTTTGGTAAGTCTTTAGCCCCCTTCTAGCTTATTTTTAGAAAAAAATAAATTTCTTTGTGAGCAAAACAGATTTAGGAGTTTATTTTGGCAGCTCCGGAGCTATTTGAGGGAAGTAAGGCTTTGCTGTTAAAGAAAGAAGGAGCAATATCTTCAAAAATCTTGCTTTTAAGGAAGTCTTACCCGAAGATATGCGATACTTCTTCCAAATTTCTTTATGTTCTGTGTCTAAAGGCTATTGGATTAAACAAGTTAGCATTGAGAACACTGATGTTTTTATTGAATATATTCAAACAGTAATTCCTTGGCTGCTTTCTGTTGGTGGGATTGTAATAGCTAAGGACATTAGCCAGAATTCAGATTTAAATGAGTGGGATGGCGGGCAATTAGGAGTTGTTGTGGAATTTGAATCCAAATCAGCAGCGAAGAATGCATTTGAATCAAATGTTTTTCAAGAATATATTGGTTTGCGAGGATTGGATACAGGTTTGACTCTTTCAATTTGGGGCTAGTTTTGAACTACTTAGTGATTAATTCTTCTAGCTCTTATGAAGCCTAGAGCAATTCCTACAAGAGCTAACTATTTTTGTTGATATTTTCTGTCGTTTTCATAATTGAATATTAGATAGAAATTTGGTTTTTATGGAAATTCGTGAACAATGGCGGTCTCGATGGGGATTCGTTTTAGCAGCTGCTGGAAGTGCTGTTGGTTTAGGCAATCTTTGGGGTTTTGCTTATAAAGCTTCTCAAGGGGGAGGCGCCGCTTTTTTGCTTTTATATGTCCTTATTGTTTTGTTGGTTTGCCTTCCAGTATTAGTTGCTGAAATGGTTCTCGGAAGAAGTACTGGCAAGAGCCCACTTCTTGCTCCTATTAAGGCCGCTGGATCTGCATGGCAGCCAATGGGTTGGGTTTTTGTTATTGCGTCTTGCGGGATTCTTGCCTTTTATGCGGTTTTAATGG
>QCJV01000023.1 GCA_003215795.1 Prochlorococcus sp. AG-409-F19
TAGTTCTGCCTTAATTGTTAGGCCTAGCCGACTAGAGACGCCTTGAGACAAACTTTTGGGAAGGATTACACCAATTCCATTGTCACGTAGTTGCTGTGCCGCTGTTTTAATAAATATAAATGCCTCAGCTGGAGATAATTCCATCATGTGAGGTGTGGGGGCTTCAAGCCCTCGTTCAATAGCAGGAAAAATCTGTAGTGCTCTGCCTAGGCCTTCTAAGAGAATCTCACTAGGTTGTTCTATTTTTACTTCTCCAATATCTATTCTATTGGAGTCTATTCCCCAAACCTTAGCTGCAGAAATTGTAAGTGATGGATTAGATTCTGCTTGTAAGAGAAAATGTAGATGCCACAGAGTTTGATCTTCTGTTGGTGGAATTAATTCAAGACATGTCTTTGCATCTTTGAGGTTGGGATACAACGCTTCTTTCCAATTTCTAGTAGCTTTTTCTAAACGCTTTATATTTTCATCGCTTAAATCAATGAATCCATTCGTAGATCCAAGTGCTATTTGCCAAGCTGACAGCAATGGATCTAAGTTGAGTACGTCATTTTGAAAGTCTTTTCGAAGTTGTGAATCAATAATTTCTTCTAAGATATTGATCACCACATTCCGCTCCTGCTTAACGATGGATGATGCAACAGGGTTTGGTGTGGAAATAGACGTTTTTGATTTCGGCTTCCTTTTGTTGTTTCTTTCTTTTCCTTTATCTCTCCATGGATTTGCACACATGACTGCGAACGGCATTTTTTGGGTAAATGCTTCTAGCCTTTTGCGTTCATCTTCTTGATTGAGTAATGGAATCCATCGAGCACGATGCTGTTGGGATTCGTTATTTTTTAATTCAATTTGTGGGAGCCATAATCCATTTGCAATCAGACTTAAAGACCAACGTTGTAGATGGGTCCACCAAAGTATTTCTTCACTTAAGTCAGAATCTTTGTGAGATAGAGGTAATTTTGTTAACCATTTTGAAGCTTCTAAAGCAGTGAGTGTTAGACCATCGATTTTCCATGGCCACAATTCATAGTTTTTTGGGGTTGCTTCTCCTGCTAATAAAGGAAGGATCGCCCATATTTGATCTCCTTCAAAGCTATTTTCATTATGCGCTTTTTTTCTTTGGAGAGATGACTTACTTGGAAGTGTTAGGCATGCTGTCCCATCTATTGACTCTTTAGGCAGTATCTTTTTTTGCTCCATCCAATTTTTTAATTGTTTGGAAGATAGTGAGTATGGATGAGGACAAGGACTAGTCTTTACTTCTTTGGGAGTGACTATTTGCCATTTATCTGCCCAAAGGAATAACACTGGAGAATTGTCAGATAGCAGATCTTCAGATTGAGTCAACCAAGTGGCGTGCAGCAAGCTCATATTGAGGATGTACTAAACATCTAATTGTTTTCTACTTTGCTTTCTTTGTAGCAAGCAATAACAATAGTAATTTTGAAAAATTTCATAGATAATAATGGCAGGTAATTAGGTAGATTTGATGAGAAGCTAATTACTTGTTTTTTCTTTTGAACTTGTACCATGATTCTTGTTTCGTTTCCTAACTCTCAAGTCTGCTATGGAAGTTGAACGAGTGCCGTCAAAATCTGCGATGAAATCTCTTACAGGAGAGGAAATAAGGGCAACATTCTTGCATTTTTATGAGCAACGAGGGCATCAAATTATACCTAGTGCATCTTTGGTCCCTGAAGATCCAACTGTATTGCTTACGATTGCAGGAATGCTTCCCTTTAAACCTGTGTTCCTTGGGCATGAGAAAATTGCATCAAAAAGAGTGACTACCAGTCAGAAATGTATAAGGACAAATGATATAGAAAATGTTGGAAAAACGGCGCGGCACCATACTTTTTTTGAGATGTTGGGAAATTTTTCTTTTGGTGATTATTTTAAAAAAGAGGCAATTCAATGGGCTTGGGAGCTCAGTACAAGGGTTTATGGGTTAGATCCAAATAATTTAGTAGTTAGTGTTTTTCGTGAAGATCAAGAAGCAGAGAATATATGGAGAGATGTTGTTGGAGTTGATCCCTGTCGAATTATTCGCATGGGTGAAGCTGATAATTTTTGGTCGGCTGGGCCAACTGGCCCTTGTGGCCCTTGCTCAGAACTTTATTATGATTTTCACCCAGAGCTTGGTACGCAGGAAATTGACTTAGAAGATGGTAGTCGATTTATTGAATTTTATAATTTGGTATTTATGCAATACAATCGAGATGCCAATGGAAAATTAGAATCACTCACACAGTGCAATATTGATACAGGAATGGGTTTGGAGAGGATGGCTCAAATTTTGCAAGGAGCAGCTAATAACTATGAAACCGACTTGTTTTTTCCATTATTAGAGAAAGCGTGTTCTTTAGTTAAGCAGGACTACTACAAAGTTGATGAGAAAGATAAGATATCTTTTAAGGTGATTGTTGATCATATTCGTGCCTGTGTTCATCTTATTAGCGATGGAGTTGTAGCTAGCAATCTTGGACGAGGCTATGTATTAAGGAGATTGCTTAGACGTGTTGTCAGATATGGTCGATTGCTTGGAATTACGAAGCCATTCTTGAGTGAGATTGCAGAAGTTGCCATTGAGTTAATGAAAGCTACTTATCCACAGTTAATTGAAAAACGTGAGAAGATTTTGACAGAACTTCAACAAGAAGAAGTTCGTTTTCTTGCCACTTTAGGAAGAGGTGAACAGTTGTTAACTGATTTGCTTGCTTCTGATCCAAAAGAGATTTCAGGAGAGCAAGCATTTGAACTCTATGATACCTATGGTTTTCCTGTTGAATTAACACAGGAGATTGCTGAGGAAAACTCTTTAGCAGTTGATCTCGAAGGATTTTACTTAGCAATGGATCAACAACGGCAAAGAGCTAAAGCTGCAGTAATGACTATTGATTTAACCCTTCAAGATACCATTGACAAAGTGGTCAATGACTTAGGTGAAACAACTTTCCAGGGTTATCAGAATCTAGAGCAATCAAGTGAGGTTCAGGCGATAGTTATCAACGGCATTTCGTCTAACAAATGTACTGTAGGAGATAAGGTTGACTTAGTTTTTGATAGTACAACGTTTTATGGAGAAAGTGGTGGGCAAATTGGAGATAGAGGAACGATCAGTAGTGTGTCTTTAGACACTGGTAAGTGTTTGATTGATATTGATGCTGTCCAGAGAGTAAAAGGTGCTTTTATTCATTCAGGCCTTGTTAAAAGTGGCACACTGCATTTAGGTGATGTTGTTCAACTTAGTGTGGATAGCTTTTGTCGGAGATGCGTTCGATCAAATCATACTTCAACTCATTTATTACAATCAGCATTAAAGAAGATTGTTGATTCTGATATTAGTCAAGCTGGATCTCTAGTAGGTTTTGATCGCTTGCGTTTTGATTTTCATTCTTCACGTCCCATTGAAGTGGAAGAATTGATGGAGGTTGAGCAATTAATTAATTCTTGGATTTCAGAAGAACATGCTTTATTTGTTAGTGAAATGTCTATTGATGATGCTAAATCTGCTGGCGCTGTTGCAATGTTTGGTGAAAAATATGGAGATATAGTTCGAGTTGTTGATATCCCTGGTGTTTCCATGGAACTTTGTGGTGGCACCCATGTTTCTAATACTTCTGAAATAGGTTTGTTTAAAATTGTTAGTGAGACAGGTATTGCTGCAGGGATACGTAGGGTTGAAGCTATTACTGGGCAAGGTATTTTAAGTTACTTGAATGATCGTGATTCGATTGTCAAGACTCTCAGCGAAGGGTTTAAGGCACAGCCTAATGAGATTGTTGATCGAGTAACTGCTTTGCAAAGTGAGGTCAAATTCTTAACGAAATCACTAGAGAAAGCTCATATGGAAGTGGCTTCTTCTAAGGCTTTGCTTTTGCTCAAGAAGTCTATATCTCTTGGTAAGAGTCAATATATGGTCGAACGTCTTGATGGTGTTACTGGAGAAGCCTTGCAATTTGCAGCACAAACCTTGGTAGATAAATTAGGTGTCAATTCAGCTGTGGTACTCGCAGGGATACCCGAAATGAACAATAGGAAGAAAGTCATTTTAGTAACTGCTTTTGGTTCAGAAATTATTAATATGGGCCTTAATGCTGGAAAGTTTCTTGCTCCAATTGCGAAGCTTTGTGGAGGAGGAGGAGGAGGACGCCCAAACCTGGCTCAGGCTGGTGGTAAGAATCCAGAAGCGCTTGACAGTGCTTTAGGTTTTGCAAGAGATCAGCTAGTTAAGGCTTTACAATGATCTTTATTTTTGTAAGTATGTGCTTTTTCGCAGACTTGTTTCTATATGATCCATGAGACGTTGAGCATCATAGATTTTTAAATTTCCTTGCTCTATTGCAGATTCAGTTGTCATACGTAGCTTTTCTAATAATTGTTCTGAGTCATGTTCCATTGCATAGAGTACATCACCTTTGCTATTGCCTCTCACTACATGATCAAGTTTGTATTTCCCATTCCTGGTTAAACGTATGTGTACTGCATTTGTGCTTCCAAAAAGATTATGCAAATTGCCCATGACTTCTTGGTAGGCGCCTCCAAGAAACATGCCTATTAAATAATCTTCACCTTGGTGAAAGGTATGTAATTCGAGTAGGGATTTCACTTTCCCGTTGTCAATAAATCGTGCAAGTTTTCCATCTGAGTCGCATGTTAGATCTGCAAAATG
>QCJV01000024.1 GCA_003215795.1 Prochlorococcus sp. AG-409-F19
TTAGACTCGATCAATCAAAATCTATTTCTCTTGAAGACATCCCACTGAAAAATCTACCGACTTGGTTAGGCATTGACAGAGCGTTAGGCAGCTGGTCAGCCTTAGAAAAAGCTAAACGCCTAGATCTGCATACCAAAGGTCTGCTAATTGCAGATGCAGGAACTATTCTGAGCTTGACACTTATTACAGCCAATGGTGAATTTGCAGGTGGCCAATTAGTACCAGGGTTACAACTGCAAAGATCAGCTATGTCTAATGGAGCACAAAACCTTCAACCTGTTAGTCGAGGCGATATACCTCAAACAAAATTCCCTAGTACTACACACGAGGCAATGCTAAGAGGAAGCTTTCAAGCAATATTTGGCACTCTTTTGGAAGCCCAAAAAGAAGTTGGTGCACCTCTTTGGTTATGTGGTGGTGATTCCGAAATATTTGTGCCATACCTAAAAGATCGTGGATTAGACGTTTTCCATTATCCAGATCTTGTCTTAGAAGGAATGGTGAAAATCAATTCATCGCTCAAGAAAGAGCCAAATCTTCGATAATCTGATCAGCCATAGTTGCAGCTTTAACTTTTAAATAAATCAGTTCAAGTTTGCCCTCAGGATCGATGACAAAAGTCTGTCTCTTCATTCCCATATACTCCTTACCCATAAATTTTTTTAATCCATAGCTTTCATATAAAGTAGCTACCGGACATGGCTCAAGATCAGTAAGAAGATTAAAGGGTAGCTGATATTTATGGATAAACTTTAAATGCTTATTTGCAGGATCCTTACTAATTCCAAATAGTTTAATTTTCTGATCCTGAAGAATCCTCCAACGATCTCGAAAATTGCAAGCCTCTTTTGTACACCCTGGAGTATCATCTTTAGGATAAAAATAAAGAATCACTCTTTGACCTTTGTAAGATGAAAGTTTAATTAGATTTCCATCTTGATCTGGAAGCGTAAAATCTGGCGCTTGTTCTCCAATTTGAAGGGACATGAATCCTAATTGAAATGAAGAACCCAAGACTACTGCCTCTTTGGCTATTTCCACTAGATTCTCCACTAAAAAAAATTTCGTCAACTGAAGAAAAAATCGCCAACTTATTGCCGCCAATCAGAGCTCATCAATACAAGCTTACAAGAGGGTATGCAAGATTTGCTTTATCAAAATTTTTAGAAATTAACGCTCTTGAAATCCCTTTGGATGCTTTGCCAGGTAAAGCACCTAAATTAGACAAAAATTTAGGATATATTAGTTTTAGTCATTGCAAAGATGCTCTTTTAATAGCCTGGTCATCTGCAAAAGTAGGCGTAGATCTAGAAAGACGTGATCGAAAACTGGCTGCAAGTCAATTAGCTAATCGTTTTTTTACTGACGAGGAGCTAAAACGTTTAAAGCCATTAGAGTCGTCAAAGCTAAACTCCAAAGTGCTTGAAAACTGGGTCCTAAAAGAAGCACTCATTAAGTGGCAAAGAGGTAAAATTTCGAAAGACTTCACTCATTGGAGCATTAATCAGGAGTCGAGCATTGCATCTCATGAAAAACTTGATTACAAAGTTAATGTATCCATAAGGCATTATCAAAATTGGTTGATAGGTATTGCTTGTAGTGATCTAGTAAAGAACAATCAAATTGTAATTTATACAAATTACAATTGAAATAACGCACTTTATCCATCCTTTTATGAATGATTCAATCATTTGCCTCAGAGCGATTTTTTAATTCACGTAATTTTTCGCTCCTATAATTTTCCCAACCATTCAAACTTGGTCTCCAAAAAGTCTTTGCCACGAGTTCATTAGGTAAATAATTCTGATCTACCCAATTATTAGCAAAATCATGAGGGTAACGATACCCAATGCCATCTCCTGAATGAGAAGAATCCCTATGATGGTCTCGTAGATGTTCAGGTACATCTTGTTTCTGTGAATTTCTAACTGACCTTTGAGCTTCAAAAATGGCTGACGCACTATTACTTTTTTCAGCACATGCTAAATAAAGAGCAGCTTGAGACAAAAAATAAATTCCTTCAGGTAATCCCACTCGGTCAAAAGCATCTGCACAAGACTGAACAATAACAATCGCTTGAGGATCTGCTAAACCAACATCTTCAGCTGCAGCAATAAGCATTCTCCTGAAAATATATTTAGGATTTTCTCCTGCTTCCAGCATCCGTGCCATCCAAAACAGTGCTGCATCTGCATCGGAACCTCTCAGAGATTTTATAAATGCACTAATAGTGTCAAAATGAGCATCACCTTGTTTATCGTAAAAGACAGCCCGCTGTTGAATCGATTCTTCAGCAATTTGTAAGTTAATTGCTATTAAACCTTTTTCATCAGGAAGAGTTGTTTCAACAGCCAACTCAAGCGCATTTAGTAAACATCTAGCATCTCCATTAGCTACATTAACTAGATGATTCGCTGCATCTTGGCTCAAAGTAATATTTTTGCTCCCAAATCCTCTTTTTCGATCAGTCAACGCTCGATGAAGAAGTTTGTGTAAGTCCACAGCTTCTATTGGAATTAAGCGAAAAATTCTGGCGCGACTTACTAAAGCTTTATTAACCTCAAAAAAAGGATTCTCTGTAGTTGCTCCAATTAAAACAAATGTTCCATTTTCAACCCATGGCAACAATGCATCTTGTTGTGCACTATTAAAACGATGAACCTCATCAAGAAAAAGAATCGTTTGTAATCCATATCTACCTAATCTTTCCCGAGCATCATCAACTTCTTTCCTGATTTCCTTTATGCCAGCTGAAACAGCATTAATTGTACTGAAGTGCGAGCGAGTATTAGAAGCAATAATTTTTGCCAAGGTAGTTTTGCCAACTCCCGGAGGACCATGCAAAAGAAGATTTCCAACTCGATCAGCCTCTATAGCACGTCTTAACAATCGACCTTCCGACAAAATTGCGTGTTGACCAACAAATTCATCAATATTTCTTGGTCGCAATCTATCCGCAAGAGGAGCATTTTTCTGCAACTCTTCATCAGTATGAAAAGAAAATAAATCCTGACTCAAAATAATTTAAAAAAGTTCTTGAGCAAAAGATTCATGTAATAACAGTAGGTCTAGTCATGCCAGTTCTTGTACTAATTTCTGCAAAGGAATCAATAGCCTGAATTAATTTTGCCAGTGCTTCTTGAGGGTCTTGAGTTAAATTACCATTTGATGGAACATAGCGTTCTAAATAAACCCTTAAAGTGGCACCTTTAGTACCAGTTCCAGATAAACGCAAAACGACCCTACTGCCATCATCAAGGAGAATACGCAAACCTTGGCGATTAGTGATGGAGCCATCCAAAGGATCGTTGTAAGTAAAATTGTCAGCAGAAGCAACATTATGAGATGCGAATGAACTGCCAATTAAGGAAGGTAAAAGAGATTCAACTCTGTTATACAAATCCTCAGCTTTTTCACTCGCTATTGATTCATAATCATGACGAGAATAATAATGACGTCCAAAACGACTCCAATGCTGATGCATTAAATTTTGTACTGAAGATTTTTTACAGGCCAAAATCTGTAACCAGAAAAGGACTGCCCAGAGACCATCTTTCTCTCTGACATGATTACTTCCAGTACCGAAACTTTCTTCACCGCAAAGAGTAATCTGCCCAGAATCCAAAAGATTTCCAAAAAATTTCCAACCTGTAGGTGTTTCAAAGCAATCTATCCCTAAATCTTTAGCAACTACATCAACAGCAGAACTAGTAGGCATTGAGCGTGCAACACCTACTAATCCTTCCGAGTAAGCAGGAGCACACGTTGCATTAG
>QCJV01000025.1 GCA_003215795.1 Prochlorococcus sp. AG-409-F19
TAAAGACGAGAATATAAATTTAATTAGTAGATCCTTAAAATATACTAATGAAGGAGATATTGATTTTCTTCACAATCGTATAGGCTTATTGTTAGATATGGGAAGAATGCTTAGGCTTGGTAAACTGGACTCTTTATTTGATCGTGTCGCTCAAATAAATCAAAGTGATCCTAATCAAGTTTATCTCTTGAATGCAGAAGATATATTTAGATTTAGGTTACAAAAAGATCCAACTAATTTAGATTATCTTTATTCACTTTCTCTTTCTCAAATATTGCAAAGAAAAGCTATTGATGCATTTGAAACTCTGCAGTTAATTACCCAATTTGACCCTAGTAATGAATATGCTTATCTAGCAAAAGCTATTGTGCAATTATATCGATTTAAACCAAAGGAATCATTAGCAATTATTAACAAGGCTAATCAGCTGGAAGTTGACGATAAATTTATAAAAATTAGTAAATCTGTAACTTTGATTGCACAACTAATGCGATTTAATTTTGTTCAGGCATTATTTCTTTATTCAGATAATTAATAATTAATTTTATTACTTTAAAGAGTATGATAAAGCTTTTTTAAACACTAATGCCTTTAATTATTATTTATTTTAAGTCTTCAACCTATGTGTTCTATTTTAACTCTAAATATTATTTTTAAGAAGTAATTCATTCGGTAGAGAACATTCATGAATATTCTGGAAATAGATACAAAAAATACGTTTTTTACAAAACAAATGCATGCATTGTTAGTAGTCATTGAGTAATGTGGAGCCCTTCCAGGCTCCATGGATCATTTGGTTAATAAGGCAGACCTCACCCCATCTCACTTATGGTTCAAGCAGCAACAGGGGCTGTTTGACGTGAGAAACTAACGATTTTGTTAGCAGTTATGGTTTTGCTCTAACCGAGCAGGCTTCAGTCATACTCCTTGCATCCAGTCGAAGCCATTGCAGCCCCACAATGATGGAGCTGAGCGGAATCGAACCGCTGTCCTAGATACTGGTTTGAATCACCTAGTTCATCAAAAAATGAACATTTTTATTATTACAGATTTGCGATTATCTATGTATTTACTACAAATAAATTATCTAGTTGAAGTCTATTTATTTTATTGACGTGGAAATTGATCTTTTAGCTGTTCTTCCAATAGGCTTAGAGGAGGTTGGATTGATTGAGCTTTCATTTTTAGGAGCAAAGAATATACGTAAATCTCGAGGGAGAATTAGCTGTAAGGTAGATTTATCTACTTTTTATAGAGTACACCTCCAGGCTCGAGTTCCATTTCGTTTCCTTCGCAAAATCAGCGAATTTCCTTGTAATGGTAGAGAATCTCTATATTACGCTGTTCAAAATGCTTGTGATTGGACGAAATGGTTAGACCCTTCTAAAACTTTTCGGGTTAATGTTTCAGGTGGATCAAAAGAGTTAAATCATAGTCATTTTACAGCATTGACAGTTAAAAATGCTCTTATTGATTTACAGGAAAGCATTTGGGGTAAACGTTCCAAAGTGAATTTGGACGCACCAGATATATGTTTTCATTTACATCTTTTATCTGATCGTGGACTTTTAAGCTTAGCTACTTCTTCGAGTAGTTTGCATAGAAGGGGTTATAGATCTGGGATGGGTATTGCTCCATTAAAGGAGAATCTTGCGGCAGGCTTAATCAAACTTTCTAATTGGAATGATTCCTTAACATTGGTTGACCCATTATGCGGATCAGGAACATTTCTATTAGAAGCGGCAAATATTGCAAGAGGCTTTGCTCCTGGACTTTCTAGATCATTTCTTTTTGAAACTTGGCCAGATTTTAATAGAGAACTTTGGATTCAGGAAAGGAATCAAGCTAAAAAAGTTTTTTTACCTCATAAAGAATTACCAATGATAATTGGTTGTGAAGAAGATATCTTAATTGCTGATCAGGCCAAAGATAATATTAATAGAGCCGGTCTAAATAATTCTATTCAGATTCAAGTTGGTCATTATAAAGATTTAGCATTACCTAAGTTGCCAGGAGTTCTTGTATGCAACCCTCCTTATGGAAAACGTCTTGGAAACCTAAAAGATTTAGAATCAATGTATAGGGAATTTGGAAAGTATTTAAAAACTAATGCATCAGGATGGGATCTATGGATTCTCAATGGAAATGCCAAACTAAGTAACTTTTTAGGTATGAAATGTTCAAGACGATTCCCTGTAAGTAATGGTGGTATCGATTGCAGATGGCTACATTACAAAATTCACTGAGATTTACCAAAGACGGCTTTTGTGCTTTTAGTTAATCCCTCTATTGTTTCTGGTAAATAAGGCCCTTTTGTGAGATATCCTCCTAATCTTAGACTTATTCCGGCTAATATTATATCGAGTAATGCAATCATTAATAAAGCAATTTGAATATTTAAATTGAATGCATTTTGCACCCAAATAATCATCACTATTTCTAATGCTAATAATGTGAAAAGCATTAATACTCCACCCATAGCAAGAAAAATTCCACCACTGATCAATCTTCGTCTTTCTCTGCTTACTTCCTTCAGTGCAATTCGGACATGTAAATCCATGATTGAACTGGCTAGGGCAGTAACTCTTGCTGCTGCACCGATTCCTTGAGACTGCTCTTTACTCTTCATTAGGACCTTCTACCTCCTGACATCAATATTCCTAATAAAACACCAAGACTAGCTGCTATGCCAATTGCTACTAGTGGTCTTTTTCGAATTGGCTTTTCTATGCGTGGTCTCAACGTACTATTCAATTCATCTAGCAGATCTTCTAATTGTTTTTCTAAAGGCTCAAAACTTTCAGCTAAAGTCTTTGTCCTATCGCTTGCTGAAGTGATTAGTTCTTCAAGTTGCTCTAAAACTCCAAAGGAAGTTTTTCCTGAGTGAGATGAGATGACTTTTACTAGCTCATCAAGACTTCCTCTTGTGGCCTCAATTGTTTGCTTGGCAAGCTCAGGCCATTCTTCTTGAATTTTTGGCAGCAAATCATCAAACTGTTCGTTAAACCACTGGTTTGAGAGGTTTTGATTCTCAGGCAGTGAAGTTTCAACTGATGCCTGGCTTTCATTAGATGCAGAATTCTCTGATTCCATGGTTTCCAGACTGTTTTACAAATCGTAGG
>QCJV01000026.1 GCA_003215795.1 Prochlorococcus sp. AG-409-F19
AGAAACAAGTTTCAAGCCTTCATCAGTTGTTTTTATAACCATAGGCAACATTAATATTGATAAGGCCATCCCACCTGCAATTCCACTAAAACTACTTCCGAGAATTATTTTACTAACAACTATAACTGCATAAATAAACACCCCTGCAATTATTGAAGGAACGCCAGCAAGTACGTTTGTTCCAAATCGAATGAATTTAGAAAATATTCCCCCTTTTGAGTATTCAGCTAAGTAGATACCTCCTCCTACTCCTATTGGAATAGCTATTAATGATGCTATACCAGTAATAATAATTGTTCCAATAATTGCATTACCAATACCCCCAGCTGAACCATTCTCTGACCCTGGTGGTTGTGGCTCAAGTAGTAATAAATCTAGGTTTAACTGAGAACCACCCTTAACTAATACATATATTAATACAAGACATAAGGGAATGATAGAAATTAAAGCAAATAATATAACTGTGTAAGTAAGTAATTTATTGAATATATTTCTTGACAATCTCTGATTGTATTCTAGTTTATTCTGATTTTTAACGTGCTTTATTTTCATCTTCTAATACTTCAAACTAAGTTTTTTGACAAGCCACTGGGCTAATATATTTATGACTAATGTCATTATCATAAGAATAAATGCAGCATACATTAGAGATGATATTTGAGTTCCATCAGCTTCTCCAAATTGATTTGCAAGAAGCGAAGATATTGTATAACCAGGTGCAAAAAGGGACCAACTAAAATTATTTGAATTTCCAATTATCATTGTAACCGCCATTGTTTCGCCGATTGCTCTGCCAAGCGCTAGCAAAATGCCCCCCGTAATTCCTGATATAGCAGCTGGGAGTATGACATTAAATAATGAACACCATCTTGTGGCCCCTATCCCATACGCTGCCTCACGCAATCGATTTGGAACTTGTTCTAAAGAGTCTCTTGATATGGCTGTTATAATGGGAAGTATCATAACAACAAGAATTAATATTGCAGGTGCTAATCCTGGCCCAACTGCCTCAGTACTAAATAAGGGCAACCATCCAAAATGATTGTGGAAAACATTTAAGAAAGGTCTTATAAATGGCTCCATTACAAACACTGCCCAAAGCCCTAGTACTACAGATGGTATTGCAGCAATTAACTCCACCATTAACCCTATTATTTCATTAATTTTTCTTGGCAATATATGTTCTGTTAATAGTATTGCTGTCCCAACTCCTAAGGGAATAGCAATTAAAAGGGAAACGAATGATGTAATTACTGTTCCATATATAGCCGTAAAGGCCCCATAGCGATTATTTATAGGGTCCCATTCCGAAGTAATTAGAAAATTTAAACCGTAGTTTTGAATTGAAGGTTTTGACTCAAGAAAAACAACGAGCAAGATAGAAAAAAGTACTATCGCAACTGTTGCTGCCATTGCAACTGAAAGATTTTTAAAGCCTGAATCAATCCATTTATCGGTCGATGATCGTAATCTAAGCGTAAATTTGTTTTTGAGTTCAGATTTCACCATGCCGATTCGAATATTTTAAATCTATGTTATTAAGAGGTATTTCGCATCAATTAAGTTTGAAAGGGAGCTTGTTTCGGTTTGCATCACTTAAAAAGCCTTGGTTGATCAACCGAAGGCAGTTAACTTAGTAATGTAATAAGTGAATCTATGGGGAGGATTGTTGGGATTGATCTTGGAACCACTAACTCCGTTATTGGAGTTTTAGAAGCTGGGCGTCCCTTTGTAATTTCGAATGCAGAAGGTTCTCGTACAACACCATCAGTAATTGGCTATACAAAAAATTCTGAATTGGTTGTTGGTCAACAAGCTAGAAGGCAACTTGTTCTTAACCCTAGGAATACATTCTCTAACCTTAAGAGATTTGTAGGTAGATTTTGGGATGAACTTGAGGAGACTAGCTTAAATGTTCCTTATACAGTTAGAGCTAATGATCAAGGTTGCATAAGAGTCACCTGCCCAATAACCGAAAGAGAATACGCTCCTGAGGAATTAATAGGTAGCATCATAAGAAAGTTGATTGACGATGCTGAGAAGCATTTAGATGAAAATATAGATTCAGCTGTTATAACTGTTCCAGCATACTTTAATGATTCTCAACGCCAGGCCACAAAAGATGCTGCTTTGCTTGCAGGAATTAAGGTCGAAAGAATTTTAAATGAACCAACTGCAGCAGCCCTAGCTTATGGCTTTGATAAAAGCTCTTCATCAAGAGTATTGGTTTTTGATCTTGGAGGAGGTACTTTTGATATTTCTCTATTACGGATTTCAAATGGAGTTTTTGATGTTAAGGCAACTTCAGGGGACACACAATTGGGTGGAAATGATTTCGACCAAAAAATTGTTGACTGGTTGGCAGATGACTTTAAAAAAGAACATGACATTGATTTAAGACGCGATCGACAATCTCTTCAACGTCTTTCTGAAGCGGCGGAAAAAGCAAAACAAGAATTGTCAGGTATAAATTCAACGCCAATTTCACTTCCTTTTATAGCAACTGGACCTAATGGTCCACTGCATATAGAAACTACTTTAGAAAGAAAAAAATTTGAAAGTCTTTGTAGGGATTTAATTGACAGGCTCTTAAAGCCTATTCAAATAGCACTTGAAGATTCTGGATGGACAGCCGATGAAATTAATGATGTTGTTCTTGTTGGTGGAAGTACAAGAATGCCTATGGTTCAACAATTAGTTAAAACCATTGTTCCATTAGAGCCCTCTCAATCAGTTAATCCTGATGAGGTAGTCGCAATAGGAGCGGCTGTTCAAGGTGGAATCCTTACTGGAGAATTACGTGATCTTTTGTTAAATGATGTCACTCCGTTGTCTTTAGGACTAGAAACTGTCGGTGGCCTAATGAAAGTACTGATACCAAGAAATACTCCCATTCCAGTCCGTCAGGCTGATGTTTTCAGTACATCACAAGCTAATCAATCCTCCGTTGAAATTAATGTTTGGCAGGGAGAAAGACAATTAGCCTCT
>QCJV01000027.1 GCA_003215795.1 Prochlorococcus sp. AG-409-F19
CAGTTATCACTTCTGTATTTTTTTCTGCATGTGATAAGTGAACACCAATCATTGGATGAATAGCTTGACCTTTGTTTACTAATTGATTTGCAATTTGAATTGCTTTGTTGATTGGGATTGCAAAACCAAGCCCTGCTCCTGGACCCGATCTAACAAGTGTGTTTATTCCAATAACTTCTCCATCAGAGTTAAGTAAGGGGCCTCCTGAATTACCAGGGTTAATTGCCGCATCAGTTTGGATTAAATTTAGCCTTTTATCTGATATCCCAAGTTGGGAGACATTTCTATTTAAATTGCTAATAATCCCTAGAGTTACTGTTTTTTCCAATCCATATGGATTGCCAACAGCAATAGCCCAATCTCCGACAGTAATTTTGTTTGAATCTCCTAGAAAGGCTTTTGGCCATGGACCTTTGCCTTCCAGTCTTATAACGGCTAGGTCCGTCAGAGAGTCTTGGCCCACTACTTTCCCAACAACTCTTTTGCCATTTGATAGTCCTACTATCAGTTGATCTATTTCTTCTACAACATGAGCATTTGTGATAACAAGTCCTTTTGAAGAAAAAATGACACCACTGCCTTGGCGCCTTTCAATACTGGACCTTGGAGATTGAATATGTGGTATTCCAAAGAAGCGTTCGAAGTATGGATCTATCAACAAAGTTCTAGGAAGGAAATCGCTGTTATTACCGACGACCCTTTTCTCTGTTTCTATAGTTACTACAGCTGGACCACTTTTCTCTAAGGCTCTAGCAACAAAGGATTGTCTTTTAAATGGTTTAGTTTGTATGTCTTGGATATCTGCAGGCAGCTTTTCTGAAGCTGAGGATTGGGCTAAAAATGGCATTCCGCACATTAATAGACTAATGCCAAAGGTATATAGAGATATTCCTTTTACATTCTTCAATATAGGTTTTGATGTCAATTGTTTCAGCATAAAAATGAAAATCTATTTAATTTATACCTAGGCATTGCAATAACTAGCATTGACAGTGAACCGGTCTACTTAGTCTTTTATAAGCGTAAGTAGCTTTTGGTTAGGGGATTTTAAATCAAAATAGCTTTTTATGATTCTTGTGATCAGGGCCATTTTATTTTTTATTGTATGTTCTCAGCAGCATTCCATTACATCCACAATGCTTTGCTAAGGATGAGTCATCCCCTCTAAACTATTTTTGTATGCTTATAAACTGATGCTTGGTTCTGCTTTTCCATTTTTATACTCTCTAATCTTAATTTTGCTTCTTTGGCAAGCATTGCGAGTAATGTCAAAGGGTTTCTTGGCTGCGAATGAACTACCAAAAAATAGGAATCATTTTACTCAAGACGACCGTACTGGCAAATTTACCGTTCACCCAGAATTAATTGATAAAAAAGGCAAGATTACTGATGAAGATCTTTTAACTGTTCGTTTTTCTAATGATTTGGATCCTCCTAAGCCCACAGAGTCTTCTTCTGAAGAGAAGATGTGACATCCTTAAGTGAACCAAGTATTTATTAAATTCTCAAAGGAGGTTTATTTGTGGAGCAAAGAACGCGAGTTGTTGTTGCGGTGATCAAATCTTTGAGGCTTCCTCCAAGGTTTAGATTAAAACTTCTTAAGGAAGATCCTGTTCGTCTTGAACTTAGTCTTACTCCTGCTTATGGAAAAGATCCTATTCAAGTTGGCTTAGTTGAGTCTTTAGATTTAGTTGCTCGAAGAGATAGAGAAGGAAGAATTCCAAAAGATCTTCAAGGTACGTGGGATTGGACTGTTCGCCATGGCAAGGTAAGTACTGGCGGATGGAACCCTTTCTTAAAAGAGGCTTTACAGACAATGTTTGAAACTGGTCTACCTGCGATTATTTATGAAGAGTTAACAGGAGACGATTATCATCCAGTTGATGGAACAAAGCATGTTAGATAGTACTTTTCAATCCTTTTATGGGCAAATGAGCAACTTTTTTTCTTGTAACTCGATAGAATTGGTTTACTTTCAATAAATGACTATGGCACCTGAAGATATTGAGCCTCGTTATGGATTTGTAAACTATGCAGAAATCTGGAATGGTCGCTTGGCCATGCTTGGAATTGTGATTGGTTTGAGTACTGAGTTGTTGACTGGTCAAGGGATTCTTGGTCAAATTGGATTTGGTTAATCAGAATTTTTTTGAGGGCTTTAAAGAGAGATTTTGAACTCAGAGACACTTCCAAATTTTACTGTTGGTGAGCTTAACCATTCAATAGGGAATCTTCTCTCAAGAGGCTTTGCACCAAGATTCTGGTTACATGCATCTGTCTCTAAGTCGCAATTAAAAAATGGTCATTTATGGCTTACTTTGACTGATGGAGAAGCAAGTATTTCAGGAGTTATATGGTCTTCTTGCTTGCAGAAACTGGATTTTCGCCCTACTCAAGAAGATGGTGTTCAAATTCTAGGGAAATTAAATTTTTGGGAAAATAGGGCAAATCTAGTTGTTCAAGTTATTGATATTAGGCCTACACTTTCAACGGTTTTAAGACAGTTTGAAGTTGTTCGCAACTTGTTGATTTTAGAAGGCTTAATAGATGAGAAAAGAAGGCGCCCTTTACCTAAATACCCGACTAATATCGCTGTTTTGACTAGTGTTCCAAGTTCGGCATATGCAGATATGTTGAGGACAGCAAAAGAGCGCTGGCCACTAGCAAAGCTTCTAATTTTTGCTATTCCTGTTCAAGGTGATGTTTCACACAAAATTCAGAAGGTTTTAAGTTACCTTTCTAAGTGTTGTGCTCAATTAGGAGTGCAAGCAATTGTTCTTGCAAGGGGAGGGGGTAGTCGTGAGGACTTGAGAGTTTTTGATGACGAAGCTCTTTGTCGACAATTAGCAGGTTTCCCTGTGCCGGTCGTGACGGGGTTGGGGCATGAGGATGATTTAACGGTGGCAGATCTTGTCGCTGACCATAGAGCTGCAACACCGACAGC
>QCJV01000028.1 GCA_003215795.1 Prochlorococcus sp. AG-409-F19
AAGGAACGATTTGGGTGAACCTGGAGTTACTAAAAGGGTGGCTCAAGAAATCATTGAGTTAGTTAAATAATGAACTATTTAATAAGGTCAATTAATTTTGTCATTGTTTTTTCGATAAGTTGCTTGCTTTTAATTTCTCCAATTGCCTCTGCAAATGTATTAGAAGAAACCGCTATTTTTGCAGGAGGATGTTTTTGGTGCTTGGAACATGATTTTGAGGAATTGAAAGGTGTTATATCTGTTGAGAGTGGTTACTCAGGAGGGGAAATTGATAACCCTTCTTATAAAAATCATAAGGGCCATAAAGAAGTTGTAAAGGTTTCTTATAACCCTTTAGAGATAACTTATGAGGATCTATTGAGAAGCTATTGGAGAAATATAGACCCTTATGATTCCTCAGGTCAGTTTTGTGATAGAGGAGATTCATATAGTCCAGTTATTTATTTTAGTGATGAGTCACAGATGAATTATGCTAACTTAAGCTTAGAGAAAGTCGAAAAAGAATTGTCAATCCCATTGAATAAAGTTGGGGTTAAAATTAAACCAAAAAGTACATTTTGGATTGCAGAAGATTATCACCAGGATTATGCTGAAAGAAATAATCTAAAATATAATTTCTATCGATATAGTTGTCAAAGAGATAAGCGCTTGGAAGAAGTATGGGGTGAGAATGCTAGGAAAAGTACTCAATGGTCTAAATAATACTTGCACCTAAACCTTAAGAAAATAATAAAAAATTATGTTCTGAGATTAAGATCTTTGAGATTTGCTTCGTTATTCCTTTTATTAAAAATATCATTTCCCATGAGTTTGTTGATGAGAAATGTATTTAGTAATTATTAAAGATGGTTTTTCTAAAAGATTTATTGGCCCATATTTGACCACAAAGCATGCATCTGATGATCTTCACAGGATCTTGCTGACTTCATCGAAGAAAGCAAGTTGGCAGATTCATTGTTTAGAAAAGCCTGAAAGCAGTGTACTTCTAGAAAGACGAGACTCGGTTTGTAGAAAAATAATTGAGCCTAAAGCGTCTTAAATAAACGCTGAATAAGAAGCCAAGTTAGTTATTCTTATTGCATGCCCAGTTGACAAGGGTTTGGACACCATATCCAGTTGCTCCAGCAGGGTTTACTCCATAACCCTTGTCAGACCAACATGGGCCTGCAATGTCAATATGTGCCCAAGCTATATCTTTTTCAATAAATTCTTTGAGGAAAAGCGCAGCAGTGATTGACCCACCAGCTCGTGGCCCAGTGTTTTTAATATCAGCGAGCATGGATTTTAGACCTTCTTTATAATTTGATTGCAGAGGCATTCTCCAAAGATTTTCACCACAAGAATTTGACGCTTCTTTTAATTCTTCAGCCAGTTCATCATTGTTAGACCATAAACCTGCAATTTGCTCGCCTAGGGCAACTACGCATGCTCCGGTAAGTGTTGCTAAGTCAACTATGACATCAGGGTTTAGCTTGCACGCGTAGGTTATTGCATCTGCAAGTGTCAATCTCCCTTCTGCATCAGTGTTATTGATTTCAATTGTTTTGCCATTTGAAGCTTGAATTATGTCTCCTGGGTGAACGGCAGATCCGTTGACCATGTTTTCACACGAGGCAACTATGAAGTGGATTTCAGTCCCTTGCGGTGCAATTTCTCCAATTGAACGTGCAGCGCCAATCACAGCAGCACTTCCACCCATATCGTATTTCATCATTTCTATTTTAGAAGCACCAACTTTTAAGTTATATCCCCCAGAATCAAAGGTCAGTCCCTTCCCGACGAGTGCAATTCTTCGTAGGACTTGTCCTGGAGGTTTATAGGTGAGGTGAATGAATTTGGGGTCCAAGTCAGAACCTTTGGCAACCGCTAAGTAGGCACCCATTCCTTTTTTCTCACAGTCTTTTTTTTCAAGGATTTTGTATTCCAATTTAAATTCTTTTGCAATTTCAATTGCTTGTTCTGCTAGGTCTTCTGGAGTTAATTCATTAGGTGGAGCTCCCACAAGCTCTCTAGCAAGCTCTACTCCAGCACAAATAGAATTTACTTCCTTAAAGGTTTCTTCAAGATTTCCCGAGATTCCAATTAAATCAAGCTTGACTGGATGTTTGCGAGGTTTTGGATCGCTTTGAAACCTTTGATCCTGAAAAAAAGAAAGCCGAATAGATTCCGCTACCACTCTTGCAGCAATACTTGAGTCAAATCGTTCCCAAGGGAAGATAACTCCCATTGCACCATCTGAATCTAGACTTTCCCTGGCGGCAAGGGCAGCTCCTTCACGAAGATCATTGAGTAGGAGCTTTTCGCTGTCACCAAGACCTATGAAGACTACTTTCTTTGGAGATTCACCT
>QCJV01000029.1 GCA_003215795.1 Prochlorococcus sp. AG-409-F19
TTTTGAACCTTACCTTTTTCTGTTGGCTTAATAGTCAAAACAAAGTCCAGTTCTGCTTGTTGGGCCTCAACACCATGAGGTGTTCTATAGCCACGCAAACGTGCTTTTGAGCCAAACTCAACTTTTCCTGCAACAGTAGAGCGAACAACACCTGTCTCTGCCGTCGAAACACCTCCAGTATGGAAAGTTCTCATGGTCAATTGAGTACCAGGCTCACCAATTGATTGAGCCGCTATGATGCCTACCGCTTCCCCCAAATCAACCAGTTGATTATGAGCAAGGGCCCATCCATAACATTTTCTACATACAGAGCGAGTTGCCTCACAAGTCAGTGGAGAGCGTACCATCACACCAGTAATATTTGCTTTCTCAATTTTCCTTGAAAGCTCTGGATCAATAGCCACATCACGTTTAACGAGAACAGATTCTTCACCATCAAGAATGTCTTCAGCTGTTAAACGACCAACAAGTCTATTCCCAAAAGATCCGTCCTCGGCTTTTACAAGAATCGCTCTAGTTGTTCCACAGTCTTCCTCACGAACAATAACATCCTGAGCTACATCTACTAATCGTCGAGTTAAATAACCTGAATCAGCTGTCCTTAAGGCAGTATCTACTAAGCCTTTACGGGCACCATAAGAAGAAATAACATATTCTGTTACCGTAAGCCCTTCTCGAAAATTAGTGCGAATTGGTAAGTCAATAATCTCTCCTTGTGGATTAGCCATTAATCCTCTCATCCCTACCAGCTGACGCACCTGCGACATATTGCCTCTTGCTCCAGAATTTGCCATCATCCACACTGAATTGAGCGGATCATTTTGATTGAAATTCTTTTTAACAGCATCAACTAATCTTTCATTCGTCTCAGTCCATGTATCAATAACCTTTGTATGACGTTCTACTTCTGTAATTTCACCAAGACGGTAACACTCTTCAGTAGCTGTAATCTGAGCCTCAGCTTGACCAAGTAAATCCTGCTTAGCTTCAGGTACTTTCAGGTCATCTACTGAAATAGAAACTGCAGCTTGTGTTGCATATTTAAATCCCAAGTCTTTCAGATTGTCAGCCATTGCAGCAGTAACTGCAGTCCCATGATTTTTATATGACCATGCAACTAACTGCTTAAGCGTCTTTTTATCAACAACACAATTCCTAAAAGATGGTGGGGTTTTGGAAAGAGGCGGTATCTGATTTACCTTAGCTGCTTTTTTCTTTGAACCTTTTCTGCCTCTACTTGAGGTTTTACGTGATTTTGAAGAAGTGGGAGTCATTGATAATGCCTAGTCAGTTTTTTGGAAAAAGAGAAAGAAAAAATTTAGGCTGAAGCCAAAGCATCGATAATTGTGTAGTTCATAACTACACGACCTACAGTGGTCAAAATAAAACGGCTAATCAAAGCACCTTGTTCGTCTAGCCGATCTCGTCGAAGACTCCATTGTTCAATTCGAGTCCCATCTTCAAGAGTCTTAGCATCTATAGGGGTATCTCGATCATCTTCATCATCCACTTTGCCATTAAAGCGAACCCAGACCCAATCATGAAGACCAACTCGCTTATCTTCAAAAGCATGTATGACATCCTCTAATCCAGCAAAGGTCTTTGATTGATCTCCAAACTCTGGCTTCAGTAACCCTGGCTGAAGAGCCGTTAAATAATATGAACCTAGAACCATGTCTTGAGAAGGGGTAACAATTGGTTCTCCAGTAGCAGGAGAAAGAATATTATTACTTGCGAGCATCAACATCCTTGCCTCAGTTTGCGCCTCTATAGCCAAAGGAACATGCACAGCCATTTGGTCCCCATCGAAGTCAGCATTGAATGCTGGACAAACTAATGGGTGCAATTGAATTGCTCTGCCAGCTACAAGTTTAGGTTCAAACGCCTGAATTCCAAGACGGTGTAATGTTGGCGCTCGGTTTAATAAAATAGGGTGACCTTCAATACATTCTTGAAGGACCTGCATCACTTCATCATCTGCTCGTTGAATCAGTTTTTTAGCAGCCTTAATGTTATTAACAATATTCTGTCTTATTAATCTATGAATTACAAAAGGTTGGAAAAGCTCAATTGCCATCTCTTTAGGCAATCCGCATTGATGCATTTTGAGCTTCGGTCCAACTACTATTACAGATCTCCCAGAATAATCGACTCTTTTACCTAAAAGATTCTGTCTAAATCTTCCTTGTTTACCTTCAATAATATCACT